>CAIPMW010000066.1 GCA_903866255.1 uncultured Chlorobiaceae bacterium | reverse complement strand
CAATACATCCTTACCGAATAACCTATAATTCATGGAATTAGAAACATTGCTGTGCTGTTTGGCACTTCCTCGTTATAATATTATCGGGAAATCAGGATGCATACCGTCCTGAGAGCAGGTCTCTCTACGCGAGTGCTCCAGTCGATCTCCGTAATCCCGCAAGGCCGTATCCTCCATAATTCCGACCTGACAGATCATCGATGGGCTGCACCCATCGTTAGCATATCCCGCCCTTTCAGGGCTTTTTTATCGGTATAAAAATTCAGGAAATCCTGTGATGTTCATGACTCCAGAATCTTCAGGATGCCGCGAAGCGGAATTGCGGCCCATTCAGGCCGGTTGTTCAGCTCATAGTTGAGTTCATAGATTGCCTTGTTCATCAGGTAGCCACGCATCAGATGCTCCCGCTGTTTTGAGGCTGCTGGGACAATATTGCTGTTTTTGGTCTTTTCGAAGTAGCTGTCGATAAAGTGCTGCCCGACATAGAAGCTCCAGCGATCGGCCCATAGTTCAAGCGCAGCCTTATCTTCGGGCCGGAGTGCCTCACCAATCTGGCGCAGGGCGTTGAAGGCGGCATAATCGAATGAGCGGAGCATGCCCGAAATATCGCGGAAGACCGAACGCTTGATTTTTCGCTCGGAGATCGGGCGTGCTGGCTCTCCCTCAAAATCAATGACAACAAAGTCTTTGCCGGTAAAGAGCACTTGACCAAGGTGGTAGTCGCCGTGAATGCGGATTTTCAGAGTGTCAATTTTTTCAATTCTGATCGGGTCGAACTGCTGCAGCACCTGTTTTTCTCTTTTGACAAAAAGAGAGGCGAGCTGCTGTTGTTCCCCAGCCAATTTCGGCATGATTTGACGGATCAGAATTACCGCACGTTTTACCTGCTCGCACATTGCCTGATAGATGGAGCGCTGATAGAGCGTTGTAAAGGGCTCCGGAGTGAATGCCGTATCCGTTTCAAGTGAGGCGAGGGAGAGGTGCATTTCAGCGGTACGCTCTGCAAGCTTTTCGATCATACCAAGGTAAAATCCACCAATAAGTTCCTGCATGATTTCAGGAAGTTTGACAGGGTTGCCACTCAGCGCAGGCAGTGGTGGCAAGGAGAGGTGCGTGTGTATTTTTGCAAGGACATTCTCGTAGTAGCGCTTGACCTGGTCGAGCGAAAGCTGCCAGGCATCACCTTCATTCTTGACATAATTCTGCAAAATGCCGAGAGAGTAACGGCTGGTGCGACTCTGGTCGTAGTTCAGGGAGCCCAGGAAAGAGGGCAGATTGGTAAAGGAGGTGTGGTTACTCAGTGCGCTGCACATCTCCACCTCTGGTGACACCCCGGATTCAATGCGGCGATAGAGCTTCAGGCAGAGATCGTTTTTGAACCTGATTGAGGTGTTGCTCTGTTCGAGGCCCATCAGGGAGGGCTCAGGTTCAACACCATCGACGGGGTTGAACTTTGCGGACTTGAGGCCCGAGACAAGACCTGCTTTTCCCTGCCATTTCTCTTTTCCGGTGACGAGGTGGTAGAGTTGGATCAGGAACCGGTTGTCGAAGGTTGCGTCGCAAAGATACCCCTCTTCATCGCCAACAACCACTCTGGCGAGAACTCTTTTACAGAAGTTGTCGTCGGAGGGGCTGACTGCCGAGAGAGGCGCAAAGGACAGCGGCAGTTGATACAGCTCGTTTTCACCACTGGAGTAGTGCACTTCGGTCACCAGGAGCTTTGCTTTTGGCATACCTGCAACCGGTATGGTGTCGTTGATAGAGATGCGCATGATGGTGCGGGCTTTGCCTCCAAACCAGCGGCTTGCATTGTAGTAGCGTGGCAGAATCTCTGTTTCGAGCCTCTCCCTGCTTTTGCCGGTAAAGAGGCCTGGCCATCGGGAGACCGTGGTAAACGGTTTTTCCAGGGAGCCGCGAGTATCGATCTCTTCAGCATCCTTGATCAGTTTCAGCCAGAAATAGCCATAAGAGCCAAGGGCGACCATGTAGGGATTTTTCCTGATCTTCGGGAAGCGGTTCAGGCTGAAGACCTCTTCGGGAATAGAGCCATCAAAACGGGAGAGGTCAATTGTTACGGCCTGGGCATTTTTTGAGAGGTTGATGATGGAGAGGATGGTCTCATCCTCAAACTGGCGTATAAAAATCAGCACTTTCGGATTGCTGACCTCCAAAAACTCAATAGTGCCACGGCTGAGCGATTTGTAGCGGTGGGCCGTGGAGATGGTGTGGCGCATCCACCAGAGCAGAGAGTTGACATTACTCTCCTGAACCTCGACGTTGACCGCTTCGTAGTGGTATTCCGGGTCAATAATGACGGGCAACTGGAGCCGCTGTGGATTGGCGCGCGAAAAGCCTGCATTTCTGTCTGAGTTCCACTGCATGGGTGTGCGCACGCCGTCGCGGTCGCCAAGATAGAAGTTATCGCCCATTCCGATCTCGTCGCCATAATAGAGTACCGGAGTGCCGGGAAGGGAGAGCAGCATGATGTTCATCAGCTCAATCTTGCGGCGGTCGTTCGACATGAGCGGGGCAAGGCGGCGGCGTATACCGAGGTTGATGCGAGCCTTTGGATCGTTGGCATAGACGCGGCGCATGTAGTCGCGCTCCTCGTCGGTCACCATTTCCAGAGTTAATTCGTCGTGGTTACGCAGGAATGATGCCCATTGGCAGCTTTCCGGAATTTCAGGTGTCTGTTCAAGAATATCAAGAATCGGGAAGCGATCTTCGGTGGCCACGGCCATATACATGCGTGGCATCAGAGGAAAATGGAAGTTCATGTGGCAGAGGTCGCCGGTGCCGAAATAGGCGGCTGAATCTTCAGGCCACTGGTTAGCTTCAGCCAGCAGCATGCGATTGGGGTAGTGCTCGTCAACGTAAGCCCGCAGCCCTCTCAGATATTCGTAGGTCCGGGGAAGATTTTCACAGTTGGAGTTCTCCTCTTCGTAGAGATAGGGAACGGCATCAAGCCGCATACCGTCAACACCCATGCCAAGCCAGAAATCAAGCACGTTGCGCAGCGCGTCATGAACGGCCGGATTTTCAAAGTTCAGATCAGGCTGGTGGTGGTAGAAGCGGTGCCAGTAATATTGACCGGCAACAGCGTCCCAGGTCCAGTTGGAGTCCTCGAAATCCTGAAAGATAATGCGTGTCTCTGAGTATTTGTTGGGGTCATCACTCCAGACGTAGAAGTTACGTTCGGGTGATCCTGCCGGGGCTTTTCTTGCGCTCTGGAACCAGGCGTGCTGATCGGAGGTGTGGTTAACGACAAGTTCAGTAATCACCTTCAGGCCAAGGCTGTGCGCTTCATCCAGAAACTGCCGGAAATCTTCCAGAGTTCCATAATCGGGATTGACGCTCATGTAGTCTGCGATATCGTATCCGTCATCACGAAGGGGTGAGGGATAAAAGGGGAGGATCCAGATAGCGGTTATGCCAAGACTCTGCAGATAGCCCAGTTTCTGGCGCAATCCCTGAAAATCGCCTACACCGTCATTGTTGCTGTCATAGAATGTCTTGACATGCGCTTCGTAAATAATAGCGTCTTTGTACCAGAGCGGTTCGGGTTGATACATGTTGAGTTCGTTAAAGTATAAAGAGTTACTTATAATTAGCAATAAAAGATCAGGCAAGCGTTACCCTGAAAATGTGCGCAGGCATGCTCCTGGGGTTTATCTCGACAAAGTTCCATTCGCCATTCCATTGGTAATGATTGCCGTTGAGCAGATCCTCAACGTTGAACTGATGCAGGTGCGAAAGGCCGAAACGTTCAAGCGGGAACCTGAGCCATCCACTCTGTGTGCGTGACGGATCAAGATTGACTACGGTCAGAATGATATTGTTGCCCTCATCCGACTGTTTGACATAAGCCATCAGCTTATCGTGCTCATTGCCTGGCGAAGCTTCAGTGCGGACAAACGCGATATTGCTGGTCTGCTGCAGGGCGTGATTCTCTTTTCTGATTCGGTTGATACGGGTAATTTCAGCCCGAATATTGCCCGGACGGTCAAGATCCCACTGCCGGATCTCATATTTTTCGGAGTTGAGGTACTCCTCTTTCCCTTCTGCCATGGGGAGATGTTCGCAAAGCTCGTAGGCCGGGCCGTACATGCCGAAGTTAGCCGAGAGTGTTGAGGCAAGTACCAGACGGATAATAAACTTCTCCCGCTCGCCCTTTTGCAGCTCTTCGTGGAGAATATCAGGCGTATTCGGCCAGAAGTTTGCCCGCATGAAATGTTTCAGTGGCGATGAGGTAAGCTCGGTGACGTACTCCTGCAGTTCATACTTGGTGTTGCGCCAGGTAAAATAGCTGTATGACTGGCTGAAGCCAATTTTGGCAAGTCGGGCCATCAGTTTCGGACGGGTAAATGCTTCGGCCAGAAAAACGGTATCGGGATGCTCTTCTCTTATTGACGCAATTGCCCACTCCCAGAAAGAGAAGGCCTTGGTATGAGGGTTATCGACCCGGAAAATTTTGACACCCTTGCTGATCCAGAAAAGGAAAATGCTTTTCAGCTCAATCCAGAGATTCTGCCAGTCCTCAGACTCAAAGTTAATCGGGAGAATATCCTCGTATCGCTTGGGCGGGTTTTCTGCAAACTGAACGGTGCCATCCGGACGCCAGGTAAACCACTGCGGGTGTTTTTCCACGTAAGGGTGATCGGGTGAACACTGAAAGGCAATATCAAGGGCTACTGAAATTCCGTTATCCTCCGCTTCGACCACAAAATCAGTAAAATCTTCGAGAGTGCCGAGTTCAGGGTGAACCGATTTGTGCCCTCCATCACTGTTGCCGATAGCCCAGCAGCTTCCTGGTTCACCGGGAGCGGCAACAAGTGCATTGTTTTTGCCTTTACGTTTAGTATGGCCTATCGGATGAATTGGTGGCAGATAGATAACATTGAATCCCATTCCGGCAATCATCGGCAGCAGGCGGCGGCAATCGTTGAAGGTGCCATGTTTTCCTGCAACAGCAGACCATGAGCGGGGGAATATTTCATACCATGAGCTGAACCCGGCCTTATGCTGCTCAACAGTCAGGCGAAGTATTTTGTCGAAGGTTGTTGTACAGGTTGTATCAGGGTAGCGATCCATCAGGCTGTTGAGCTGGTCGTTGAGCGCTGCTGTTGTGGCAGCAACGGGGTCATCTGCGCAGAGCTTTTTGGCAAAACGCGTGAGTTGTTTCGCATCACCCTTCCCGGCCCTTGCGGCACCTTTCTCGACAAGAAGAGCGCCAATCTGAAGGTCGAGTGATACATTCTGGCCCGCATCAATTTTTTTGACCAGTCCCTTTTTCCAGGTCTGAAAATGGTCAACCTGCGCCTCAATCGTGTATTCATAAGGTCCGGGAAAATCGACCATGAACGATCCTTTCCAGCGGTCATTACCAATAGATTCCATTGGTGAGTGTTCCCAACCCGCACTTCCGGCCGGTCGGGAGCAAATTCGGGCAGTAATAGTGTCGGCACCGTCTACAAAAATGTCGGCCTCAACGGGAACATGCTGACCTGCCACCCCTTTTGCAGCGTATTTACCCCCGTCAAGTTCAGGCGAAATATTTTCGATGACAACTCGTTGACGTCCGTCAAACTTATGATTGCCAAACTGTGGATACGCGTGCTGGAATGAAGTATTCATCATCAATATCTCTGGTTTACTGTCCGTGGGGGCCCGTCTGTAAAGCAGTTACTCCGGCTTTGCCGTCTTGTTCTGCTTTCTGTTTTTCTTGACAAAGGGCAAAATATGAAAACTCCTTTACTTTTTTGCGTCGATATCCTCCATATTTGAATGACACCATCAAATTATTCAATCTGTTGGACTGTTTTTGATTTCTCATGAAAAAAATTGTTCTTTTAACGCGGAGATACGTTTACAACCATAGGGAGATAAAGAGCATGTTTGAACCACAAAAAGAAAGACTGCAGGAGATTCATCGTCGCCTCGAACAGTTACGGGGGTATCTTTGACGTCGATCAGCGCAAGGAAAAAATTGATGATCTTGAAAAAATGACCAGCGATCCGGTTTTCTGGAGCGATCAGAAAGCTGCAAACAGGGTGCTGAAGGAGCTGAATGAAAATAAATCCTGGACCGAAGGGTACGAAAAGATAGCAGCGAAGGCACGCTTTTGCCAGGATGAGTTCGACATTGCCTTAGAGCTTGAAGATGAATCTTTTGGTGAGGAGCTTGCTTCGTCAATAGCCTCGATTGAGGAGGATATTGCTGCGATTGAGTTCAGGAACATGCTTTCCGGAAAAGATGATGCAGGCAACGCCATGATCACCATCCACGCCGGGGCAGGCGGCACGGAGGCACAGGACTGGGCGGAGATGCTTTACCGGATGTACATGCGGTGGGCTGAGCGCAAGGGGTTCAAGCTATATACCGACGACTATCAGGAGGGTGACGGTGCAGGTATTAAAACCGCAACGCTTGAAATTGAGGGGCCTTACGCTTACGGTTACCTGAAAGCTGAAAATGGAGTTCACCGACTGGTTCGCGTCTCTCCTTTCGACTCCAACGCGAGGCGCCACACCTCCTTTGCCAGTGTTTTTACCTATCCTGAAGCTCCACCTGATGTTGAAATTGAGGTCCGCAAGGAGGATCTTGAGCTTTCGACCTTTCGTAGTGGTGGCAAGGGTGGTCAGAACGTCAACAAGGTTGAGACTGCGGTTCGCATCAAGCACCTTCCCACGGGAATTGTGGTCGGTTGCCAGGAGGAGCGGTCACAGTTCCAGAACAGGGAGCGTGCCATGAAAATGCTGATGGCGCAGCTCTATCAGCGGCAGCGGGATGAAGAGGAGGCAAAAAAACGGGAGATTGAGGGCAAAAAGAAAAAAATTGAGTGGGGAAGCCAGATACGAAGCTATGTGCTCGACGATCGGCGCATCAAGGATCATCGCACCAACTACGAGCGGTTTGATGTGGAAACGGTACTTGATGGTGATCTCGATGAGTTCATGGAAAAATATCTCTCTGAATTTGGTGACTGATGGAGATCACCGGCAATAATCCGTTGCTTCGCATCGGCCTCATCACAGATATCCATTGTTCGGCGGAGAGTTGGCCAGCAGCATCGGCGGAGCTTCGTTTGTGCCTTGATTGCTGGCGCGATAACGATGTCGATGTTGTGATGCAGCTCGGCGACCTGATTCAGGGGAGTGAGATGCATAAAGGGGATGAGCTTCAGCAGGTACTCTCTCTACTCAAAGAGTTTTCGGGCGACATTCGTCATGTGATTGGCAACCACTGTCTTGCCCTGCCCCGGCAGGCACTGTTGGAGGCGCTTGGGTTACACGATCCCTTTTATTCATTTTCTGTTGAGGGGTTCCGATGTATTGTGCTTGACGGGATGGATGTTTCAGTGCTCCGTACGCCTGAGACGCCGGAAGATTGCCGGATTCTTGCGCTTTTTCGTGCACATCCCGAGCTGCATGACTATTGTGGAGCCGTTGGCATCCAGCAGAGTTTGTGGCTGACAAGGGAGCTTGAGGGGGCTGAGCGTTTTGGGGAGAGGGTTATTGTTTTTTGTCACTTTCCGTTGCTCCCCGAGACCACTGACCATAAACATGGCCTGCTCTGGAACCATGCCTGGATTGCCGAGCTGATTACCTCTTTTTCCAATGTCCAGGCTTGTCTGAGTGGCCATTATCATTATGGGGGCTATGCACTGTACCACGGTGTTCACTTTGTTGTCTTTCCGGCTTTTGTGAATAGGCACGAACATCCCCGATTCATCTGTGGTATGGCAGAACTTCATCACGGGTGGATGGTGATAAAAAATCAGCGAAACGAAACACTGTACCGTCTTCCTTTTCACTGAGCGTACTTTTCATGAAAATTCCGAACCTTTTTTTGCCGCTGCTTCTCCTGATAATGCTGGCGTCGGTTGCTGCCGGATCGGGAAAAGAGCCGATGCTGCTGAGTGTTGATCATGAGCAGAGGGAGCAAGGGCAGTATTTTACCATAATGGTCACCGGCGCACCTGAAGAACCGGCGCTGTGGTTCATGGAGCGTTCATACAGGATGTTTCGCCAGGCCGACAGTTCATGGAGTGCGCTTTTGCCAGTCGAAAATCTCACCTTGCCGGGGAGTTATATACTGCTGCTTCGATCAGGTGCCTTTGAACAGAAGAGGTCAATAACCGTAGCGGCAAACAATCGTTCCATCCAGCAGATTGCGCTTGACTCCTTGAAAGCGGAGCTCAAGGCAACGGAGATTGAAAAAGCAAGGGTAAAAGCTGCGCTGCACACCGAAAGTCCCGAACAACTTTTTGTCGGACTTTTTCTTCGACCGGCTGCCGGTCGTACCAGCAGCCTTTTTGGAGTGAAGCGCTCTTACAACGGAGGCCCGGTAGAGAGTTATCATAAGGGCATAGACATTGCAGCTCCACAGGGCACAGCGGCACAAAGCACCGCCAGGGGTCTTGTGATTCTGACAGGGAGCGTTGACGAAGGATTTAAGGTGCACGGTAACACGGTCGTCATCAATCACGGACAAGGCCTTGTTTCGATCTATATGCATCTGTCGGCCATTTCCGTTTATGAAGGGCAACTGGTTGAGGCTGGTGAGGTTATCGGCAACGTCGGCCACACGGGCATCTCAACAGCGCCCCACCTTCACTGGGGAACCTATCTTTATGGTACCAGCGTTGATCCTGAGCTTTTTGAAGGGAAGGTTGTCAAATAGTATGCATCAGGAGGAGCTGGCCTGCAAGCCACGGCTTGTTATTCAGGATACCCGCAGGATTTTTTTGCATCATTGTCTGTATTGACAGCATTGAATACAGCGCAGTTCCTGGAGTTGGTTTTCCGGAATGATGGCTTTCTGACAGGAGTTTTCTTTTTTTGGGGGAAAATCGGTTTTACAAATTACCTTTCTCTGTATATTGTCTCTCTTATGGAGAGCAAGAGCAGGCATTGCACCAGTTCTCTGGAGGAGCTGAACGTTTTCCAATACTACCGGGATAAAAACCTATGTCCACACGATACCTTTCAGGATCCGCCGTTGCGCTGGTGACACCCTTTGCGCGGGACGGATCAATAGATACCGATGCCTTGCGGAGGCTGGTGCAGTTTCACCTTGAGGCAGGAACCGACATTATTATCACCTGCGGCACAACGGGTGAGTCGCCCACGCTCTCTGGTGAGGAGCAGGCGAAAATTATCCGAACCGTTAAGGATGAGGCGGCAGGAAAGGTTATGGTGGCGGCAGGAGCTGGTACCAACGATACAAAGCACGCTGTTGAACTGGCCAAAAATGCTGAAAAGGCTGGAGCTGCCGCACTTCTCTCGGTTGCACCCTATTATAACAAGCCGTCGCAGGAGGGGATGTACCAGCATTACCGCCATATTGCCGAGGCTGTTTCGGTGCCGATTATCATCTATAATGTTCCGGGGAGAACCGGCTGCAATGTGACGGCATCAACTATCCTCAGGCTTGCCCGCGACTTTGAAAATATTGCTGCGGTCAAGGAGGCTTCGGAAAATATCAGCCAGATCTCTGAACTTCTGGAGGAGCGCCCTGCCCACTTTTCGGTGCTGACGGGTGAGGATTCGCTGATTCTCCCCTTTATGGCAATGGGTGGAGATGGCGCAATCTCGGTTGCGGCAAACCAGATACCACAGCAGATCAAGCAACTTATTGAAGCGGTCAAACGGAACGACCTCGAAGAGGCTCGCTCAATCAACCGCCGCTATCGCAAGCTGTTAAAACTGAACTTTATTGAGAGCAACCCTGTGCCGATCAAGTACGCCCTCGCCCGCATGGGTATGATTGAAGAGAACTACCGCCTGCCACTGGTGCCACTCTCACCAGAGAACAAAAAGATCATCGACCAGGAGCTAAAAACCCTCGGCCTCATCTAACATCATCCCCTTTTTCAGCTCCCAACCTTGCGAAGGGAGCTGAAAAACTTATAACTCCCATACCTCCTATAAAAAACAACCCTACAACAACCCGGCCAGCCCGGCCACAAAACCATCGAGCTCCGCCTTGCTCCGTTTCTCCGTCACGGCAACCAGCAGCCCGGTCTCACCATGAGCCGACAGATCATAACCGGCAAAGATCTTCTGCTCGAGCATCCGCTCGACCACAATTGCGGCAGGAATGGGTGTTTCAACCACAAACTCCCTGAAATAAGGCGACGAATACTTCAATGAAAAGCCTGGTATTGCAGCAATCTTTCCTGCCAAATAGTGCGCCTTCTGTGCCGACTGGGCGGCAACCTCACGAAGCCCCTCTTTACCAAGCAGCGAAAGATAGACTGCGGCCTGAAGCGCATTGAGGGCCTGGTTACTGCAAATATTTGAGGTTGCTTTTTCGCGACGAATGTGCTGCTCGCGAGTCTGGAGCGTGAGAATAAAGCCATCCTCTCCATCACGATCCTTCGTCATACCGACCAGACGACCCGGAATCTTGCGAACCAACGGCTGCTTGACGCTGAACAGACCAAGGTAGGGGCCACCGAAACTCTGCGGCGAGCCGAGTGGCTGACCTTCACCCACCGCAATATCAGCTCTATAACTGCCCGGGGCTGCAAGCAGACCCAGAGAGAGGGGATCAGAGGAGACCACAAAGAGCGCTCCCCCTGCATGAGCAATGGTGCCAATAGCCTCAACATCCTCAAGGCAGCCATAAAAGTTGGGTTGCTGAACCACAACGGCGGCAACACTCTCGTTCACCAGCGCTTTGAGTGAGGCAAGATCGCCTGCACCATCCTGAAGCACATTCTGAATGACCGCCTCATGGCCCGAAGCTTCAAGGTAGGTTTTCAGGACAGTGCTGTTCCAGGGATGCAGCTTGCCTGCCACCACCACCTGACTTCGACCGGTCACATTCATCGCCATCAACACCGCTTCGGCAAGAGCCGTCGCACCGTCATACATGGAGGCATTGGTGACATCCATCTCATAAAGACGGCATATCAGACTCTGGTATTCGTAGATCGCCTGCAGGGTTCCCTGTGAAACCTCCGCCTGGTAAGGAGTGTAGGCGGTATAAAATTCGCTGCGGGAGACAATGCTCTTGATCGCCGCAGGGATAAAATGGTCATAAGCGCCGCCGCCCAGGTAGCTGACGTAGTCGGAGGTGCTCCGGTTAGCCGCCGCAAGCCCTTCGAGAAGTTTGCGCACCTGAAGCTCATCCACGGCTGGAAGAAGGTCAAGCACCCTCTTCAGGCGAATCTCTTCAGGGATATCGGCAAGAAGATCATCAAAGGAGCTGGCACCTGTGGCACGAAGCATCGCCTCTCTCTCATCCGCAGTATTGACGATAAACGGCATAGATTACTCCCCGGTCAACTGACGGTATGCCCCGGCATCAAGCAGTGCCGCGACTGCGGCAGGATCGGCAACTTTCAGCTTGATCAGCCAACCTGTGTTATAGGGATCCTGATTGACAATTTCAGCATTGTCAAGCCCGGTGTTCACCTCAAGAATTTCACCGGCAACCGGAGCAAAGAGATCGGCGACCGTCTTGACCGCCTCAACCGTCCCGAACACCTCATGCTCCTTGAGAGTGGTTCCTGCCGATTTCAGCTCTACAAAAACAATATCGCCAAGTTCGTGCTGGGCAAAGTCAGTGATACCAACCAGAGCAGTACTGCCATCTTCAAGCAGTGTAATCCATTCGTGGTCTTTGGTATAGCGAAGAGCGTCAGGAATAGTCATGGTCAAAAGAGAGAATGTGTGTTGATGGAGTTTGTTGTGTACTATTTAATGATGCTCAAGGTACTATTTTTTGGAATCCCTTCAAATCAAAGGGCAGGGCAAGTTACGCAAGTCGCTGCCTCATTGCCTCGTAGAGCAGCACCCCGGCGGTGACACTGACATTGAGCGATTCAACGCAGCCTGCCATCGGAATCCGCACAACATGGTCACAGAATTTGACCGCCTCCGGCGCCAGTCCGCTTCCCTCCATGCCAAGGACGATGGCCGTCGCTATTTTCATATCCGCATCGGTATAGTTCAGCTCGGCATCCATGTCGGCAGCGATAACCTGGACATTGCACTGATGCAGAAACTCCAGAGCACGCACCAGACTTTTCACTTTGCAAATCCTGATATGGGAGAGCGCTCCGGCAGCCGCTTTATGGACAACCGCATTCACCGGCGCCCCCTTACCCTCAACAAGCACCACCGCATCGGCCGCCACGGCTTCGGCGGTTCTGATAATTGCCCCGATATTGTGCGGATCATCCAGCCCCTGCAGCACCACAAAAAGCGGGAAGGTGTTGCGGGGATTTGCAAGAACCTCTTCAAGCGAATAGTAGGTGACGGCGCTGATGAGCGCACAGACCCCCTGGTGTTTCGTGGTGCCTGCAATATCCGAGAGCTTTTCGAGCCGTGCCTTGCCGCTGACAAGCTTCAGACGTCGCGACGTGATAACAATTTCCTTGAGTTTTGGATGAGAGGTGTTGAACTGAAAATAGATCTTTTCAATGCTCTCGGGCTTTTGCTGAAGAAGCTCAAGGACGGCATTTCTGCCATAAACAATGTTTTCGGAGTGTACCGCGTCCATGATAAACCTCTTGTCCTGGAATAGGTGTGTTGATAAAGCAGGTAAAGAACAGGGGCTGTGCAGGGCAATTCAACAGGTACTTGACTCTGACGGCCGAAGGCCTCTCAACGGGAAAAACCGGAATCTAATTAAATTTCCTAAGAAACTCATGCTGCCGAAATAGTTTGTTCCTTCTTCATCAGGGTATATCCAAATGATTCTGCCGTTCGTTTCAAGTTCTTGAAAACTTTTTTCTGGTATTGCTCTTCATAGTAATCCGCCCCCTGATCCACAT
>CAIPMW010000065.1 GCA_903866255.1 uncultured Chlorobiaceae bacterium | reverse complement strand
ATCGATCATTCCTTGTTGAATAATTATGAAATGATCGAAGATAACAGATATTTTCAAGTCGGTGACGGCAAAAAAACTCCGTATTCCATTTTATTATTGTATGTTACAGGAATATTATTTTTCAACAGTTGGACACCAGTGTTAATTGGTCTATTGCAAAAGATTGGAATGAAACCTCTCGATATAACAACGCTATCGAAGCAAATGCCGCAAAAGACCTCTACGAAGCAATTACTAACACACAATCAGGAATTTTGATATGGCTAAAGAAATTTTGGTAAGAGAAATACTTTCAAATGAAATGATTAAAGCCGGATTAACGCTTATTGAAAGGCTTGATACTGAAAATGCTCAACTAACAAGCGCATTTTGGCTTTATAATGAAGAAGATAGAGGCTGGAAACTTATCCTTGCTTCACCGTTAGTTACAGACTTAGGACCTCGTGAATATTATAGAAAAGTCATTAATGCCAATAATTTTGCTTCTGAAGATGAAGAGATACTATCAACACATGATATCACTGTAACCAACACCGCCGATAAAATTGTGCAACTTTTGAAATGTGCAATTAAATCAGAAGGAAATGCTGGTATAAGATTTTCAAGAAATGCTATCAATGGTTCTTTTATTGAGGATGCTTATATCTATCGGTCAAACTGATAAAGTCGAAAAGAATTTTCTAACCAAGAATCAAATTCATTAAGAACTAAGAACCTTATCTGATGAATATACAACGTATCACTATACAGAATTTCAGAAACATTGGTAGCGAAAAAACTTTTTATCTGAATCCTGATTTCACAGCATTTATTGGTGTGAATGGAAAAGGTAAATCAACAATTCTTCACGCTCTGAGAATTGCATGCGGTTCTTACTTTCTCACAATACCCGAAGTTAAATCACGTCATATTCAAAAAGACGAGATAAGGATTATTGAATCAGGCAAGTTGCTCCTCCAACAATTTCCTGTAAAAATAGAAACTGAAGGCTCTTTCCCTGATTTTGATAATACCATTACATGGCGTCGGCAGTGGCTTGAAGGCAGCAGCTCAACCACATCGACTAATGCTGATGTAGGTGCTATCAGAAATATTTCTCTTGAAAAATATCATCGAGTACAGAAAGAATCTGATGATAAGGTTGATTTACCAGTGATAGCATTTTTCGGTATAACCCGGGCAGTTGGTGCCGGGCGAGTTACGAGGAAAAGCCGCATTCAGCGATTAGGTAGGCAGCTTTTTAAGGAAGGCTATCAGGATTGGGAAGAGATGAAAGCTGTTAAATTTCATTATGAAGAGTGGCTTGGAACTTATGATCACCTGGTTGATCAAGGCAAAGAATATCCGAATACTAAAGAGGCATTTTTTGCAGCAGTTACAAAAGCTAACCCTTTTATAACACACATTGAGTTTATAAATGGTGAATTATGGGTAAAAATCAACATTGATAATGACGAAACCGGATTACTCCCTCTGAGTCTTCATAGTGATGGCATTCACTATTTCACCGCAATGGTGGCCGAAATTGCATACCGCTGCGTGGTGCTGAATGGATACAAGAATGACAAAGCAATTTCAGAGACGAAAGGTATTGTGATGATTGATGAAATAGACCTTCATCTTCACCCTAACTGGCAACAGCATGTAGTTCATGATTTAAAAACGGCTTTTCCTGAAATTCAATTTGTTGTTACGACACATTCGCCATTCATCGTTCAGTCACTTAAATCAGAAGAGCTTATAATTCTTGATGAAGATATCGAGAAAGATGGCGACCCGTTCAGAAAAAGTATTGAAGAGGTGGCAGCAAACGAAATGGGTGTTGAAAATATGCCAAGAAGTATTGAATTTTTAGAGATGCAGAGTGTTGCTGAAGAGTATTACACGCTTATCGAAGCTGGAAAAACAAGTGATACTGATGATAAAACACAACAACTCAGAAACAGGCTGAATGAACTTGAAGAGTTATTTGGTGAAGATCCAGCTTTTGTTGCCGCATTAAAAATCGAAAGAAAAGTGAAAGGGCTATGAGACCAGTAATCAAAGCAGCATGGCCCCAGGAAAAAGGAAGCCTTAAATCATATAAACCTTATACCAAGGCTAATAATGACCTTGAGGCAAATCTCGGATCTTATTGTAGTTACTGCGAGGTTTTCAGTTCTGATCTTGAAATCGAACACGTTATTTCTCAAGATCAAGACGACACATTAGCTCACGATTGGGATAACTTTCTGCTGGCCTGTGGTAAATGTAATGGCAAAGGTGGCAAATCAAATAAACCCGTTGATTTCACAACAATGCATTTCCCCCATTTGATACAACACCTTTCTGTCGTTTTCCTATAAAGAAGGTGGACTTATCACAGTAAATCCTGCACCGACGGGCATTTCTCGGACACATGCAGAAAACATGCTTAACCTGGTTGGCCTCGATAAGTATCCTGGTAATAAAAAGTATCCAAAGCAGAGTCAAAATGACAAACGATGGAGACATAGAAGACTTGCATGGGAGTGGGCAATAAAGTATTTATCTGAATATGAAGCTGGCAAAAAAACAACACAAGACATTGTAGATTTTGCTACTCAGAACGGATTCTTTTCTGTTTGGTACACCGTTTTTGCAAATCATCCTCCTGTCAAACAACTACTGATACGTTCTTTTGCAGGAACAGCGACAAACTGTTTCGATGCAACAAATAGCTTTCAACCCGTTCCCCGTAACCCTGAGAGTCAGACTGACCCAATATATAACCCTTATGAGCATGATGAATCATCCAAAAATCATAAGCGCAATAGCAATTGATGATCATTCACTTCTCGTTGAATTAGATAATCATCAGAAGAAAACCTACGACATTAATCCCTTGCTTGAGAAGGAGATGTTTGCACCATTGAGCAACGCAGCACTGTTCAGAGCTGTGAGAGTGGATGTGGGTTGCTACGCGGTTGTTTGGCGAAAGGATATCGATATTAGTGAACATGAGTTGTGGGTTCATGGTGAAATCGTTGATAAATGAACGCTTCTGGAAGTACTATGCCGACCCGCCTCAGGAAACGATACAGCATCTACACTGAAATCAGTTCCAGCGGCAAAATATTTTATGGAATTAAAAGCTGAAAGACCAAATAAATCTCTTCATTTTCTTTTCCCCACTTGCATCATGATATCACATTTAGTATCATTCATCTTGTGAGCAAAGCAGATAAAATCCTCCAGCAGATGCAAAACAATCCCCTTGATTGGCGGATTGATAATCTGAAAACCGTTGCCAGCGCTTACAATATTGAATGGCGACAACGTGGTACAAGTCACGTCGTTTTTATACGCACTGATGGTCGGACGTTACCTGTACCTGCTCATAGGCCAATTAAACCGATATACATCAAGAAATTTGTTGATTTTATAATGGATTGAGCTATGAAAAATTTAAGCAAATACCCATTTGAAATTCGTCCCCTCTCAAAAGAAGAGGGTGGTGGCTATATGATTTCATTTACTGACTTTTCTGAATGTATTTCAGATGGCGAAACAATAGCGGAAGCAATTGAAAATGGTATGGATGCCTTACAAGAAACAATTGCTGCCCTGGAAAGCTTGAACATGCCTGTTCCAGAACCAGGTAGTGGCGGCACGTATAGTGGCAAGTTTATTCAAAGGGTTCCTAAAACCATTCATTCCCGTTTGGTTATGAGAGCAAAAAAAGAGGGTGTCAGCATGAACTCTCTTGTAACATCCATGTTGGCAGAGAGCTTGGGGAAACGCGAATAAGATGTAACGAAAAATTGAAAATCAAACAGAAAAAAAACAATTCCCTGCTCCCAAAATAATAATTACCAAACTCTTTTTATTTTATATTTATCAAAAATCTTATCAATAGATACAAGAGTATAATCTTCAACGATGGATTGACATGCAATCATTCTGTCGAATGGGTCTCTATGAATAAAAGTAAGTTCTTTCAAGCAAATTAAATGTTCTTTCTTTACGTTTAAGATGCTGATATCCAGTTTTTCCACCTCCTCAAAAAACAATTCAAAGGGAATATCCATAGCAATTTTTGATAAACTCAGTTTAATAGAAATTTCCCAAAAGCTTGCAATGCTTACAAAAACATCATTGCTTGAATTTTCAATTGCTTTTCTTGCTTTTTCCGATAAGTCATCATGATTACTGAAAAACCAGAGCAATGCGTGGGTATCGATGAGTATCTTCATTCCATATATTCCCTGAAGTCATCAAGTGGCTCATCAAAATCATCTTTGATATGTATTTTCCCTTTCAGAGTTCCAACTTTTCTGGAAGATCTTTCTTTTACCGCCGTATTATTGATGATGATAATTTCAAACGAATCCCCATTATAAGGAATATCTTCATCCAGAATAATGCTTCTCGGTGACTCCAATCGACCTTTTGTAATAATTGCGTGCTGCATTTAATCTCCTATGCTAATTCTTTCCAATACATTTTTTTCATGCTGGATACACTCACTCTATCTCTCTTCGCTCTCTCTTCACTCTGCTACAGAAACTCTTTCTATCAAAATCGTTTAGACTGATCTGGACAGCATCTATTGCGGCGCACTGAATAATCGTTTCGTGTATATGATTCCATCCTTCTTCGCGTGTTGACATCTTCGTCCAATGGTGTTCCAAAAAAAATACCCTTAGCCATATACATTCGGCAGGTATATCGGGAGCCTTACGGTCTAAAGCGCCATGCCAAGAGTACACCGCTCCGAACCAACTCTTCCTTTGCTATTACAGCGTAACATGATGATAGCGAAATAATACCAACACATCAAAAAAAGTGATAAATACATCAGGATGTCATGTATAAATCTTGAAAGGATTAAAAACCTGGGTATTCCGGGGATACTGGTGATCGTGCCAAAAGAGTCGGAATCATCAACTACTATCTCCATTACTTCCTGAATTTTGATGTCTAACGGCCAGGCTCCACTTTACCCGTTTGGTGAGCCTTTCGCACTGGATGAAGGCCATCTGATTACCTGGATTGCCCAGCGTAACTCAACGCCTGATTCTCAATTGGCAAAAACTCATGATGCAAAGCAAAGAGAAGAACGTTTGAAACAGAAAGCTGATGCTGCACTCCAAGAATACTTGCCTCAATGGAACGCTTGGGCTGAGGGTGAGCGTCCGCGTCGCAAGAGCATCTCCCTTTATGGCGATCTGTTCGCATTGAGACACCAGATTGAAGCCGAAGAGACAGCAAAACCTCAGGAACTCGTACGGGGCGTAGGCATTGCGTCCTGGCAGATCCCGTTTGAGGAAAGCATCGTCCGTTTTGAATATCCATTGCTCACTCAAGCCGTCGAAATTTCTATAGACGAGAAAAGCATAGCGCTGGATGTTCGTCCCCGATCTACCGATACGCGAGTGGAAATGGATGCGTTCGCTGCATGCTCGCTCCCCGCCTCTACTGACGTTGAGCGCACCCCACCTTCAGATAAATCTGTTGAATTCGAGACTATTCGTTTCCATGGGCTATCAAGTCGCGGATCAAGTCATGGTAAAGCCGATGAGCTTTATTTTCCCCTGCCCTACAACGAAGAGCAGGTCACCATCATTCAACGGCTTGAAAAAGCTGCGGGTGTCGCTGTGCAAGGGCCGCCGGGTACTGGCAAGACACACACCATTGCCAATGTTATTTGCCACTATCTGGCGACTGGCAGACGGGTTCTTGTCACCTCACGTGGAGAGCCTGCGCTTCAAGTACTCCAATCCAAAATACCAGAGGAGGTCCGCGCCCTGACTGTGGTGCTTATGGCCAGCGACCGTGAAGGTGTCCGCCAGTTTCAAGCATCAATCGAGACGATTCAGCATCGGGTATCACAGCTCAATCCGGAACAGACCCTGCATGACATCGCGACACTGGAAAGCGCCATTGATCGCGCCCATCACGAACTTGCCTCTATTGACAAACGCATTGATGAGATTGCGATTGCACAGCTTTCAGAGATAGAGGTTGATGGTGTACCAATGCGCGCACAGAAACTTGCGGAGTTGGTTACGTCCGGATTGGAACAGCACGGCTGGTTTGATGATGAAATAACGCTCTCTCCGGAAAATGCGCCACCTCTCACTGAAGAGGAGGCTGGCAAACTCCGTGAAGCACGGCGAAAGGTCGGACAGGATTTGGTTTATGTGCAGGCAAACTACCCGTCTGCTGATTCACTTCCAGCAACGGTTGCAATCGCCGAACTGCATGAAACGCTCTCCAGTATTAGGAGGATCGAGGCGTAGGTTGAACGTGGTGACCTTCTTGATTTGAAGGCTACAACTGCCGAGGTTCTCATCGCGGCGAGAGATCTTCTTGAGTTAGTTGATGAAGCCAAAACTTTGGCAGAAGAACTGGAGTCCGGCGAGAGCGGCTGGCCCCTTGATTTGCAGGCTATGCAACTGCTATCCGCCGTATCGGTCAGGGAACGCAACACGGTATCGCAGAGATGCACGAGAAGCTATGCTGGATGCTGCCAGTGCAGTTCCCTGCTGGATCATGAGCCATGCCCGTATATCGGAGGCTATGCCGCCAGACATTGGAAGCTTCGACCTTGTCATTGTCGATGAAGCGAGTCAATCTGATTTATGGGCGCTTCCCGCTATCCTTCGCGGGAAGAAGATTCTGGTCGTAGGTGACGATAAACAGGTCTCCCCGGATGGCAGTTTTATCTCGGGTCAAAAAATTCAGGCCCTCAAGGTTCGCTATCTTTCCGGGCAGCCTTATGGAACAGAAATGACACCGGAAAAATCTCTCTATGATCTGGCGGCCCGCGTCTTCGCTGACTTGATATTGATTTATATTGGTTGGTTGGTAGCTATATCAGTTTCAAGATCAAAAGTGCTGAATGGGGTGACGGAGTTGTGAATCAGCTTGCACTTTTCATTGCTCGACTCATTGACAATCTACCCGTTACAGATTACGTTACAAAGTCCCCACCACTGCCGCGCTACTGGCACACTGGTTAAACTGGTTTATCGGCAACATTTTTATAACTATTCATAGCACTTCTGCTGATCTCTTCTATACTTTGGTCTTCCCATAAGGTTCTTTGCCATTTTGTATAATCAAATGGTTCACGTTGAATAAGGGCGATAAACCTCGCTTCCCAAAGACTTTGTAAGCGCTTGAAATCCGTTAATTTTAATTTCTGTATCAGTTATCATAAGTACTCCTCTTTGATGAAAGTTTTCTCTTGATGCACAACAAACAAACCAAAATACAACTATTTGAACACAAAAGGCTATTCTCTTACTCTAAGTCATCAAGTTCAGAATGCATTATAGCGATTCAGGTTGAGTAAAAATTCCACACGATCCATTCCGGCAAGTTCAGCAGCACGACCTGAGGAGAGGCGACCAAGTTCGAATAATGTGACTGCGGGAAGTATGCGCAACTCTTTGCCGAAGCAGAGCACATCACTCTTTTCGGCCAGCAATACCTTTTCGGAAATATCAAGGGTTACAGATTGTGTATTCATGGAATCACCTCTTTTTTGAAAACCCCTTCTTTTTTCTTTTTACGGCCACCGGAATAACGACATCATTTTCTCCATTGTACCAATTTAATCCATCAACACTAACCGTGTCCAAAGCTCTCACAAAGAGTTAATATCCGTCGATTGCCAACATGTTGAGCGATTATATGACAGACATCTCCTGTTGCAGCTCAGTAAGCGACATTTCGGAAAGCTCAGCGGCTTTGCTCATCGTTATAATCTCCTCTGCTACCGCTCTGTCGAACAGTTGGCGAAACCGTGATGGCTCCTCTTTTGAGCGGTACTCACCAGAGCATGTCTTCTATTCCCCCAACACGACACCAGAAAGCAACTTGCATTTCGTAAGGACTTGCTTGAGTTAAAGGCTCAAGTGGAAGACTGAGTGGCGGAGTTCACAAAATCCGCGCAAAAAAAGATCAAGATGTACCCGGTCTGCTCGAAAATAATCTGGACTGGTTTGACTGCATTGAGACGACCCACGTGCAAACAGCCATGGGCAACTACCGTTGGTCTACAGAATCAGTAGCCAGAGACAGGTTGTTCCTGGAATCTCTGGGAGTGCCCTGCGAATAGTGTGCGCTTTATTCTACTTTCAGGTTATCAATTAGCCATCAATTAAAAAATGGCCAGATATCTTGTTTACTATCAATAGGTTACATTTTTCGATAGCTGGCATTTCAGCCACACTGTCAATTAACCATCAATTAAGGTTCAAGTACCCATCAAGCAGAATATTTTCTCCTAACTGATTATAAAATAATTTCTTATAAAAATGAGTGCCCTGTTTACAAGCCTTTCTATCAGGTACCTGAAGGCCTCACTCTTAGTAACAGTGGTAACCGGCAAAAACTTGTCGGTATTCAGGGATGCCGAACTGGAGCTCGGCGTTCTCGGACCGGGACGCTTTTGCCCGGAAAATCAGGGTAGAGGTCAAAAAGAGAGCATCGCAATTTTTAATCGATTTTTAAGGGGCCATTCAGACTCTTTTAAGCAACGGCGATTATCTTATCTCAAATAAGTTCATAATACCTGTAACAATTACGGACGATGTGGAAATCACTCCTTGTACAACGAACCATACCTCTCTCGGCATCATATCTTCTTCTGATTCTTGCTGGAATTACTCTTGATAACATCCTGCATATTGCTCATCTTGTGTGGGTTGGCCGATATCTTGGAATTGCGGGCACCATTTTTTTTGCAATATCGGCTGTCTATTCAGCCCGTAAAAGCAAGCTTATCAGGAGTGGAACGCTAAAATTTTTTCTTAAGCTTCACTGCCATTCCGGATGGATTGCAACTTTGATGATTATTGTTCATTCGGGGGTACATTTCAACGCCATTCTGCCCTGGGCGGCTACGGCATTAATGATGATTGTCACGGCAAGCGGCCATGTCGGTCAACACCTGGTAAAAAAACTCAAGGAGGAGGCAAAGCTGAAAATGAAACAGCTCGGAATCGACCCTGAGAAGAAGGAAATGGCTGAGAATGAACAATACTGGGATGGCATGACGCTTAAAGCTCTTGAGCAATGGAGAGCGGTACACCGACCCTTGGTTGCATTTTTAGTTGCACTGACATCAATTCATATTATATCCATATTTTTCTTCTGGAACTGGAGGTAACTTTTGAAACCATTACTTGTTTTTATCGCATCTGCCATTATTCTGGCTGGCCTTACACTGGCATACCCCGATCTGCTCATTAATCCGGGCACCCTGACGAGAGGCCATAAAGCTTTCAAAAAAGATTGCCTTGCTTGCCATACACCATTCAAAAGCATATCATCAGTGCAGTGCATCAGTTGTCACAAACAGAGTGACATCGGCCTTAAAACTGTTGCCGGGGCAATGCTGAAAAAAGAGAGTGGCAAAGTTCTCTTTCATAAAGGTCTTGCCAACAACTCCTGTATCGATTGCCATACCGATCATAAAGGGAAATGGACAACGAAAGAGGTCAAGCCATTCCGGCATGAATCGCTTTCACCGGCATTGAAAAACAACTGCATCACCTGTCACAGCAGTGAAAAGCCTGATGATGCCCTGCATCAACTCGCTCAAGGGGGCTGCGCCGACTGCCACCGCACAACCACATGGAAACCCGCAACTTTTGACCATAAAAATCTTGTGGCTGCAGATGCAAAACAGTGCATCACCTGCCACAAAGCTGACAGGCCTGCCGACAAGCTCCACCAGAGCGTCTCAACAAGCTGCGCCGACTGCCACCGCACATCCAACTGGAAACCGGCATCATTCGATCATAAAAATCTCACTGCTTCAGCAGAAAAAAGCTGCATCAGTTGCCATAAAGCCGATCAACCAAAGGACAATTTGCACCAGAGCGTCTCAACAAATTGCACCGAGTGCCATCGCACAACCAAATGGAAACCGGCATCATTCGATCATAAAAAACTCACTGCCTCAGCAGGGAAAAGCTGCATCAGTTGCCACAAAGCTGACAGACCCAAGGACAACCTCCACCAGAACGTCTCGACAAGCTGCGCCGACTGCCATAGCACATCCAAATGGAAACCGGCAACGTTTGACCATAAAAATCTTGCCGCTGCTGCAGGAAAAAGCTGCATCAGTTGCCACAAAGCTGATCAACCGAAGGACAATCTGCACCGTCAGTCTCAGTCAAACTGTGGAATATGCCATCGCACAACCAAATGGAAACCGGCAACATTCGACCATAACCGTTATTTCAGGCTCGACAGCGATCACCGGGTAAGCTGCAAAACCTGTCACACTGATGCCAGTAACTATAAAAAGTATACCTGTTACAACTGTCATGAACACTCGGAGGCCAGCATGGCATACAAACATCGTAAAGAGGGCATCTCAAATTATCAGAATTGCGCCAAATGCCATCGAAATGGTGAGGCGGAAGAAAATGACGATTGATTCTTTCCGGTGGAGAAAAACATCACTGCATCAGGGTCGAAAAGAATAAAAAAATGAGGGAGATGCTTATATTCCAGCGTTTCGCTGTTATCTGTAACGTTTTCTGACGGAATCACCATAACCCTTTGACCGATATGCCACAAGAAGAGAGTATACAAAAGCCTCAGACAACAATAACACTTCCAGATCTTCCTCTTGGAGCTAAAGTGATAATACCAGTACTCGGTCTTCCTGTCGCTCTGCATGCCTTGACCGGCGCAGCCGTTGGCGCATTGACCTTTGCTGTCGGCGCACTCTTTGTTGGGTTGACTCAAGGGAATTTACCCAAACCTTCTGGACAATCATCACGCAAAAGCACCGTTGCATCTGAAACAACGGGATGAGACACCAGGGCGCCAGCATCATTTTTTTCAATAGCCACCATCAGGTTTTGCTGGTACTCAGGGATGACATTCCGTCAATAGCCTCTCCCGGAATGTGGGATTTACCGGGTGGGCATATTGAAGCAGATGAGAGCGCCGAAGAGTGTATCGTGAGGGAGATGCTTGAAGAGATGGAGATCAATGTTGAGGGGTGCTCACTCTTCCGCATCTACGAATTTTCAGACCATAGAGAGTACATCTTTATGCAACAGGCCAATTTTGAACCACACAACATCGTCTTGCACGAAGGGCAGATGACCCGGTGGTTCTCCAAAGAAGAAGCCGCCGGAACTGAACTTGCCTGCGGCTTCAACGAAGTTCTGGCAGACTACTTTGACAGTCTGCCGGGATAACAACGGAGATTTATAACAAACACAAATGACGGGGTTCCCTTACCGTATTGATTCGAGAAACCGCTCGGCATCAACAGCGGCCATACATCCAGTCCCCACAGCGCTCACGGCCTGACGATAAGAGCTGTCCTGAACATCTCCGCAGGCAAAAACTCCGGACACATTGGTCTCTGTTGATGATTTCTTCGTAATAATGTAGCCATAATCATCAAGATCAAGCTGATCCTTGAACAAACCAGAATTTGGAGCGTGGCCGATCCCAAGAAAAACCCCATCGCAAGCGTGCTCCGAAAACTCACCGGTCACCACATTTTTCAACCTGACTCCGGTCACCTTCTGACCATCACCAAGAATCTCATCAACCACCTCACTGAGCATCATGCTGATTTTGGGGTTTTTTCTGGTGCGAAGGGTCATAATTTTCGATGCCCTGAACTCTTCCCTGCGGTGTACAATAACCACTTCAGAGGCAAATTTCGTTAAAAAAAGAGCCTCTTCCATAGCCGTATCGCCACCACCTACCACAAAAACCCTGCAATCACGAAAGAAAAAACCATCGCAGGTTGCACAAGCGGAAACACCCTTGCCTCGATAGCGATTTTCTGACTCTATACCGAGCCATTTTGCATTAGCTCCCGTAGCCACAATAAGAGTGTGTGTCAAAAATTCGCGTCCATCCTCAAGCGTAAGGCAGAACGGACTTCTTGAAAGATCAACATCGGTCACACTCCCCCCAACAAACTCCGCGCCAAATTTTGCCGCCTGCTCACGCATTCTGGCCATCAATTCTGGCCCGCGGATACCCCCCGGGAAACCAGGAAAATTCTCTATCTCCGTCGTAATCATAAGCTGACCACCCGGCTGCATACCCTCAATAACCAGAGGGGTAATATTTGCCCTCCCCGAATATATTGCTGCGGTATAACCAGCAGGACCGGTCCCCATGACAACAAGGTCGCGTACGTTACTCTTCATGATGCTTTTTCGAACAGGGGTGAATAAAGGAGAGCCGGCTACTCATCTTGAAAACCCTGAGCAGCCAGCGTTGTTGCTCGCGCTCAATCAACCAATATGCTCATCAACTTTCTTGGCGATCATGTTTTTCGGCATGGCGCCAAGCATCTGGTCAACAACCTGGCCATTCTTGAAGACGAGCAGGGAAGGGATACTCCTGATACCGTACTGAGCGGCCGTAGCGGGGTTCTCATCAACATTGAGTTTTGCAATAACAGCCCGCCCTTCATAATCGCTGGCAAGCTCCTCAATAACAGGACCGAGCATCATACACGGGCCACACCATGCCGCCCAGAAATCAACCAGCGCAACCTTGTCTGAATCAAGTATCTCCGACTTGAAATTCTGGTCTGTGGCCACAAGATATTTTCCACTCATTATTTTTGTCTACCGGTTTAAAATTAATAATCAGTCTTGACATAATACAATCACAAACAACTGTCCAAGAAAGTAATAAAATTATTCTTAAACAAATCACCCTATCCGGAAATCCGCACACTGTCAGGGCCAAGAATCTCCTCAAGCTTTTTTATGGTGGCCTCCATTGGATCGACAGGGGTACTTCGGGCAAAAAGAGTGATTGTCTCAATATTATCTCCCGATTGCGCCTTCACCTCAAACTCAACCGGTGTGCCTCCCTTGCTGGATTCAAATATTTTTCTCACCTTTCCAAGTTTTTCAATCTGTAGGGGATCATCGGCATCAATATCAAGAACAAGTTTCTTGACAAGGCTATGCCTCACCTTTTTTATCGGCACAACCTCTCTGACAAGCAATTTGAGCATCCCACCACTCACCTCACCTTCAGCCACAAGCATCAGCACCTCCTCTGGGCTGATAAGATGACCATACTGCTCATAGAGACTTGCAAAAACGGTAAAATCGGCCTTGCCGGTAAAATCCTCGATAATACCAAAAAGCATCTGCTTTCCCTTCTTGTCCTGGTGGTGCTTCACCGATACGATAACTCCGATCACCTTGTACTGCTTGGCAGCAACAACCTCTTTTGCCTGAAGCTGAAGCGTTGTAAATGCCTGCCAGTCTCGACGATAGGGCTCAAGTGGGTGGTGGCTAAGGTAAAAACCAACCAGCTTCTTTTCATGAAGAAGTTTTTCCGCTTCAGGCATCATCTCCGCAGAGTCCATATCAGGATAGTGGGCATCCTCAAGCTCCGCTCCTTCCTCCGCCGAAAAAAAGCCACACTGCCCGAGTGTCACTGAACGATTCTGCATCTGACCAAATTTGATAGCCTTGTCAACATTGGCAAGCAGCCTTGCGCGATGACGATCAAGTTCATCAAATGCTCCAGCAAGAATAAGACACTCCAGCGCCTTGCGGTTCATCACCCGCAGATCGACCGATACCGCCAGGTCAAAGAGGTTGACAAAATCACGTTTGCGCCGCATCCTTGAGGTGACGACCGCTCTTGCCGCCCCCCCAACCTGCTTGATGGCGCTGAGGCCGACACGGATGAATGAACGCCCGTCAGCATCCTCCACCGAAAAGAGCGCATCACTCTTGTTGATCGACGGAGGAAGTGTTGCTATACCAAAACTCTTTGCCTCATCAGTCAAATGCTTCATCCGTTCAATATCACCGATTTCACTGTTCAGTACCGCCGTCACAAACTCTATCGGATAATGAGCCTTGAGGTAGCCTGTCCAGTAGGCAAGCACCCCATAAGCCGCAGAGTGGCTTTTGTTAAAACCATACCCGGCAAACTCGGCCATCAACTCAAAAACCCTGGTGGCAAGCGTATCATGCACCCCCTGTTCAACCGCCCCCTTCACAAAATCGGCCTTGTACTTCTCCATAATTTCAGGCTTCTTTTTACCCATCGCCTTGCGCAGATTATCCGCCTTGGCAAGAGAGAAGCCACCCATCACCTGCGAAATCTGCATCACCTGCTCCTGATAGACAATAACGCCATAAGTCTCCTTCAGAATACCCTCAAGCATCGGGTGCATATAATCAATTGACTCACGGCCATGCTTGCGATCAACAAAGAGATCTACAGCATTACGCCGTTCATCAATCCGTGCATTGAGAGCGCCCGGACGGTAGAGGGCACTCATGGCAATGATGTCGCCAATCTGGGTGGGCTGCAAGCGGGTCATATAACTCTGCATCCCGGATGACTCAAACTGGAAAATACCGGCCATCTTCCCCTCCTGAAAAATCTTGAAGGTCTTGCGGTCGGTCATAGGCACCTTCTCAAGCTCAATATCAAGATTGTGGCGTCGCTTGATCATCTTCAGTGTCTCATCAATAACAGCAAGCGTCTCAAGGCCAAGATAATCGATCTTGAGCAGCCCGGAGGTCTCAATCCAATTCTTGTCAAACTGGGTAACAACCTGCTTCTCTTCACTGCCATCGGAGGCTTTTCCCCTCACATGCTCGGGTGCATCAAGATCAAACTCATCGGCAAACATCCGAACCTCAGTCTCTATCTTGTTGGAGACATAGAGCGGAACCTGCTCCTCCAGCGGCCCATCGGTAATAACCACCGCCCCGGCATGCATGGAGACGTTACGTGCCCGCCCCTCAAGCGCCCGGGCCGAGGCCATCAGCTCCCGAAGCTCAGGAGTGCTTTCAGCAAGCAGCTTCAGCTCTTTGGCTTCGCTCAGTGCCTTTGCAAGGGTAATGCCTGGCTTGACAGGAACCAGTTTTGCAAGTTTATCCACCAGAGTAAGTGGAACCTCAAGCGCCCGACCCGCATCACGAATTGCCGCCTTGGCACCAAAGGTACCGATGGCAATAACCTTGGCAACACTCTCGGCACCATACTTTTCAACCGTATATTCAAGAACCTTCTGCTTGCCAACAGGGGTAAAATCAATATCAATATCAGGCATCGAGGAGCGCTCTGGATTAAGAAAGCGCTCGAAAAGAAGCTTGTACTTCAGCGGATCAATCCTTGTGATGCCGGTAAGATAGGCGACAATACTCCCCGCCGCTGAGCCCCGACCAGGACCAACCGAATAGCCAAGACGCCTTGATGCTGCGATAAGATCGCTGACAATAAGGAAGTAGGAGCTGAAGCCCATCTTTTCAATTACCCCGAGCTCAAGTTCTATTCTCGCCTTCACCTCCCCGGAAGAGATGCCATCGACCGCAGCATCAGTGTACTTCTCCCTGGCTCCCTCCCAGGTAAGATGACGAAGATATGCCGCCTCATCACCAAACCCCTCAGGAAGAGGGAAATGCGGCAGCACAGGTTCCTTGTCACCAAATTGGTATGAGCACTTTTCCGCAATGCGCACCGTATTGGTCAACTCCCGATGCTCATCACTGAAGAGGGCGTTCATCTCCTCAGACGATTTCAGGTAATGCTCGCTCCCCGAAAGAGCAAGCAGATTCGGACTGGAAAGCTTCTCCTTGGTGCGGTTTGCCACCATGGCCCTGTAACAGCCTGCATCCTTTCGCTCGAGATAGTGAACATTATTGGTGGCAACCAGCTCAACAGAAAATTTTTCCGCAAGGTCAATAATCTGCTGATTGAGCTTTTCATCAAACGGGGTATGATGACGCTGAAGCTCCAGATAGAAATTATCACCAAAAATCTCCTGATAATAAGCAGTGAAGGTCTCAGCCTCATCAAGAGCGCCAGCAAGCAGTGCCCTCCCTATTCTTCCCGAAGAGTAACCCGAGAGAGAGACAAGCCCCTCATGATAACATTCAAGCAAACGGCTCTCAATGTGCGGCATACCATTCAGAAATCCATCTTTTGCCGCTCTCGACAGAAGAATACAGAGATTTCTGTATCCCACCTCATTCTGGACAAGCACGACCAGTGAAGGAGAGACAGGAACACGCCGACCCTGATGGGCATCAGCTTCAAGCAACAGAAGCTCACTGCCGATAATAAGACGAACGCCAGCATTTTTTGCCTCAGTGAAAAGCTCAGGCATATTGAACATGGCACAATAATCAGTGACCGCAATACTCTCCATGCCAAACTTCAGCGCTGCGTCAAACAACTCGCAGGGAAAAATCGGACTGCTCTGCATTGAGTAGTGCGTATGGGTATGCAAGTGTATAAAAGCCATAATATCAGAAACAGATCATCTTTGGAGAAATAGTGAAGAGATGCCTCACCTGCAGAACATTTGAAACCCAAAATAGCACATTTTGGACAGAGAAATTTACCGATAATTATCTCCCCGTTTTATGGCCATAACGCTTTTTTTTATATTATGGAGATAATACTCTCTCTGTAGTACACTCCCCACAATATTAAATGCCTTGAGAATTTTGGAGCAACATACTTACAATCAATGCCCAATCTGTGGCTACCCTCTCACCATGGACAACGCAGTATGCCCAAGGTGCGGAAACGATATTTTTGAAGATATCTCTTCGCTTGACCAACAATCACCGGAATATCACCATCATAACCTTGAGGATAAAAAAGCTGAGTGGTACACACGATGCCTGACTGAAAAGCTCAACGTCACCACAGACGACACCTCGGCTCACCCCCGGCAAGGAAAAAAAGATCCTGAGAATAACGAACAACATGGATACCGAAACAACGATCAAGGAGAATACCTTCGCACTGTATCAAGAGCAGAGGTAATGCACGACTCTGCTTCCCGAAAAAAATGGTGGGACAGCATCACCTCCGACTGGAAGGAGGTCGTTAAAACAACCCTGAAGGTTAACCGCGAGCCGTCAGATATAGAGTTGCTTGCCTTTTTTGAAACAACACATCTCCGATGCGACAACAGAAGAGTTCACAATCTGTTACCGGTTCGTCTGCTTGAAAAGCTTCAGCACCTCCGTTGTGATGAATCGCCTGTAGAGGATCTTGAACCCCTTATGCATCTCAAAAAGATGCAGCACCTCTACGCCTTCGACTGCGACTTTTCATCGCTTGAGCCTCTTCGGAACCTTGCAACCCTGAAACTTCTCTGGGTTTCAAGCACCCAGATAAACTCCCTTGAGCCAATCAGCCAGCTCTTCTCTCTTGAAGAACTCTATTGCTCCGAAACCATGATCACCGATCTTTCCCCATTGAAAGGACTGCTCAATCTTCAAAAACTCAGTTGTTACAAAACAGCCGTCATCTCCCTTGAACCAATACGACACCTTGAAAATCTCATTGAACTTGGCATCAACAATTCAGGAATAAGCGATCTGTCACCACTCGCAGGGCTTCACAATCTTGAATATCTCCGATGCAATAAAACAGGTATCAAGAGTATTGAGAAGCTGAGAACTCTCTCCGAGCTGCGAGAATTAAGCCTGGCACAGACACCCCTTGCATCAATTGAAGCGCTGGAGGAGCTGGATAACCTTGAAGAGCTTGATATCTGCAATACCCTCATCACTACCATCGGCCCCATCATGCATCTGCAGCAACTTGAAAAAGTTGAACTTACAGCAGGCAGCGTTCCTGATGAAGAGCTCGAACACTTTATTGAACTTCATCCTGACTGCGAAGTGGTGCTCAAACCATAACAACAAACTTCCCGTCATGGCTGATATTAAAATTTTGCGCTGTAAGGCATTTTTATTATCATGACAAGATGGTTTTTTTACGCCATCCGACACCGTCGCGGCACAATCGAAACTATACCGTGCTGTTTTTTTTCACCGTTAAACAATGGAGTGGCGCTTATGGCAAAAAAAGCTTTACTTGTTGGAATCAATGATTATGCCCCTGCCGGATCAGGGGGGCCTGATCTGCGCGGATGCGTGAACGATGTTCAGGATATGGCCAACACCCTTTCGGCGCTTGGTATTGTGCCTTCAAGCCCTACGACAATGCGGATTCTGACCGATGTTCGAGCAACCAGGGCAGCGATCATGGCTGGACTGCAATGGCTGACTACCGGAGCAAGACCCGGAGACGCGCTGGTATTCTATTATTCAGGCCATGGTTCACAACTGATCGATGTTGAGGGAGATGAACCGGATGGAAAAGATGAGACCATCTGTCCACACGACTTTGCAACCGCAGGAATGATCAAGGATGACGATTTACGCAACGCCTTTGCCACTCTTCCGGCAGAGGTCAGTCTTGATGTCATTCTCGACTCATGCTTTTCCGGCAGCGGAACCAGAGAGTTGGCTGCTCTTGCTGCCACCGACGAAAGATTGAGTGTCAGTTATCGGTTCGTTCAACCACCTCTCGATTGGGGCTTCTTCCTTGACACAAATCCTTCACTACCGGTGCGCGGTCTGCTCAAACAGAGAAATGGAGTGAAAGAGGTAAAAATTGCAACAGAGCTTACTCACGTCCTCTGGGCAGGATGCCGCGACAACCAAACCTCAGCCGAAGCCTCCATCGACGGTACGTATCGAGGTCTCTTCACCCTTAACTTCTGCAAAGTATTAAGAGGCGCAGGGGTAACAATCACGCGGAAAAACCTGGATAGTCAAGTAGCAAGAAATATCAAAGCGATGGGATATGCCCAGGTGCCACAGCTCGAAGGCACCGCCACAACGCTCAACGAAAAGGTATTCACCTGAGCTGGCGAATGTGGCGTGTCGGCACTCAATCTACCGGCACGCCACACATATCAGGAATCAATCAAAAAATGAGAGTTGCTCCTTTTTTTGCACTGTACTTTTTGCACGGGAAGCCCGGTATGCATTGATCAGCGAATTGGTTGAGCTGTCGTGGCCGGTGACCCTCCCGGGTTGCCTGATTTCAGGGAAAATCACCCTGGCAAGCTGCTTGCCAAGCTCTACACCCCACTGATCGAAAGAATTGATCTCCCAGATAATACCCTGCACAAAGACCTTGTGCTCATACATGGCAATCAGACTTCCAAGAGTAAACGGGTTGAGCTCATCAAGAAGCATGGTGTTGGTCGGACGATTACCAGGAAAAACCTTGTGAGGTAACAGCGCAGTCAACTCTGAAACGCTGCAACCAGCCGCCTCAAGCTCTCGCTGTACCTCCTGGGCGCTTTTACCCTTCATCAACGCTTCGGTCTGCGCAAAACAGTTGGCAAGCAGTATATCATGATGCTCTCCCACGGGATTCTGTGTTTTGAGCGGCACAATAAAATCAGCAGGAATAACCTCCGTACCCTGATGCAGAAGCTGGAAAAATGCATGTTGAGAGTTTGTTCCCGGCTCACCCCATATCACCGGACCGGTTGCATAATCCACCATTGCACCCTCACACGTGACCCGCTTGCCATTGCTCTCCATATCAAGTTGCTGAAGATAGGCGGGAAAACGGTGCAGATACTGGTCATAAGGAATAACCGCATGGGATGAACAGGCAAAGAAATTGTTGTACCAAATGCCGAGCAGTGCCAGAAGAACAGGAATATTACGTTCAAGTGGCTCCTGACGAAAATGCTCATCCATAGCATAAGCGCCGTCAAGAAGCTCCTGAAAATGGTCAAACCCGAGGAAAAGGGCAATTGACAGACCAATAGAAGACCAGAGGGAGTAGCGCCCGCCAACCCAGTCCCAGAATCGGAACATATTGGCCTCATCAATACCAAACTCAACAACCTTGGCGCGATTGGTTGAAACTGCCACAAAATGTCGGGCAATATGCGATTCTTCCCGTGCGTGATTCAAAAACCATTCGCGGGCAGTCATGGCATTGGTGAGTGTCTCCTGAGTGGTAAAAGTTTTGGAGGCAATGATAAAGAGGGTGGTTTCAGGATCAAGCTTTTTGAGAGTCTCGCTGACGTGGGTGCCATCAATATTGGAGACAAAATGAACCTGAAGCTGACCGTGGGCAAAGGGGCGGAGCGCTTCGGTCACCATATAGGGGCCAAGATCAGAACCGCCAATACCAATATTGACCACATCCGTCATCCGCTTGCCCGTGAAACCCCTCCAGCTCCCTGAAATAACCCGATCACAACACTCCTTCATCTGGCCAAGCACCTCAGCAATCTCCGCTGAAAGATCAAGCCCATCGGCGTGAAGCTTGTACCCTGGTGGCCTGCGCAGCGCCGTATGCAACACCGCCCTGTGTTCAGTAACGTTTATCGACTCGCCCTCAAACATGGCATCACGCTTTTTCTCCAGCCCGGCATGGCACGCCAGCTCAAGCAGCAACTCCATGGTTCTCGGAGTAATCCTGTTTTTTGAATAATCCAGCAAAAAGCCCTTCCACTGCATTGAGAAGCGCTCAAAACGCTCCGGATCTTCACAAAACATCTCACTCATCTTCAATCCTTCAATCTCAAGTTTGTGCGCCTGAAGGTTGCGCCACGCTTCGCTTTGCGACATATCCATAAAAAGTATCATCTTACCTGTTATTACAAAAGTACAATATTTATCAAGCCCGAGAGAAACAGCTCGACAGCATGACAACAATTTCAATAGGGAATGTAACGCAACACCAGGGTAGAACCATCAACGTCACGCTCAAGAGCGATGATTTCGGCAATACTTCGGATAATATAGATACCTCGGCCAGAAAGTTTAAAAAGGTGGAGAGGATTGACAGGACTTGGCTGATCATCAGGATTGAAGCCTTTTCCACAATCCCGCACAAAGGCAAGAAGTATTGATGGCGATGCTGTCAGTTTGCAGGAAACTGTTAAATCCTCCCGCCCACTATTTCCGTGTCGAATGGCATTGACAAAGGCCTCTTTCATGCTCAATTGAAGCGCCTCAACAAATGGAAAACTATATCTCTCCTCTTCAGCAAAAAGAGCAATAAAATCACGGAGTAACTCGTACGAGCCATAACGGCCAGAAAGCACAATAGCAGCCCGCTTCATGAGAATCTCCTGCTTAACCCCGTTGAATCGCCCAAGGAACGTCAAGAGCAATGTACAACGAAACAAATATTCTGCCAAATGAACTAAAGCAGCCCTGTTGATTGGGGGCATGATTATATTGAACACTCCCGGTTCCTGAATTTGGATAAATTTATCAGTTTTATATATTGCCGACCAAAATTTCAGTAAATTCACGAGGCAGTAAAACAGGGCCAAAAACCAGAAAACAAGGATAAAACAATGGAAAAAAAAGCAAAACTTATATGCTTCGCTGTGCTCCTTTTTGCAGGAATGAGTGGTACCGCGCAAGCAGAAGAATCTTCAAAAACAGAAGGCTTCAAGCTTGGCGTTGATGTTGTCAGCAGCTATGTTTGGAGAGGTAGTGAACTCAGCGAATCCCCATCTATTCAGCCTTTCGCTTCCTACACTTTCGATGGCATCGGTGTTATTATAGGTGCATGGGGAACAAATAACTTCGGTGAGGTCTCGGCCGCAACAGTCAAAAGATACCGTGAGACCGATCTTTATATTACAGTTCCGGTAGGCCTTGTCAATATCTCTTTGATTGATTACTACATCCCTTCCCAAAGTCTTACGGCAAGCACAAAAGCTTTTGATTTCAAAAGTGACGGTCCGAACACACTTGATCTGACTGCTGCCTGCAACGTCAATGATTTCAGCTTACTTGGCTCAGTGTTTGTCGGTGGCAACACCTTCAAGAATGCCAAATATGTTGAAGCTGGCTACCAGTTTCACAACAAGAACAAATTCACCGCTAAAGCAACAGTAGGCCTCGGCGATGAGGGTGCTTATGCTGTTTCAAAGGGAACAAATCATTTTGCACTTGTTAATGTTGGTTGCACGGTTTCAAAAGAGAACTTCAGCGTCTCTTACGTTTACAACCCTGCAGAGGAGCATTCTGGTTTGGTCTTCGCCGCATCGTTCTGAATCGGGTTTCATTCTATTAAAGAAGAGGCTGTTTTTGACAGTCTCTTCTTTGTGTGCAAAACAGCCAAAGCCTACAGATCAGCCTCGTAGATAACATACTCCTTGTACGGCGTCCCGCCTATCACTTTTGCCAGCTTGCTCATCGCCTCGTTGGCCTTCAGCACCCAGCTCATCTCACTCGCTCGAACCCCGTGTTTACCCCCGTAGTCGGCAATTTCGGCATTCATAATACTATCCACCCCCTTGTTGCGATACTCAGGCAAAACACCCATCACGATGGTACGCACCATGGTAATGTTCCTGCTGTACCAGAGATACTTCAGAAGCCCAATGGGCGAAAAAGGGTTTCCATTGACATGCCTGAGTGCCTGATTGACATCAGGGAGCGAAAGTGAAAAGCCAACCGTACGCCCATTACGATCCTCGACAAAAAAAATGTAATGCGGATTTGCAATGGGCTTGAGACTTTTTCCAAGAAAATAGAACTCCTTGTCGGTCATGGGCACAAAACCCCAGTTTTTCTCCCAGGCTTTGTTATAGATCTCCCGCATACGATCAACTTCCCGGTCAAAATCCTTAAGGTTCATGGTACGTATCGTCAGCCCTTCCCGTTTCTTGACATGCTCCGATATGCGGCGAAGACGACCGATATCAATGCTCTCCTGATCGATATACCAGGCAAGCAGCTCCTGACCGATATGATGTCCACTCTTCAGAACCAGGTCGTTATAGTAGGGAGGATTGTACAGCATGAGGAAAACCGGAGGGCTATCGTACCCTCTGGTCAACATACCGCACTGGTCGTTCATGGAAGGGCTGACCGGCCCGCGCATGGCAGTAAGTCCCTTTTGCTTCAGCCACCCGCCCGCAGCTTCAAAAAGGGCATTGGCAACCCCCTGATCATTGATACACTCAAAAAAGCCCCAGAAGCCAACCTTGTCTTCATGCACCTGGTTATGGCGACGGTTTTCGACAGCAGCAATAGTCCCCGCCATAGCTCCATCTTTCCAGGCGGTAAACATTGCCAGATCGGCATGTTCATACAGGGGAAACACTTCTGTATCAAGTGTTTTCATGTAATCGTCAATAACCGGAGGTACCCAATTTTTATTGAGTTCTGGATCCTTGCGGTAGATCTGCCATGCAAAGGTTATAAACTCTTTTTTCTCTTTTTTGTTGCCAACCTTCCGGATCTCTATTGCCATACACTCCTCCTCACTTGACAAGATTATGCATAACTTCAGCCCCATAACGAAGCATACGTTCCGTCTCTTCCCATGATAGACACTCATCAGTTATTGACACCCCGAACACAAGCTTGTCAGGCTCCTCTGGAAATGGCTGATTTCCACAATGAAGATTGCTCTCAATCATGACACCGACAATACTCTTGTTGCCACCCACCTTCTGCTTCAGAATATTTTCCCACACCAGCAATTGTCGCTCATGTTTTTTGCCGGAATTGGCATGGCTGCAATCAACAAGCAGCGACTGCTGCAAACCAGCCTTGCCAATCAACAACTCAGCCGCAGCAATACTCTCCTCATCATAATTGGGATGCTGGCCTCCACGAAGCACAAGATGGCCGAGCGGATTGCCCTTTGTGGTAATAACACTGCTGTACCCATCCTGATCAATACCAAGAAAACTATGCGGGTGCATGGCCGAGCGAATCGCATCAACCGCCACACCAAGCCGACCATCAGTCGAATTCTTGAACCCGACAGGCATCGAAAGACCACTGGCCATCTGGCGGTGCGTCTGTGACTCAATCGTCCGTGCGCCAATTGCTGCCCAGCTCACCACATCAGCCACATACTGGGGCGATATGGGATCAAGAAATTCCGTTGCCGCAGGCAGACCCATCTCATTGATCTCGATAAGAAGCTTGCGCGCATGAAAAATCCCGTGTTCAATATCATACGTATCATCCAGATGGGGATCGTTAATGAACCCTTTCCATCCGACAGTGGTACGAGGCTTTTCAAAATAGACCCTCATCATGATACAAAGTTCATGCTGAAGCTCCCTGCGCAACAGGGCAAGTCTCTCGGCATACTCACGAGCTGCATCCATATCATGGATAGAGCAGGGCCCCACAATCACCAGCAATCGACCATCCTTGCCGGTTAAAATATGTTCAACTTCACGACGCCCGACGGTAACCGTAGCAGCCACCTGTTCATCCACCGGCAACAACCCCTTGAGCGCTCCTGGTGAAGGAAGCCGAATAATTCGTGAAACTCTTAAATCATGTAACTGTTCCATCCGTTTTACACCTATAATAACATCACTGATAATATCACTAAAATTACAGTACGCAAGATAAAAAAAACCACCGGATATATATAGTGCAGTATCCATACCGCCCCATTTCTGAAAACAGGATAAACTCCTCCAAAAAAACGCAGAGCAGCAAAATTTCTTTATATTGACGCACTTGGACATAGAAATTGCAGGCAATTCAAATCACCGATACGAAAAATATGAATATACTGATCACTGACGGTATTGATCCCCAATGCGCTCAAATCCTCACGCAGAACGGTTTTGACGTAACCGAACGAGCAAAAATAAGCAAGGACGAGCTCAAAGAGATCATCGGAAACTTTGACAAGCTGATCGTCAGAAGCGCAACAAAGGTTACCGCTGAAATTCTGGAATGTGGCACCAAACTCAATCTAATAGGAAGAGCCGGAGCCGGAGTTGACAATATTGACCTTGAGGCTGCTACCCGAAAAGGGGTTATTGTAATGAATACCCCCGGTGGCAATACCGTTTCGGCAGCAGAGCACACCTGTGCCATGATGCTTGCAGCCGCTCGCCACATCCCGCAGGCAACTGCAGACCTGAAACAGGGCCACTGGAACAAGACAAGATTCAGCGGAGTGGAGCTGGAAGGTAAAACCCTCTCCATCATCGGCCTTGGAAAAATCGGACGTGAAGTTGCCTCCCGGATGCAGGCTTTCGGTATGAAAACCATCGCCTACGACCCTATGATCCCGGACGAATATGCCGCGCAGCTCAATATTGATCTTCTTCCCCTGCATGAAAATTTTATCCATGCCGACTTCATCACCATTCACTCATCACTTAACGAATCAACTCGCAATCTCATCTCGAAAGATACCTTTGAGCTGATGAAAGAGGGGGTTATCATCGTCAACTGCGCCAGAGGAGGCATCATAAACGAAGCCGACCTTGCTGAAGCCATCATATCAGGCAAAGTGGCTGCTGTTGCGCTCGATGTTTTTGAAAAAGAGCCGGTCGACCCCGACAATCCTCTGCTGAAACTTGAACAGGTGATTGCCACACCGCATATCGCAGCATCGACTGCTGAGGCACAGAAAAAAGTGGCAATTCAGATTGCCGAACAGATCGTCGGATGGAAACGGACAGGAAAACTTGAAGGAGCCGTCAACGCCTCTGCTGTCGAACTGGCACAGGTTCCCGGCGTACAATCCTATCTCAACCTTGCCGAAAAACTCGGTGCAACACTCGCTCAGATGACGCCAGTTGATGCCCATAAGATGACCGTAAGAACCTCTGGTGAGTTTCTTCACAAATTCAATGAGGTGATCACCGCTGCAGCCCTTAAAGGATTTCTTGACATCCGGCAGTCAAAAGATACCAACTACATCAATGCATTCACCATGGCCAGAGAGTGCGGAATCAGCCTTAACCAGAAGTTTGAGAAGGAGAACCTTGACTACACCAACCTTATCCGCATAGAGCTCGAAAACGACACAACAAAACGAATGATCGGCGGAACGGTCTTTGGCGACAAAGAGGTGCGCATCGTGATGATCGACCAGTTTCTTGTAGAGTTCAAGCCTGAAGGCAATATTATTATCTACAACAATGCAGACAAACCCGGCGTCATCGCCCATGTCACCCAACTTCTGCTGCAGCACAATCTGAATGTGGCTTATGTAGCCCTCTCAAGGGATGAAGAGAAAAAGGTAGCGATGACCGCAATTGTTGTCGATGGCAATGTTACCCTCGATCTGCTTGATGAGATACGATGTGTGAACGGCGTCGAGGTCGCTCACCTTGTATCCCTCTGAACCTTGCAACATGTCAATAAAAAAACCTGCTCCAAAAAGCAGGTTTTTTTATTGCAACCGATCAATCAAAAAGATTACCTGGCAGCTTTTTCAAAATCAATGCTGAGCCACTTGTCTTCATAAGAGGCCCCAGTAGAGTCCATACCTGCAAGGAATATTGGCAGGGCAACAATCTTCTGATAATCACCGATACGGATAGTGAGATCATCCCCAAGCTTGAGAATCTTTGGTTCAAGCCCCATATTCTCCATAAACGGCAATCTCACGCGCACCTTGTAGTGACCTTCAGAGACTTTTGAAATATCAATCGGGTTCTCGGTAAAAAAGACATCAAGCGGATTCTTGTCTTCATAGACCTTCTCGCCCACTCTGCGAAGCATGGCCAACCCGACAACCTCATCATCAAACAGCGGCACCTCAGCAATCGGAATAGGCGCAAAAGCCTCCTCAATCTGCTCAATATACTTCTGCTGAATGCTACGCCATTTCTGGAAGTAAGGATCAGGGCTCTGATCGGGCATAACCCGGTTAATGGTAATACGATCAACCGTAATGCCATAAAGATTAAGATAGGTCAAGGCTCGCATCGACTCCTTGATAACCATCTTTTCAGGGTTCATGACAAGGCGCATCGTTGTTTTGGATCCATCAGCAAGCAGGTCAATAATACCTTCGGTTGAAGAGAAGAGGTTGTCAACCTTTTCATACACCTCTACAGGAGCAACAAAATCGTTTATCTTGTTGACTTTCTTGGCAAGAGGCCTGATTACCGGTTTCACCATAAACTTCTCGACATTGCGGATCATCTTGATAAACCATCCGAATGTTTCGGGAAGAGATAGAAGACGAAGCGTTTCGCCGGTAGGTGCACAGTCAACAACAAGAAGATCGTATTCATTCTGTTCATTATAACGCTTGATATAGGAGAGCGAAAAGAGCTCCTCCATTCCAGGCAGAACACCCATCTCTTCAGCATAAACACCTTCAATACCGCGGGCAGCCATCAAGTGAGCAAAGTGCTCACGAACAACATCCCAGTTCAGATTGAGATCACCGAAAACACTCACCTCCTGACCCCAGAGATTTTCACAAATTTTGACAGGCGAAGGCCCTAACTTGACATCAAGCGAGTCACCCAGACTGTGTGCCGGATCGGTAGACATAATAAGTGTCTTGTACCCCATATCCGCTGCCCTGAGCGCCGTTGCTGCAGCAATTGAGGTTTTACCAACGCCTCCTTTTCCGGTAAAAATGATATTACGCATACGCTTTAATGATTGCTCATTTAAAAAATTATTGAATTAACGCGATCTGTGCCAGCAAAGATAATAATAATATCCTTTAATTGAACATGAAAACAATTCATATCAGCCCCCCACAACTCAATTCCGTTACCATTACCGCTGCCGTTTACTGGACGAACGAGCGCTTCTTGCTTTCGATGTCTTTGATTTTTTTGCCCTGGATAATTTCTTCGATACGGTACGTTCCCGTTTCACGCCCACCGTTTTCTCAACCTTGAGACGAGTACCGACAGCAAGAGTTCTCTTTCGGCCCAAACGGTTCAACTCTGAGAGTCGTTCAACACTCATTCCATATTTTTCAGCAACAGAGGCAAGAGTCTCCCCTTTTTTCACCTTGTAACGCTGTGTCACCTTCACCTGGGACTCAGCACTGGAGTTAGACGCAGAAGCGGAGAAAATAATCAGCTTCTGGCCGGGAGTAACATCAGCATCCTTCAGCTTGTTCCAGGCGATAAGCTGACTGATGTAGATGCGGTATAATCTGGCAATAGAGCCCAGTGTCTCGCCCGCTTCCACAATATGGACCTTCTCTGTTTTGCCATCAACCCCCTGAAGAGCCGCTCCCCCCTGAAGACTCCTTGCTCGGGCAAGAAGCTCATCGCGTTCAAGAGTTTTTGCTGACTTCCAGGCGTAAATCTCCCCTTCCCGCTTCTGGAATGGAACTGTATACTTTTTTGGAAGTCTGAGAATATTTGGGGCGCCGACGGCAGCCGGAATAATACCAAGTTTGTACTGCGGATTGAGAAACTGGAGATCCGCAGAAGGCACACCTATCGTCTCGGAGATCTGCTCAAACGATACAAGGCGGGAAGTGCGCAGCGTATCGACATCCTGATAAAGATACCCGGGCTCAACAGGACGAATATTATGCTCGCTGTAATAATTCATGATATAGTTCACCGCAATAAAGGCAGGAACATACCCCCTGGTTTCGGCTGGAAGATAATCCCATATTGCCCAGTAATCCTTTACTCCGCCAGCTTTTCTGATCGCTTTGTTGACATTCCCGGGGCCACAATTGTAGGCTGCAAGGGCAAGAAGCCAGTCTCCATAAATAGTGTGGAGATCTCTCAGATGCTTGCTTGCTGCTACGGTTGCCTTGTAGGGGTCGTACCGATCCTCAATAAACGACGTAGACTCCAGACCGTACATCTTGCCCGTGCCATACATGAACTGCCACAACCCTTTGGCTCCTGCTGAAGAGACTGCCGCAGGGTTGAGAGCTGATTCAACAATAGCCAGATACTTCATCTCAAGCGGAACATTTGCCCCATCAAGCTGCTCCTCAAAAAGGGGGAAGTAGAGTCTCGACAATCCAAGAATTTTCGCAGTCATACTTCTCCGTTCAACGGCATAGGCCCTGATAAATCCCTTGACCTGGGCGTTGTAGACAAAACGGATTGGTGTTTTGGTATTCAACGACGCAATTCTTGCCGCGTAGGTGGAATCATTATACTGCGGAACAAAATTGAGCGGAAATCCAAATTTGTTTACCTCTTTTGATGGCCCTGAGAAGTGTTCATCCTTAAAATAGGTGGCATTGACCAGGCTGTCAAGCATATCGGAAACGGTTGATTGGCTCACCAGCCCTTTGTCGACAGGCAGAACCGATTGCTCAACAGCGCAAACAGGCAACACCAACAACTGGAAAAAAAGCGCTGCAGCCAACACTCTGAACATCCTGTGTAAACGACTGATTTTCACAAACCGCAGTTTAATTAGAGAAGTGGTTAACATAAAAACAGCTCCAGACTATTACAATAACCATATATTTCTGTCAGTACCTCGCCTTCCAGAGAAAAAGACCGGCGGGAGGCGCTGGATGTAACGGAAAAGTCACCACACCGGTTTCAAGCACCCGGGTAAATTCCTCAACAGAGAGCAGACCCTTGCCCGCGCTTGTCATTGCATCCACAAGATAGCGCACCATGCTCCTTAAAAACCGGTTCGCCGAAATCTGAAAAACCAGAAACCGACGATCACGATGCCACTTACAGCCATATACCCGGCAAATCCTATCAGGATTATCACGATTTTCCTTTGAAAAGGCGGTAAAATCATGAACACCCTCAACCAATGCCGCAATCCGGCGCATAACAGCAATATCAAGCGGACCACAAGAACAGCCCGCAAACCGACCATAAACCGCCGAATGTTCCTCAGTGACAAAATAGCGATATTGCCTCTCTTTCGCACTATGCCGGGCATGAAAATCCATAGAGACTTCAAGAGGATTGGTTACCCGAATCGTTGCGGGCAAAAGCGAGTTCAGCGAATGCACGATCCTGGACGGTTCCATTAAAGAGTGCGTCACAAAGTTAGCTGTCTGCTCCCGGGCATGAACACCTTTATCGGTTCTGCCAGCAGCAGCAAGAGAGACTGGCTCCTGCAGAATCATGCGAAGCGCCGCCTCAATCTCACCCTGTACCGTCATAATCCCGAAGGACTGCCTCTGCCACCCGGCAAAAGAGGTTCCATCATATTCAACTGTCATCCTGATATTTTTCATCCGGGGAGGTTATTCTTTTCACAGAGTTACCCCTAATTTAGTACATTCCATTCTTAAAAAAGGTTATCATTTTTCAGGCATTTCCCATACCGAAAAAAGTATCACATTGGAGACAACCCATCTTGAAGCGCTGCTTCTGGCAATCAAATGCCTGCCGGCTCATATCACAGAAAAGTCCTACCGGGTACCCACCTTGTGGAGTGGGACATCAAAGGGAGCTGAGGAGGTCAACCCTGCCATCTATTACGGTCATATCCTGGAAAAGATCCTCAGCAACATCCCGGCCAACCCATCGTTATCAGGCTCGGGTGACTGGAAAAATGCGGCTGTCGTCTATAACCTTTTCATACGCCTCACAACCGCTTTTGACCATAACGGCGATGGCGCCATCAGCGCTGAACCACTCGAATCCGGATTCAGGGAAACCGGCACACTGCTGAAAGCCATTGCTCTCCTCCCCTATATAAAAAATCTCGGAGTCAATACACTCTACCTGCTCCCTGTCACAGAAATCGGCATTGAGAGCCGCAAAGGCTCCTTAGGCTCACCTTATGCAATAAAAAATCCACATAAACTTGACCCGCTGCTTAACGAACCGGTGCTCGGACTATCGGCGGAAACCCTTCTTAAAGCCTTTGTGGAGGCGGCACACCTGCTTGAGATGCACGTGGTGCTTGAATTTGTTTTCAGGACGACCGCAATTGACAGCAGTTGGATACAAGTGCATCCCGACTGGTTTTACTGGTTGAAAAAGCATGAAGATCACAACGCTTTTGGTCGCCCCCACTTTGACCATGGCACGCTGGGCAGAATTTATGAGCAGGTTGAACGCCATGAAATGCAGAACCTTCCCGCTCCATCAAGCGACTACCGTGAGCAGTTCGTCGCACAACCGGTAACCGTGCATGAAGAGAGTGGAAAAATTTGCGGCACAACGGCGGACGGAACACCCTGTTCCATAGCCAGCGCCTTTTCCGACTGGCCGCCTGACGACCAGCAACCAGCATGGAGTGATGTCACTTATCTCAAAATGCACACCCATGAAGCGTTCAACTATATGGCCTACAACACCATCAGGATGTACGACAGCGCTCTCGACAATCCTGAAACCTTCAACAGTAGCTTATGGGATGAGATTGCTGGCATCATCCCCTTTTATGAGGAGGCATATCAGATTGATGGCGCCATGATCGACATGGGTCACGCTCTGCCAACCGTCCTGAAACAGGCCATCGTACGAAATGCGCGCGAAAAACGGCCCGATTTCGCCTTCTGGGACGAAAACTTCAACCCCTCTCCTGAAATCCGTAACGAGGGATTCAATGCCGTACTCGGCTCACTCCCCTTCGTTATTCACGATATTGTCTTTATCAGGGGTCTCCTGAACCACCTGAACCGAACCGGTGTGGCCCTGCCATTTTTCGGAACCGGAGAGAACCACAACACGCCGCGCGTCTGCTTCCGCTATCCACGTCAGGAGGCCGGACGGAACTTCTCAACCTTTATCTTCACGCTCAGCGCCGTACTTCCAGCCATACCTTTCCTTCAATCAGGCATGGAACTCTGTGAATGGCACCCAGTCAACCTCGGACTCAACTTCACCGATGAAGACCGGTCGCTTTATCCACCCGAAACACTGCCACTCTTCAGCACCTTCGCCTACGACTGGGAAAAGAGCAATGACTTGGCGCCACTCAACGGCTATATTGCAAAAATTTTGGAGATACGGGCCAGATACCTTGACCTTCTCCTTTGTGGGGAGGCTGGCTCAATGACTATCCCCTACACCAGTGAAGCCGATATTTTTGCCGTGATGAGAAACTCCGCCGGAAAAACGCTCCTTTTTATCGGCAACAGCAACCTTTACAACAACAGAAGCGGTTTTCTGGAGTTCAGTATGGAGAGCTGTGAGCTGCACGACCTGATCAGCGAACAGCCGCAAGCGATCAGGGAGCACCGGCTTCAGGTAAACTGCAAACCGGGAGAGTGCATGATTTTTGAACTACCATAACTTTTACCAACCAACCACTATTTCCCTTATGTCTATTCTCATTGTCGGCTCTCTTGCCTTTGACGATATCGAAACTCCCTTCGGAAGCTCTCTGAACACCCTTGGCGGTTCATCCACTTACATTGCCCTCTCAGCCAGCTACTTTACCGACAAAATTCAGATCGTTGGCGTGGTCGGCTCCGACTTTGAGAAAGTCCATTTCGAACTGCTCCACTCGAGGCAGATCGACACCAGAGGGGTGCAAAAAATCGAAGATGGCAAAACATTTCGCTGGTCCGGACGCTACCACTACGACATGAATACCCGCGATACGCTCGACACCCGATTGAATGTCTTCGCCGATTTTGACCCCGTGGTGCCAGCAGAGTACCGCAATGCTGAATATATCTGCCTCGGCAACATCGACCCTGAACTGCAACTCAAAGTGCTCGGTCAGATCAGCAAGCCGAAGCTGGTAATCCTCGACACTATGAACTTCTGGATTGAGTCAAAACAGGAGGAGCTTAAAAAAACCCTGCAGCATGTTAATATCTTCATCCTCAACGACAGTGAGGCACGCCTGCTCAGCGGCGACCCCAACCTGGTCAAGTCAGCACGAATCATCCGCGAAATGGGTCCAAAAACGCTAATTATCAAAAAAGGTGAACACGGCGCCCTGCTCTTTAACGATAACGGCATCTTTGCAGCCCCGGCCTTTCCGCTTGAGTCAATCTACGACCCCACTGGCGCTGGCGACACCTTTGCAGGAGGTTTCATCGGCCACCTCTCCCGTTGCGAAACCATAACCGATACCGAGATGCGCCGTGCGGTGCTCTACGGCAGCGCCATGGCAAGTTTCTGCGTTGAAAAGTTTGGCACTGAAAAAATTGCTGCGCTCGACCTGCTGGAGATTGAGGATCGTTACCAGAGCTTCCGTGAGCTTTCAAGAATAGAAGAATAAACAGTGAGCAGCATGGAGCAACTTAACATACTTGACTACAGCTTCATTGTGGGCTACCTCCTGCTGACGCTGGTGATCGGCCTCTGGTTTTCAAGGCGCGCCTCGGAGAGTGTGGGAGAGTTCTTTCTCTCCGGACGTCAGCTCCCCTGGTGGATTGCTGGCACCGGCATGGTGGCAACCACCTTTGCCGCTGATACACCGCTTGCCGTGGCAGGATTTGTGGCAAAAAACGGTATTGCCGGCAACTGGGTCTGGTGGACCTTTGTTTCGGGCGGTATGTTAACGGTCTTCTTTTTTGCAAGGCTCTGGCGGCGAGCAGAAATATTGACCGACCTTGAGTTCATTGAGCTGCGCTACAGTGGCAAAGCGGCACGTTTTCTCCGTGGCTTCAAGGCGATCTATTTCGGTCTCTTCATCAACGCCGTTATTATCGGTTGGGTCAACCTTGCCATGTTCAAAATTATCCGCATCTTGATGCCGGAACTGAACCCCGAACTCACCATTGTTGCCCTCGTTCTGCTCACCACCTTCTATTCGGGCCTCTCAGGGCTCTGGGGAGTCTCCATTACCGACGCAGTACAATTTGTCATCGCCATGACTGGCTGCATTATTCTTGCGGTTCTTGCGGTGCAGTCTCCCGCTGTAGTCTCCGCCGGAGGGCTCACCAAAGCGCTTCCTGCATGGATGTTCGACTTCTTCCCCACCTTCACCTCATCTTCTTCAGAGAGAAGTCTCACTGGAGCAGTGGCACTACCCTTCATCTCGTTTGCCGCCATGGCCTTTGTGCAGTGGTGGGCCTCCTGGTACCCCGGATCCGAGCCTGGTGGTGGAGGCTACATTGCCCAGCGCATGATGAGCGCCAAAAATGAAAAACATTCACTCCTTGCAACACTCTGGTTCACGGTGGCCCACTACTGCCTGAGGCCATGGCCATGGATTATTGTGGGGCTTGTCAGCCTTGTCATGTTCCCCGACCTTCCGATGAACCAGAAGGAGGACGGCTTTGTCTACGTCATGCAGGCGGTACTCCCTCCCGGGCTGAAGGGGCTGCTTATTGCCGCCTTTCTTGCTGCCTACATGTCAACGCTCTCAACCCACCTCAACTGGGGCACAAGCTACCTCATCAACGACCTCTACCGGCGGTTCCTGAAAACCGATGGCGATGAACAACACTATGTCACCATTTCCAAAGTCACCACATTTCTGACGGCTGCCTTCGCCCTCTACATCACCTTCTTTGTGCTGGAGACCATCACCGGCGCATGGGAATTTATTATCCAGTGCGGCGCAGGGACCGGCTTTGTGTTGATTCTCCGCTGGTTCTGGTGGCGGCTCAACGCCTGGTCGGAGATCACCTCCATGGTGGCACCATTTCTCGCTTTCGGGTGGCTGCAGCTCTTTACCGATATCACCTTTCCCTTCTCGATTTTTATCATCGTCGCCTTTACCATTGCGGCAACTCTGCTCGTCACCTTTCTGACTCCACCAACGGAGATTACCCGGTTGGAACTCTTCTACAGAACCACGCGGGTTGGCGGTGTGCTCTGGAAAAAAGTCTCCAATAATCTGCCTGACGTTGTTTCAGACACCGGTTTTGCCATGCTTTTTGTGGATTGGGCGCTCGGCATTGTCATGATCTACACTATCCTCTTTGGCACCGGAAGAGTGATCTTTGGAGATACAATGCAGGGAGTACTCTTTCTCGGCGCTGGGGTGGTTGCGGGGTCACTTATCTTTGCCGATCTCAACCGACGTGGCTGGAACACACTCAATTGATAACTCCTTTATGGGAAAACCAATCCTTATCCTTGCCTCACAATCACCACGAAGGCGCACGATTCTCTCACTGACCAGGATCCCTTTTGAAACAGTGTCAGTCGAAACGCCGGAAATTCTCGATCCGGCGTTCTCAATTGAAGATAATGTTACCCGCCTTGCTTATGAAAAAGCGCTGGCTGCATTACCGCTCGGGCAAGGGCGCAACACCATCACTCTCGCGGCTGATACGGTTGTCGCAAAAGGAAATCAGATCTTCGAAAAACCATCTGGATTTGATGAGGCATTCTCTATGCTTAAAATTCTCCAAAACCGCTCACATCGGGTCTACACCGGCTTTGTACTCCTCTCGGCCAAGAAAACACATACTGAATGCGTCAGCACCACCGTGGAGTTTGAACCAATGTCGGATCAGGAGATAGAGCGCTACATCCTCTCGGAAGAGCCTTACGACAAAGCAGGAGCTTATGGCATCCAGGATCCGCTTCTTGCCTGTTATGTCAAACGGATTGAGGGGTGCTACCATAATGTTGTGGGGCTGCCACTCTCACGGGTCTGGAAAGCGCTCAAGGCATTCTGACAAGTTTATATCGCCGCCGCAAACAGCAACATCTGAAAAGATTATGTGGACAGAAGTTGTTTTATACAGCACAGTATTAGATTTTCTGACAACATCCTGTATCTTTGACATGACTTTTGTCCGCCAAGAGAGCGAAACCAATAACGGCAGAAACAAAATAACCCCGTTAACAGGTCGTCAAAACGGGGTTATTATGCATCATGTTATGTTTTCTCGAGGTCGGTCAATTGAGCGTTATCCCAAACATGGCTGAAGCATATTTTGAAAAATGTGAGAGTGGAGTAAAAAAAAGTCCGAAATAAATGGTGAGGAACATCAGCACCGCCATAAGCGCCTGGGCAAAAATACCAGGATTCATCTCCTTGTTATCATTCTGACTCGACTCACGGAGATACATGTTCAACGGAATAAGCATATAATAGTACAGAGAGATTACACTGGTCATAATGCCGATAAGCGCAAGCCACAAGTAGAGTGAGCCTTTGGCAAGAAGAGCAGAGAAGATCATCAGTTTGCCAATAAAACCGAGTGTTGGAGGAAGCCCAACCAGCGAGACAAGAAAAACAGTGAGTGCGGCAGCAGCAAGGGGCATTTTTTTCCCAAGACCGCGATAGTCGTCGAGATTTTCACTGCCGATCTTGTTAGCAATCAAAATTACCACATAGAAAGCGCCGAAATTCATGAGAAAATAGGAGAGCAGATAGAAAAGCGTAGCCTGGGTACCAAACTTGCCCAGCACAATAATACCGAGGAGCAAATAGCCAGCATGAGCAATAGAGGAGTAGGCCAGCATTCGCTTCACATTCTTCTGCCAGAGCGCCACCACGTTGCCATAAATCATTGAACCAACCGAAAGGACAAGAAGCATCATCACCCAGTCAATGCCGGTTTGAGATGAGACTTCGAGTGTGCCATGCGGTATGGCAATGTAGAAAAACCGGATAAGAAGCGCTACTCCAGCAGCCTTTGAGGCGACTGAAAGATAGGCAGTAATGGGGGTTGGAGCACCTTCATAGACGTCAGGCGACCAAAAGTGAAATGGTACAGCGCCTATCTTGTAACCAAAACCGGCAATAATCAGCAGCGAAGACAACATCAAGACAAGTGAATGAGTATTGCCTTGTGCAGCAAGCGCAGCTCCTGTTTTAATCAGGTTTGTCTCGCCGGTGAGGCCATAAATCAGCGAAAAACCATAGACCATCAGGCCAGACGAGACCGCACCATAGACGAGATACTTCAAAGCAGCTTCAGAAGAGCGGGCGTTACGCTTGAAGTAGCCGGTAAGAATATATGCAGAGAAGCTAACCAGCTCCATTGAGAGGAAAATCATCATAAGATCAGCAGATGAGGCCATCATGATCATCCCGATAACCATCGACACAATCAGTGCGTAATACTCGCCCATACTCTTCACCTCTCTGTCAAACTGCTCGTCAGCCATCGTTATGATGACAGCAAATATTCCTGAAAGTACAAAAAAGTACTTGAAGAAGAGGGCAAACTCGTCGAGGACATACATCCCGAAGAAAAACTCCCCTGCATGCAAGCTCTGCTGCTGGTAAATAAAGAAAAAGCTTCCGGCCAGCCCTGCAAGGGTGCTGATGGCGAGCATACTGTTTTTCCTGCCTTTTGCAACCAGATCAACGACGATCAGGAACATAAAAAGCAATGAGAGATAAATTTCAGGTATAAAAAAACCAACGCTCACTTTCAGACTTGCAATGATACCCTGGATTTCAGCACCTGTTGGCAGCTCAAACATAATTCTCTTGTTTATTCTTTAATCCTCTCTCTCAAATTCAATAAGATCACAGTTGCGATAAAACGACCGGCGAAAGTACCTCGACAAGTTTGTTGATACTTGAGGTCAGCATCCCGAGCACCGGCATGGGGTAAACACCAAGTACTATGGTGATAATAAGGAGCGGAACAAGCATGGCAAGTTCACGACCATCAAGATCAATCTTGCCCCTCCAGTCGTGGAAATGGATATGTTCATGACCATCCTCATCCGCGACAAGATCGTAGGCAGCATCGGGCTTTCTCTGACCAAGGAACATCCTCTGGAGTGACCAGAGCAGGTAGGCCGCACCAAAAACAATACCAAGTACCGACACCATAGCAATATAACGGGTAGTCACCGAACTGAAGGCTCCGACAAAGACAAGTGCTTCAGAGATGAAGCCGCTGAGCCCTGGAAGACCAAGTGAGGCAAACCAGGCAACAGTCACAAAAGCTGCATAATGGGGCATGTGCGATGCAAGACCACCAAACTTGTCGATCTGGCGAGTGTGGGCACGATCATAAATAACACCAACCAGCAAGAAGAGCATGGCCGTAATGGTGCCATGGTTAAACATCTGGTAGAGCGCTCCAACCATTCCCTCGCTGTTTCCTGCGGACAGGCCAAGGAGAACGTAACCCATGTGGCTGATCGAGGAGTAGGCCACCATCTTCTTGAGATCCTGCTGGGCCAGCGCACACATTGCGCCATAAATAATATTAATGGCGCCAAAGATACCGATCACATACATCCCTGCATGAAAAACCTCAGGGAAAATAGGGAAGTTGATACGAATCATACCGTAAGTTCCCAGCTTCAACAGAACACCGGCAAGAATAACTGAAATAGGGGTCGGCGCTTCAACGTGGGCATCCGGCAACCAGGTGTGAAAAGGAAACATCGGCACCTTGATGGCAAATCCAATAAAGAGAACAATAAACGAAACGTAACGCCACATCACATTATCTGGACCAAGAATCGAATCTTTAATAAAGTTGCTCTGGGTCGCCATGGCAACAAGACTGAAGGTGTGGTTCCCCGTGACAGGATCGGTAACGCTGAAGTACAGACCAATCATCACCAGAAGCATAAAAACTGAACCAAACAAGGTGTAGAGGAAAAACTTGATCGCTGCATATTCGCGATTTGGACCACCCCAGATACCGATAAGGAAGTACATCGGCAGAAGCATCACCTCCCAGAAAACATAGAAAAGGAAGAAATCAAGCGCAACAAAGCAGCCCATCATGGCAGAAGCAAGCAGGTTGTAGAGAATAAAGTACCCTTTTACCTGCTTCTGTATTGTCCAGCTTGACAAGACACCGATTGCCGAAACAAGAGCGGTGAGAATAACCATGGTAATGGAGATACCATCAACACCGAGAAAATACTCAATATTGAGTGGACCAAATCCCGCAAGATCGAGATTGATCCATGGAACCCGTTCGACAAACTGGAAAGAGCCAAGAGGGCTACCTCCCGGTCCGGCTGTAATGCCAGGCAGAGCTGGATTATAACCTCTCCAGATCAGAACTGACAGCACTCCCTGGGCAAGCGCCGCAAGCAGTGAAACAATTCTGATTATCTGCTTTTGCGATGACGGCACGGCAAGAATAATCAGACCGGCGATGATTGGCAGAAAAACAATTAAACTCAGCATGTTCCGTATCTGTAAGTTTTCTGATTGAAAGTAAATCCTTGGTAAATTCCTGGTATATCTCTTTTAATGTATCAATCGAGTAAAGTAAAAGACAAAGTAACCAAACACAAGAACAAGAAGCATCACGACATAGCTCTGCACCTTTCCTGTCTGTAATTTCCGGAGCACCGCTCCTGTGGTATTGACCGTAAAGGCGGTAAAGTTAACAGCCCCGTCGACCACATACTTGTCGAAGCTGTTGTTGAGGAAGGCAAACTTCCTGACAAGTGTGGCGACACCGTTCACGATGCCATCAACAACATTGATATCGAACCAGGTGAGTATCCTCGCCAGTACCATTGAACCTTTGATGAAGGTGGCTTCGTAGATTTCATCCCAGTACCACTTGTTGAGCGAAAAGAGGTAGAGAGGCCTGATGGCAAGAGCTGTCTTGTCGGGGTCAATAATTCCAAAAACATAAACAATCAATGCGAGACTCAAACCAAGCACAACCATAACACTGGAGATATAGATTGCAGTGTAATGCGCGGCATGGCCTGCATGCACAACTTCAGCCTGACGTGGGTCGGAGTAGGAGTGTCCTCCCTTCGCTTCGCCATGCGCTCCTGCTGCGGTGGCTCCACCATGCGTGGCTACCGCAGCGTCATGTTCACTTGCAGGGGCAACTTCACCATGCACTGCGGGCGATGCCGCCTCTGCGTGAAGTGGAGCGGTTACTCCGGCAAGCATTGCTCCCTTCTGGGGGTTGGCCGCGCCGACCACGGTTGGGGGGGTTGGAATCATCTTCATGAACCACCCTTTGCCACCATCAAGTGGATCGGGTGAATAGACAAAGAAAACCGAAAGAGCTGCAAGGATAACCAGCGGGGCTCTCATGTTCCAGGAGACCTCATGCACTCCGTGCTCTTCATGATGATCGTCACTATGGGCATCATGACTGGCATGAGCATGATGGCCTGCATGATTATCCTCTTCAACAGGTTTGAGATGGGTGCGGCTCTCTCCGAAAAAGACAAGCCATATCTGACGACCCATGTAGAAGGCGGTGAGCATGGCAGAGAAGAAACCGAGCAGGGGAATCAGATAAAAAATTCCGCCCCCCTCAACATTGGCAAAACCAATGGCTCCGGCAAGAATGGCATCCTTGCTGAGGAAGCCGCTGGTAAGTGGCAGACCGGCAAGGGCAAGCGTGGCAAGGGTAAAGGTTGCAAAGGTCCAGGGCATATTTTTACGAAGGCCACCCATCCAGCGCATATCCTGCTCATGGTGCATGGCGTGAATGATGGCGCCTGAGCCGAGGAAGAGACATGCCTTGAAGAAGGCGTGCGTCACCAGATGAAAAAGCGCTGCGGAGTAGGCACCAACACCGAGACCAAGCACCATGTAGCCAAGCTGGGAGACCGTCGAGTAGGCCAGAACCCGCTTGATGTCGTGCTGGGTGATGGCAATGGTGGCAGCCATGAAGGCGGTGAAGGCTCCGATAAAGGCAATCACGTGGAGCGCATCAGCGGTAAGAAGAACAAAAATGCGGGCGACAAAGTAGACCCCGGCGGCAACCATGGTGGCAGCATGGATAAGGGCGGAGACGGGCGTAGGACCCTCCATGGCATCAGGCAGCCAGACGTGGAGCGGAAACTGTGCTGATTTACCGACGCATCCCATAAAGAGCAGAATGCCGGCAGCGGTGAGCCAGGCGTTGGAGAGGCCGAATTTGCCCGCCGCAAGGTTGGCATAGATCTCTGCAAAGCTGAAGGTGTGGAACTGGGAGTAGAGAATCAGAATACCGAGCCACATGCCGATATCGCCGACACGGTTGGCAAGAAAGGCCTTTTTCTGGGCATCAGCAGCGCTCTGTTTCTCGAAAAAGAATCCAATGAGCAGGTAGGATGAGAGACCGACCAACTCCCAGAAAATATAGATAGAGAAGAGGTTGTCGGAGAGAACAATACCGAGCATGGAGAAGGTGAAGATACCAAGAAAGGCGAAGTAGCGACCATAATTCTTGTCACCCGCCATATACCCGGTTGAGTAAAGGTGGACAAGCAGGCTGATAAGGGTGACCATCGCCAGCATGATGGAGGTGAGGTTGTCGATCACCACACCCATTTTAATCTGGAGCGAGCCAACACCGGGGACATTGCCGAGATCCATCCAGGTAAAGTCCCAGGCAATCCTGAACGCCGGGTCATAAGCCTGTACCACAACCTGCCAGAAAATATAGGCAGAGATTGCAAATGCTGATCCCAGTATTCCTACCCCTACAAAATCGCCTCTGCGCGGCAGCTTGCGATTAAAGAAAATAAGAATGACAAACGAGAGCAGCGGCAGCAGCAGTACGACTATTGATAACTGAATTAAACTGTGCATGTTCTTGGTGATGGTTACACAAATAAATTAAAACTTCTTACTCTTTCAGGCTGTCAATACTCGAAACATCTACACTCTTGAAGATCTTGAAGATGTTGATCACAATAGCGAGGGCAATAGCCGCCTCGGCAGCGGCAATAACAATAATAAAAAGTGAAAACATCGCCCCCTGCATTTCGCCATTATATTTTGAAAATGCCAGAAAATTGATGTTTGCGGCGTTAAGTATAAGCTCAACACCCATCAAAATAACAATTGCATTTTTCCGGGTCACAACGGCAAAAAGACCGAAGCCAAGAAGAAAGGCCGATATGGTGAGATAGTGGTTGAGCCCTATGGTTGTCAACTGTTCCATGGTGTAAAACTTTTTTCGTTATTTCCCTGTCTTGTCAAAACGTGCAAGAAATGCTGCGCCAATAAGAGCGGCAAGCAGCAGAATTGAGACCATCTCAAAGGGCAGCACGTAGCGCGACATGGTTTCAAACCCAATCCGCTCAACAATACTCCCCTGCAGCGTTCTCCCTGTGACCATCCAGCCCTTCGTATTGTAAAACGTATAGAGCAGCGATCCTATAACACCCGTAAGGATGAGCACTCCGGGAAAGACATTAAAGACTTCGCTCTTCTGTCCGGGATTCATGATGCTGTTGGTAAACATGACACCAAAGAGAAGCAACACAAGAATACCACCGACATAGACAACAACCTGTGTGACGGCAATAAAGTCGGCGCTAAGGAATACGTAAAGGGCCGCAACACCAAAAAAGGTGAAAAGCAGCGAAAATGCGGAATAGATAACATTCCGAGTCAACACAACAAACGCTGCCGAACAGACCGTGAGCGCTGCAAAGAGATAAAAGATGACCGTATAGGTTTGGTTACTCATAATGTGTAGTGATATCAGTTTTCCTCTTCTTTTTTCTCTTTCTCCGCCTTGGCTTTTGCCTGTATATCGGCCAGTTTGCGTCGCTTTGCCTCAGCTTCAAGACGGGTGAGGTTGCCGAAATGGTAGATGAAGTTACTGCGATCGAACTCAGAAAAGTCTGCAACCGGGGTGTGGGCAAGGCACTCTGTAGGACATACTGTGGTACAAATTCCACAGGTCATGCACTTTGCAACATCAATATCAAATACCGGAATCCAGAATTTCTTTTGCTGACCATCTCTGGTCTTTCCACAGGCACCCAAGTCATCCGGAGCGACCTTGACAGTCTCCATAGTGATACAGCCTATTGGGCAAGCCCTCACGCACTGTCCACAACCAATACAGTCATCAATATCATTATTGAGACGATAGCGAGCATTGGCTGGGGTAGGAATGGTCTCATGCGGGTACTGAAGGGTACAAAGACCATCAACCTGGCGGAAATAGTCGACATCGTCAAGACCAGCATCACCTTTGCGATGGACGGCATTGAAAAAATGCTTCAGGGTGATACCCATGCCTGTGGCAATGGTGACTGCACCGGTTTTTATATTCCCGAAATACTCACTCATAATCTGTACGTCATTACGGTTCCTGCATTGACTGTTAAATTTCTCATCGCCCGCTTATGGAACATAGATTTCCCATATGGCGGTCAGCACAAAACTGATAAAGGCAAATGGTGTCAGCACCTTCCAGCAGAGGTACATCAACTGGTCGACCCTCAGGCGTGGCAGCGTCCAGCGAAGCCACATCTGAACAAAGATAAAGAAGAAACCCTTCGAAATCATCCAGAAAGCACCCCATACCGGGCCATTGGTCCAGGTGTTCAGGGCAAACGATCCAAGATTTGGAAGCGGAGAGTTCCAACCACCAAGAAATACAACTGATATAATGGCTGAGACCATGAACATACTCCCATATTCGGCAAGAAAAATGACGGCAAACTTCATGCCGGAGTATTCAGTAAAGTATCCCGCGACGAGCTCTGATTCAGCCTCAGGTATATCGAATGGTGCGCGATTCACCTCGGCAAGTGAGGCGATAAAGTAGATAAGGAAAGGGAGCCAGGCGATCGGCGACTGAAAGAGGTAGAAATGGGCAAATCCATACTCGCCTGACTGCAGCACATTGATCTGCTGCATGTCGAGGGTGCCTGCCATCATGGCACCACAGAGCAGGGCAATGGCGGCAGGAATTTCGTAACTCACAATCTGCGCAACACTGCGTACAGCACCGTAAAGTGACCACTTGTTGTTCGAGCCCCATCCTGCGGCCAGGATACCGACCACTTCGAGAGCAACAATACCTATAGCATAGTAAAGGCCCACATTGAGGCTTGCTCCAATGAAGGCGGGACTGAAGGGCAGCACCGCATAAGCAAGAAAGGAACCGACAAAGAGAATGCCCGGGCCAATAACAAAGAGAAATCTGTCGGCAGAAGTTGGAAGAATATCCTCCTTCTGGATGAGTTTCAGAATATCTGCAATGGTCTGGAGAATGCCCCATTTACCAACCTCCATCGGCCCGAGACGATCCTGCATGAAGGCTGAGATCTTTCTTTCACCATATACACCATAGGTGAGAGAGTAGAGAGCGATAAAGAGCAGCGGAATAACCGCAATGACAATGAGGCCGAGAGGAAGACCCAGAAGATTGAAGCCGATGAGCGCTTCTGACCAGGCATTGAGACTGTTACCCATAAGAAGAGGCATGCTGAATTGAGATAATGCGGTTGTGCTCATCTGTCAACCTCCCCAAGCACAATGTCAATGCTGCCGATAATGGCGACAAGATCGGGTATGAGCTGACCTTTTGAGAGATCTTTCATGGCTGAAAGATTGACAAAGCATGATGAACGGGCCTTGCAACGAACCGGTTTGGTCGACTTGCCATCGCTCTCAAGGTAAAAGCCAAGTTCACCACGGGGATTCTCGGCACGGGAGTAGACTTCGCCCGCTTTGGGACGGATACGTTTCGGAATGGCCGACCTTGAGTTGAACCCCTCCGGGGATGGTATTTTGTCAATGCACTGTTCAATAATCTTCAAACTCTCCTCCATCTCAACAGCACGAACAAGGTGGCGTGAAAGGCAGTCACCAATGACAGAGTGCTTCCCGTCGGGAACAGCAACCTTGAAATCGATCTCTGGATAGACAGAATAGGGATCGTTTCTTCTTAAATCCCACTTCACACCCGAACCACGAAGCATAGGGCCTGACCAGCCATAGTTTATGGCTACATCTGCGGGCATGATACCGATGCCATGGGTGCGTTTGACAAAGATCTCGTTTTCGGTCAGCAGGTTCTGCAGTTCGACTGCTTTTGGCCTGAAGTAGGCAACGAACTCTCTCACTCTTTTCAGGAAATCGGTTGGTACATCATAGGCAAGTCCACCGATCCAGATATAGTTATAGAGCATTCTTGCGCCGGATGCCCACTCAAGAAGGCCAAGAATAATTTCACGGTCGCGGAAACAGAAAAGAAAGGGGGTGAAGGCGCCAAGGTCAATGCCATATGTGCCAATGGCTACGAGATGGGATGCAATCCTGTTCAGCTCAGAGACAATGACACGTATAAATTCGACACGACGGGGAATTTCAAGATCAAGAAGCTTTTCAACGGCCAAAGCGTAGGCAAATTCACTGTTCATACCGGAAAGGTAATCAAGCCTGTCGGTATAGGGAACAATTGCCGGGTAATCGACGTTTTCGCAACACTTCTCAAAACAACGATGGAGATAACCGAGACAAGGTATGGCTTCGGTAATCACCTCGCCGTCGGTAAGACACTCCAGTTTGAGCACACCGTGAGTTGAAGGATGCTGCGGACCCATGGCAAGCACCATCTGCTCGGTAGCAAGATCTTTTTCAAGAATGACAAGCTTGTCGCTTTTGCGGGTAACCCTGACTGAACCCTGTCCGACTGTATCTAATTCCTGCATACTGTGAGCTGCTTTTACAATTTATAACACTGTTTCAGTAGGGTACCTTGATACCGTGATATCTCTCCTGCACCTTGTAATCCTTGCGAAGCGGATATCCCTCCCAATCGTCGGGGCAGAGAATTCTTTTCAACTCGGGATGTCCTGTAAAGATCATACCGAAAAGATCGTAAGCCTCCCGTTCGTGCCAGTTGGCTGTATGCCAGACACGCGAAACGCTCGGAATGCAACCACCAGCCCTGTCACACTTCACCTTTACCGAGAGTTTGTGATTCAGAAGAGCTAGTGACTGAAAGTTACAGACAATGCCTACCTTCCCCTCCGTCGGATAGTCAACACCACTCATACAGGCCATGTAATTAAACTTCAGCTTTGCATGATCGCGCATGAAAAGCGCTATCTCAACCCAGCGACCACTCTCAAGTACTTCAAAAAATGGCATTGTATCGTTAGAATCAAGCGCAGAAACAGCCTCGCCAAACTGCTCACAGATTATCCTGTATGCCGCAGTGCTCTCCTGAACTAACCGCGATACTTCCTTTACTTCTTCCATCTTACCGGGAATAAATCTTATTGTTAAATTAAGCCCGAGCAGCTTTTCGCTCCCGCTCGACAATAAACCGGGGATCCTGAGCCTTTTCCGCAAGCTTTTTCAATGCATCTGCTCTGGACACGCCAATCTGCTCCATCCGTATCAGCTCCTGTACCTTCATGAGGCCGCCAATAAGCGCCTCCGGACGCGGAGGACAACCAGGCACATACACATCAACTGGAATAACACGATCAACACCCTTGAGCACATGATAACCGTGGTCCTGATATGGGCCACCGCAGTTGGAGCAACTTCCCATGGAGAGTACATAACGCGGCTCCGGCATCTGCTCGTAAAGACGTACAACCCGGTCAGCCATCTTCATGGTGACGGTTCCGGCAACAATCATCAGATCGGACTGACGTGGTGATGAACGAGGAAAAATACCAAAACGTTCAAGATCGTAGTTTGAAGCGTTGGTAGCCATCATCTCAATGGCACAACATGCCAGACCGAATCCCATCGGCCAAAGTGAAGAGAGACGCGCCCAGTTCAGGACATTGTCAACTGATGTTACCAGGACGTTATGCCTTGTTATTCCAGCATCAAGTAAACCCATAACGCTCTATTGAATGGTGAATGAGGTAGATTTCGTTGATGACAACTCTGGCATCTCCGGCATTTTTGGCGTAACCGGTGTCGGTCTTACCCAGTCGAGATCACCCTTCACCCACGCGTAAGCAAGTCCAATAATGAGAATACCGGCAAAAACGAGCGCCTCTATGAGAGCAAATGAACCAAGCTGCTTGAAAACGGTTGCCCACGGAAAGAGAAAAACAACCTCTACGTCAAAAATGATAAAAATAAGGGCGACAACATAAAACCTGATATTGAATTTGACCCAGGCACTCCCCACTGCCTCTTCACCGCACTCGTAGGTGGAATTCTTCGCCGGGTTAGGCCTCTGTGGACGGAGAAGGCGGGCGGTCAAAAAACCACCAGCCACAAAGACTATGCCAAGAACAAGAAAGACAAATACATTGCCAAAATTACTCAGCGTCTGATCCATGTCGTGCCAATTTGAGTTGATCCCGGTTTTACCGTTGCGGTGCTCCTGCAATTCCTATATAAATCCAAATGTAGCGAAATATAGTAAAAATTTTATTTCAACACAGAAAAAAAATACGCTTTGACTCCTGACAAGTGCTTCTCACTCCTTTTTAGTGTTATTTTTTTCTGTGCGACACAAAAAAAACAGCATTCCCTTCCCCCTGTTCATCTGCTGTCTCGGGAAAACCTGTGACCTGTTCGTTGAAATAACTTCAGAAACAGCCACGCCAGCAACAGGGTTATGATGGCTGTGAGCCCCAGCGTTACAGGCCAGCCCAGCAATTCAGCAAGTGGTGCGCCAACTATCGCGGCAACAGCCACTCCAATGATTGGAGTCCAGGCAATGGTCAGCAGGGAAGAGAGCCCTGTTTTCATAAACTTCTTTCTCTTCTCGGTATCAGCAAAAAGTTTCATGGCCGGTTAAAAATAGAGGGTTCCAATCTGTTCTGCCAGTTCGGCATCAACTGTCTTAAGAAGTTCATACTCCCTTCTTAACCCCTTCATATCGCCCCTTGCAAGAAAGTACATGGCAAGCTTGCTGTGGGGCTCAGGATTGTCGGGCTCAAGTTCAAGCGCTTTATCAAAGGCCTCCTTTGCCTTGTCGTGCTCGCAACGATCTATATAGATGTCTCCCAGAACGCAGTAGATGTCGGCATAGCGAGGATCAATCTCCAGCCCTTTTTTAAGGGTCTTAATGGCGTCCTCCTCTTTTCCAAGCATGAACTGCACAAAACCAAGCTGCTTCCATGCATGGAGAAGAGTGCGATCAATGACAATGGTTTTCAGGAGATCGCAGGCAGCTTTCCGATAGTCCCCCATGGAGATATTGGTAACGGCACGGGCATAGAGCACCGCCGGATCACGAGGTCTCGCCTCAATGCAGCAGTCAAGCAGTTCAAGCGCTCCACTGTTTCGCTGCTGCTCAAGCGCAATCAGCGCCAGCTTGTACAGATCCTGCTCACCATAACCAGGGGCGTTCCCGATAGCATCCCCTCTCTCCAATCTCTCTTTATCATTTCCCATAGGTGCAAGTTACGATTCTGTGTCATGAGGTTCAAGAGCGCACTGCAGATTGTTAAGTGCTTGAAGGCCGTCAAGCACTTTGCCCGAAAGCCATTGGCCAAATTCAGGGTTATCGTTGATGCACCTGATATACTGCGAAAGAGGAAAAGCTGCCTCTTCAAGTTTCCTGCAGGCATCATATTCTGTTTCGCTGTTGTCGGCAAAAAAACCATAAGGAAACATGACCACTCCATCATAACCCTCAGCCTTAAAACCTTCAAAAGCTTTTTCAATAGTCTCGGAGGTCCACTCCCCCCCCCTTGAGTGGTTCATACAGCCCTGGCGCACATCCGTGAAGATATTTTTTGAATCTGCCATGATCATCCGCTTCATAGCCTCAAAAAATGCAATGGTTTCGGCAAGACCGGTAAAGAGTTCTGGCGTATTGCCGGCACGATCTTTGACCAACGTCCCATGAATGACCAGTACCAGCCCTATTTTTGCCTTTTTCCGAAGTCGCATCTGCTCAGAAACCTCTCTGAAGAGATAATCAGTATAAATACGGTGAAGATGCGGGTCATTCCAGAGTTTGCTGAGCACTTTTACCTTGCCGAACCCACCGTCTCCAAATACATCAGTCACCATCTGGCAGGCCACCCCGCAGGAAAATGCTGATTCAACTGGAATCATGGGCAAAACAATAATACCGTCATAGTGGTTCCACATCTGCTGAAGCTTCTCTTCGAGATAGGGGTGAACAAAATAGTAGGCATCAGTGAGCGTAACCTCAAAAGTAGCAGGCATGGTGCTTCTGCTGGCAACAAGTGCTTCTTGCAGCATCGCAGTCTGGGCTCGATTGATAGCAAGAAGCGAAGAGTGGTAACGGTTACGTTTCCACTTGATGTAGTGTTTTGTTGATCGATAATCAGCAATAAAGTAGATCAGCGCCTCCGGGATTTTAACAATTTGACGGGTTACTGACCTAAGAATTTTCCGTGAGCTCGGCCAGAGGTTCCTTATGGTAACCTCCTCGACCTCTCCATAGGTGGTTACAATAACAGCATATCTCTTTCGGCTCACAATCCCGTCCACCATGTTAACTCAGCAAAGGTGACAACAAAGCCAACCACTCCTCCAACAAGGGTCTGCATGAGATTATGAGCCTTCAGGACAATTCTCGACCACATCAGGATCGGCACAAGAAACAGTAGCCAAAGGGTTATGGAACCAAACTGCACAAAGAGCAAGGCTATGGATGATGCCAGGGTGAAGAGGTGTATGCTAATCTTCCACTGAAGGGTGACCAGAAGTATAAAAACCATATTGAGCGCGTTGAAAAGCAGAATTCCACCCAGAAGTCTCGGAGCTGCGAGCTGCTGCATAAGCTCATAGCCAAGGGCGTTGACACCAACAAGCGCCAGCAGGGGAAAAAATCTTTGCTCACGGAAGGTGATATTGTAATCAGAAATTTTTCCTGTTTTTTTTAGCCCGGAAATCAGAAGAACAGGAACAAGGGTACTTGCAAACAAGAGCACCATCACAAAAGAGATGCGGTTCGGGTTGTTGCCAAATCCGAACATCACAATAGCTGAGTATGCAGTTGGCGCAACCATTACCGGGCTGATAAGCCACGACAGAACGCCTGCAACACGGTGTAAATGAGACGGCATAGGCTCAAAACTGTAGAAAAGGGGATAAATCTGCTGTGGCAAGCTACTTTTTGCCAGTGGATAACAGTATACGCAGCAAAACTTTCTCCGAAGATAGTTTTTATTAGAATAAAAACCACGTATATTGTTTGCCTGAAATGCGAGAGTGGTGAAATTGGTATACACGCCAGTCTTAGGAACTGGTGCCGTGAGGCGTGAGGGTTCGATTCCCTTCTCTCGCACCACTCGTAACCATGCCAAAGTGGCGGAACTGGTAGACGCGCTGGACTCAAAATCCAGTGAGTGAATAACTCGTGTGGGTTCGATTCCCATCTTTGGTACCATTTTTAATTATAGCAGATGTCCCGGTCATGAACAGAATGTACTCGCCTTGGCGTGAAGTGTACATGCAGTCTTTCAAGGATGACAAGCCTGCAGGCAAAGATGGTAGGTCTGTTTTTGCTGATATTCCTCCCGATGAGGATGAGAAGCGCTTTGTGCTCTACAGGGGAAAAAGCTGCTTTATCATCATGAACCTTTATCCCTACAACTGTGGGCACCTCATGGTGATTCCATATCTTCAGACTTCCGAGTTTTCTGAGCTTGACACCGCGACGAAGCTTGAGGTGATGGAGTTGACCGACCTGTCGATCAAAGCCCTGCGCCTTACCCTGAAGCCCCAGGGCTTTAATGTTGGCGCAAATCTGGGACGCATTGCCGGTGGCAGTGTTGACAACCATATTCATTTTCATATCGTACCCCGCTGGGAAGGCGACACCAACTTCATGCCGGTGCTTGCTGACGCCAAAGTACTCAGTAATGATATGAAATCTACCTACAAGAGTCTTAAAAACGCCTTTGCTGACCTGACCAGACGGGAAAAGCAGTAAACTCTTTCCCGCATTGAGATGGAGAGTGTTCCCTGCCCGATAAGCAACTCCATGGAGTTTATCCCCTGGCTGATACTGCCTGACCGTTTTGACCATTCCAGAGAACTACGCTGGCAGCTTGTTCAGTCGTGCGCCTCTGGCCTGGTGATGCTTAATCCCCGTCCAGAATCCTCTGAAATTGCTTCTCATTACCGCTCGGCTCACTACGATCCCTTTCTGCACCGGGGGAACGTAAAATCAATCAGGAATAGGGCTTACCTTTTTGCACGATCGCTTCTGCTGCACTACAGGTCCCGACTTGTCCTGCATGGCTGGACGGAGCCTCCCGAGCGGCTCTCAATCCTTGAAATTGGCTCCTCGACGGGTGAATTGCTGAACTTTTTTCATTGCCACAAAGGTGTTCCGCTCGCTTGCCTTGCCGGTGTTGAGCCTGATGCTGCATCAGCAGCTCACTCCACGAAGCGTTTCGGACTGAAGGTGAGCACTTCGGTGCATGAGTTGGAGGGGGAATTTGATCGTATTGTACTGTGGCATACGCTTGAGCACATTCACGACCTCCATGAAACGCTGCACGCAGTCAGCAGGCGACTGAAGCCTGATGGCCTGGTGTTGATTGCGCTCCCCAATCCAGCCTGTTCCGGTGCCTCCCATTATCAGGAGAGCTGGATTGCCTGGGATGCTCCTCGCCATCTCTACCATTTTATGCCTGGCACCCTTGCAAAGCTCCTTGAACCGCATGGACTGATGTTGTGCAGAGTGATCTCCTACTGGCCGGATGCTCTCTATAATGCGCTGTACAGTGAACAACTCTGCTGTGAAATGGGCGAGCGGCCCTTTACTCTTCTGCGGCAGTGCAGCGCACTCTTCCGGGGGGTAATGGAGGCTTTGACGGGTATGGCAATCCCCGGGAAGGGTGCCGGAGTGCTCTATTGTGCTTCCCTTCGACCCAGGGCTTTTTCCAGTTGAGTGGATGCCACAAGATTGTCGTACACCGCCTGGAGGAAATTGGTTTTCGCTTTATTGAGCTGCAATTCGGCATCGGTGAGTTCAAGGCGTGAACCAATCCCCTCTTTGAAGCGAATCTGTGAAATGTTATAGTTTCGCTCGGCGACGCTGATGGTTTTTGACTGTACCTCTATACGCTTTTGCGACTCTTTGACGTTTAAGACTCTTAACTCAATTTCCGCCCTGATGTTGGCCTTAAGCTCTTCATATCTGGTGCGGGTTTGCAGTTGCCCGATCCTGGCCTGTTCAACCCTTGAGCTGATTCTAAAACCGGTAAAAAGCGGCATGGTGAGCTGCAGGCCAACAGAGGAGGAGGTGGGCCAGTTTGCATCAGAGAGTGGAGTACCATCCTTGAATGCTGTTTGTGATTCAAGTTTACCGAAGGCGCTGAGAAGTGGAAAATGTTCAGCGCGAACCGCATTCACCTTTTCTCCCTCAGCCTGCACCTGATAGTTGAGCTGACGCAGCTCAGGCCTCGCCTCAACCGCTTCACGGTATGCGGCAGCAATATCGCTTGGGTATGATGCTTCAGAAACCACCAGCTTACCGCCAAGTGAAACACTGCTGTCAACGGGGATGCCCATGACGTTTTTGAGCCTGGTCATGGAAGATGCAACCCGATTTTCGGCCTGCATCAGCTCCGGGCGGAGGTTTTCAACGGAGAGGTACGCCTTGAGAGTATCAATATCGGCAACAACTCCCTGCCTGAACATGGCCCGTGTATCCTTTCGGGATTGCTCCCAGCGCGCAATACTCTGTTCAAGAAGCTGCAACTGCTCTTTTGAAATCAGAACATCGAAGTATGCTAATTTTATGTCGGTAACGACATTGGCCTCGGCTGCCCGGTAGGCCTCTTCACTCATTTTACGGACAATGCCAGCCGCCCTTATGCCAGCAAATGCCGATTGGTCGAAAAGTGTCTGACGAAGGTCAATTGAAGCACGTGCAGCGTTGTCGAAGCTCGTCTGAAGCACACCTGTGGGAAAAATCGGGTTTGGGGGCATAAGCAGCACTGAAGGTTTCAGTGTTCTCGTGAAGCTGCTGCTGACAGAAATATGCGGCAGAACGTCTGACCAGCTCTCCCTGATTTTCTGGTCAGCCATGGCACGATCAAGTCTTGCAATTTCAAGCGTCCGGCTCTTTTCAAGCCCGATACACACAGCATCGTGAAGAGTGAGCGGAGCACCGGACAAAGCGACACCACAAAGAGGTAATTGCGTAATAAGCAGAAGAAGAAAAAAAAGAAAGAAAACTCTCGGTTTAATTCTGTTCATGAATGTACCTTTGTTGATGAAAAAAATCTTCTTCCCACCTCTGTTGCATGGGTTAATACGGGTGATAATATACACAGTGCCCTGGTTTCATAACAATCAAGGGCTATATCGTTCTCCCCAAAGGTGGACGAGACGATCTCTGATATACTTTTCACGTCCCTCCTCTCCGGGACGATAGTAGGCTCTGGGATCAACTCCTTCGGGGAAGTAGCGCTGTACAACAAAATGTTCAGGGTAACTGTGGGGATAACAGTATCCTGCTCCATACCCCTCGTTTTTCATAACCATGGTTGGGGAGTTACGCAGATGGAGTGGAACACTGTTATCCTGCATGAATTTTGCATCGCCCATCGCCTCGTTGATGGCCTGATAACTTGCGTTTGATTTGGGGGCTGAGGCCAGATAGGTGACTCCCTGTGCCAGGTTGATACGTGCTTCGGGCATGCCGATCATGGCAACAGCCTGACAGACCGAAATTGCGAGGGTAATGGCATAAGGATCGGCGTTGCCAATATCTTCGCTTGCAAAAATAACCATTCTCCGGGCAATAAATTTTGGATCTTCACCACCCTCAATCATTCGGGCAAGCCAGAAAAGAGATGCATCGGGGTCGGAGCCCCGCATAGATTTTATAAAGGCGGAGATGGTGTCGTAATGGTTTTCGCCACCTTTGTCGTAAATGGGTGCTTTATGTTGAAGGGCGGCTTCGAAGTGCTCCCTTTTGAGCACCCTCGGAGAGGGTCCAGCAGGAAGAAGGGAGATGGCTGCCTCGATGGCATTCAGCGCCTTGCGGCCATCGCCTCCTGAAAACTGAAACAGAAAATCAAAATCATTGATCTCAACAGGCTCACTTCTGAAACGGAGATCCTCTTTGAGCGCCCGCTGAATCACCGTCTGAATCTCCTCTGGAGCAAGTGGCTTGAGAATGTAGAGCTGCATCCGGCTCAACAGTGCTCCATTGACCTCAAAAGAGGGGTTTTCGGTGGTTGCTCCAATAAGGATAATGAGCCCCTGCTCGATGGCATGCAACAGGGTATCCTGCTGTGCTTTGTTGAAGCGATGAATTTCATCGATAAAAAGGATGCTTCGCTGGCCCAGGCGTTGTGCTTTTTCTGCGTTGTCGAGCGCTTTACGAACATCCTTCACCCCTGAATCAATGGCGGAGAGCTGATTAAAATGGCAGTTCAGTGATTCGGCACAAAGCAGGGCAAGTGAGGTTTTTCCTGAACCGGGAGGACCCCAGAAGATCATGGAGGGCATCTGACCACTGGCAATGAAGTTTCGAATCGGCCCGTCTGGACCAACAAGATGCTTCTGCCCGGCAATATCGTCGAGGGTACGGGGACGCACACGTTCGGCAAGTGGCTGAAAAGAGTCTCTTGTTTCAGGAGTTGATGAAAAGCCGAAAAGGTCGGGCTGAATGTTCTCTCCGTGTGCCATTAAAATCCTTGCTGCATCAGCCACTCTTCAGTAACCTTTGAAACCTCTCCTACCGACATGGAGGCTCCTGCAAGTTGACGGGCCACATATTTGCCGAGGATGTCAAACTCAAGGTTCACCCGGTCTCCTGTTTTGAGATCATTGATCGTCGTATGAGCAAAGGTAAAGGGGATAATCGCCACGGCAAAGCGATCAGCCTTCAACCTGGCGACCGTGAGGCTTATGCCGTCGATGGTGATGGAGCCGGCGGAGACCAAAAGATGGCTGAACTCCTGCGGAAAGGTTATCCAAAGCTCTAGACTGGAGGCGAGCTGCCGGATATCATGGATGGGTGCGGCACAATCAACATGGCCAAGAACGAAATGGCCGCCAAGTCGATCAATGGGACGGAGTGCGCGTTCGAGGTTGACCAGTGAACCGTTTTGAAGAGCGCCAAGTGTTGTTTTGCCAAGAGTCTCTTCGACCGTATCAACTTCGAACCACCCCTCTCCACAGGTGACAATGGTCTGGCATACGCCATTGATACTGATGCTCTCATCAGGCGAGAGATTGATGAACTCTTCAGAATTGGTGTAGAGCACCATAAGACGGAGAGCACCGCCCTCCCGTCGGGTTACTCCCCTCACCCTGCCGACGTGCTTGATTATTCCGGTAAACATTGTTCCATTTTTCTCTTTCGCTTAATACCTCTTCCTGCCATCTTTCGAGAGACTGAAGCGCCCCGCTCCAAGAAAGAAAACCGCAAGTGAACCGGCGAGGTAGAGCATCTGCAGTTCAAGTGCATAGCCACCCTGCTCGCCGATTGAGAACATCTCTCTGGAGTGAACAAGGTAAATGGCCATAACCATGACAACAACCTGCAAGAACGCAGCGGGACGGGTGTATATGCCAAGCAGTATGAGCAGTGGTGCAAGAATTTCGCCGATAAGGATGCCGTGTGACAGATAGCCGGGGAGCCTTGCTTTGAGAAGCATGGCCTCTTACAAAACCATATCCATACAGAAGCTTGTGAATCCCGTGAAAAAGCATGAGAAGGGCAAGCGGAACGCGCAGAAGCAACCTGCCAAGATCACCGTTGTTGACAAAGCCCTCAATCAGGGGATATCTTTTTCGTGTAAATCGTTTTGCCATTGCTCAATCAGGATTTTGGTTATCGCTCAGCCTGACACGGGGATGCCGTTTGTGCTTGAATATAGGCAACCACCTGCATATCAATCCCATAAAATCGGGGTAGTTCGAAGCGCAGATGAATCGCCTGGTCCGGCATATCAATGCCAAGAGGTGCAAAAGCACTCAATGCGTCACCTCCAAAGAGTTTGGGAGCTATAAACATAATAATTTTATCAGCAAGTCCCGCACGAATAAATGAGGCCGAAAGCCGACTACCTCCCTCAACCATCACGGAGAGAATATGGCGTTGATGCAGCTCCTGAAGCACCTGTCGCAGGTCCAGCTCCTCAGCATGCTCTTCAACAAAGAGAACGGTCACTCCCCGCTGCCGAAACAGCTCTGCCTTCGGCAATCGCTCCCATGAAGATGATGCAAAGAGAAGGGTAGGTGCGGCGCCATCAAATATTTTAGCTTCGGGTGAAAGACGGAGGTGACGATCGAGCACAACGCGCAGAGGATTTCGTCCAGCACAGTGCCGGACGGTGAGATGGGCATCGTCAGCCGTAACCGTGGCTTCACCAATCAAAACAGCATCCTGAATACTGCGCAAACGGTGCACTTCATGCCTTGCCTTATCTCCGGTGATCCAGTGGGATGCGCCAAGACTGGTTGCAATTTTACCGTCGAGGGTCTGGGCAAGTTTGATAGTGACAAAAGGGAACCCGTCGGTGTGGCTTTTAATGAATGCTTCATTGGCTTTCAGACACTCAGCTTCAAGCACCCCTTCGGTAACCGTCACTCCGGCAGCACGAAGTTGAGCAACTCCTTTCCCCGAAACATCGGGATTGGGATCGCCGCAGCCGATGACGACGCGTGGAATGGCTTTTTCAATGATAAGCTGGCTGCATGGTGGGGTTTTGCCAAAATGGCCGCAGGGCTCAAGCGAGACGTAAAGCGTGGCATCGCGCAGCTTTCTCTGGTCAGTAACGGATTCGATGGCCTCCACCTCTGCATGAGGAGCACCAAAATGGTGATGGAAACCCTCTCCGATAATCTCTCCATCAGCAACAAGGAGAGCTCCAACCATGGGATTGGGACTCACACGACCCGCTCCCAGCAAAGCAAGATCCAAGCAGCGCCTCATGCAGCGGGCGTCGTCGGTCTGGGACATGGTTACCTCCTGCCGGTAGAGTCGACGGTTACCCGTACAAACTGGATCCCCGAGAGCTTGACAAGCTCTGCTATATGCTCGATTTTATAAGGGTTAGCGTAGTAGATGATCTTGATCCCCACGTTGATGAGCACTTTTAGACAGTGAATGCAGGGGCTCGCTGTAATGTAAATATCGGAATCCCTGATGGAAACACCATGTTTTGCTGCCTGGGCAATGGCATTGATTTCGGCATGAATGGTGTTGACGCAGTTCTCTTCGATGGTGCCGTCGGGGTGGATGCTCCTGAAAATGCGGCAGGCGCTGCCGCTATCATTGCAATGAGGCAGACCCGAAGGGGCACCGTTGTAGCCTGTCGAAAGAATGTTGTTATCCCGCACAATGACCGCGCCAATGTGACCGCGTGTACAGGTGGCCCTGCGAGATATCAGATGGGCGACACTCATGAAATACTCTTGCCAACTGAGGCGTTCCTCCTGTGACGAAACGCTCCCGACCCCTGAGCAGCAGCACAGGCTTCCCTTCTCTTCCGACATGCTCACCCCTTGGTTGATAATGTTTACTGGATTTTCTGCTTTCCGAGATAGAGCGATTTGTCAACTTTTGCAAAAAAGTCCTGGTAGTATCGGTCGTCTTCAATCTGGGTCAAACGCATCACTCCCCCTTTGTTGTTGAGCTCCTTGTATCTGAAGTTGATGCGTACTCTGACCTGCTTTCCAAATTCACTGATATTGGCCGAGGCTTCGGTAATACTGTTTTTTTTATACTCTGGACGATTGGAAAATGTTCTGGCAAAAAAAGATTCAGCAGGATTTTCAATATCAACCTCTTTCTGAGCGGTCAAAAGACCCAAATCAACATTAGCCTGCTGAACAATAAAATTGTCATCCTGCAAGGTATTCATGAGCGCTTTCATCACCAGTTTCAAGTCGCTGACATCGTAAAGTCGCGACTGGGATTCACGCACCTGCAACTGGGTTTTCTGGGCCACCGGCTGTAATGTAGCATCGCATGCACCCAAAAAAAGAGATGCACCGATAACGGAGGCAAGTACTTGGTGCTTCATGCGTTCTCCTTAAAATTTGCTGCTGTGGTATGAGTAGTCGCTGACAATTCCATTGGTAAACTTGATAATCACCGTCAGACTCTTTTGTGATGAAGAGATCGCACCAGCATTTCGGGAACCAAGAAGCACGGAGAGGATTCCGTTGTTTCCTGCGGAATAGGAGGCCTCAGTGGCGATCCTGTCATAGATCCAGCTCTCTTTTCCATCAAGATCTCTGGCCGCAATATTGGGCGAGCCGAGCGCGTCGGCAACTGCTGCCTGGCTCATCCCCTTGCGGATGTCCCGCTGAACAGCGCCAGCCGTCAGCTCCCGACCGGATGGCTGGGGTAATTGTGCTGCATGGTCGGCTGCGCTCATGCAACCACCAAGCGACAACGCAATAACGGCAGCAAAAAGTAATGTTTTCATCTATTCCTCATCATTTATTATTGGTATCAGGCATCACGTTTCGACAGTTAAAAGTACAAAAATATTTATTATTCCAAGCTCTAATTTCCACATTGTGGCCACGCAGACAGCACGCATATTTTAGCGCAAAAGCTGACAATAATGATATACTTGCAGATATTTCTCCAGAAGGGAATTTTGTTTATTTCATAAAGCTTTAGTATAATCGGCGAGGAGCGTCCTGGCCAGAAGCACTGTTGCAGGAACTCACATAAAGCACTCGCAACCCTGGTTGACTTGAACAGTGGTAGCGAGTGCATGGATGTCCAGACCTCCTGATGGTTCTTGTTTTGAACGCGAGGTGGGTTGGCAGGTTTTGTAGTGAAGTGACCAACGGAGAAGCGCAAAGCTGCGAATTTTATAATTCTATAATAGTACCGCTAAATTCTGCGAAGATTTATAATGAAATCAGGTAATGCATTTTTTTTAGTAGCCATGGCAGGAATTGCCATTGTGAGTGAACCTGCCGTAAGCCATGCTGCCGGGCAAAGTAAATCAAAAAATCAAAAAAAACGGATTCAGGAAATTCAATCCATTGCACCAGTCTCTATGGATCTGTTCAAGGCGGGCGCTCTTGACAAGACATCAACACTGAAACTTGCTTCCGCCTGCTTTGCCAACAAAGCCTATCAAGACGGTGAGGAGGTCGCTGCCAGACTCGTTGAGTTATACCCGACGGATACGTTCGTTTTGAAAAAAGTCATTGATCTTTTTTTGTCCGCGCAAAAAGCCGAAAAGGCTCTTCCATTGTATGAACAGTGGATAAAAATTGAACCTGAAAACACGCAACTGCTCCTTAATGCGGCCAGGGCCTATTCGTGGACTGGACGTTGGGATACAGCGCTGAAACTTGTTGATACTGTTGTCACTCCCAGTGAGATAAGTGATTCTATTCAGCGTGAATATGCTGATGTGCTCTTCAGCAACAAACAGTATGTGGACGCAGGTGTATATTACCAGAAACTTTTTGAAAAAAACAGACAGAAAGATAACGCAATCGCTTTTGCCAATAAGCTTTCCTCAGTCAAAGAGTTGGCGGAAGCAAAAAAGTTACTGGACTCGGTCGAAAAGTACTATCCTGCAGACAGTTATGTTCTGGAAACCAAGGCATATTTTGCTTTGGGACGGCAGGACTTTGCGGCAGCGTTACAGGCATGTGATGAGTTGATCAAGCACTCACCTAAAAATAAGATCAACCAAACAGCATTGCTGATTAAAGCTGAAATTGCGAGCTGGCAACAAGATTATGCAACCTCTCTTGTCAATTATGACAAACTTATTACCCTGGACAATGCCCATCGGATCGATTATTTTCGACTGAAGGCATATCGCGAAAAGGGCCGCGTACTTGGATGGATGGCAAAATATGGAAACGCAACTGCTGCGTACGATGAAGGACTTGTCGCTTATCCTGAGAGCAAGGCGCTCAAGGCTGAAGCAACCGCCAAGAAAAACTATTACCGCAGCGCTTATCGACCTGCGGTAAAGGCATACAGGGAGTGGCTTGCGATTGAACCAAATGAGCCTGAAGCGCTTTTTGACCTTGGCCAGCTCTTTATGCAGAGCGCACACTGGAAAGAGGCAAGGGATACGTTTAATCTGATGTTAACCAACATGCCGGAACATCAGCAGGCAGCACTTGCGCAAAAGAAAACCGGCATTCTCTCTGCCATGCCGACGCTCCAGAGCGGTGCAGAATATTTCGATGTCAACAGCAAGTGGAAAAGCATGAATGTCACCTATACAGGAATCTACTCATCAATCTCCTGGCCTTATGACGATCAGTTTTCCGGTTTTCTGCGCTACGACAACAAATCCTTCCGTTTTGAAAGTCGTGCGGGAAACGTCACTCAAAATAACTTGACAACTGGTTTTGAATACCGGAACATCCCTGATATACTGGTTCGGGGGGCGTACAGCTATCACGTCAACTCTGGAAATTCAGCAGGATCTCATACAGGCTTTGTTGAAACTCAAAGCGAACCACTGAACAACATTCACCTTGGATTTGCGTTTCGCCGTGAAGAGGTGATTGATAATGCCGAAACATTTCGTAAACAACTCAGGAGAAATCGATTACAATATCGCTTAAACTATGACGGTTATCGAAACTGGAATGCCGGATTGGATTACGATTTTGCTCACTATTCAGATGGCAACCGTGGTCATACCACTGGCGGTGATGTTACGTCTCATCTCCTTTTTGGTCAGAAGCGACTGAACCTTACATACCGGTTTCAGAACTATGGCTTCTCCAATTCGACTCCTCATAGCTACTGGAGCCCCTCATCGTTTAACACTCATTCATTAGGTATGGAATTCCGCAGTTATTTTAATGATGAGCTTTTTCAGGGTGTCAATGAAACATATTATTCAGCCTCATACAAAATTATTGCTGAACCCGAGAATAATATCTCGCACCAGATTCGAGCAATGTTATACCACGACTGGAGTAACCGCTTTTCCTCATCAATTGAGGGACAGTATTCCTGGGCTACAAAGTCTTTCTATGAAGACAAGCTGCTTAAAACAGAAATCCGGTGGTTTTTTTAATTGTGCTTTTATAAATTTCGACAAAAATGCGTGACAAGAAAAATTCCTGGTTTCTGATTCTACAGATAGTTTTGCTGTTGCTTCTGCTCGCCATATATGTTGGCGTCCGCATTTACTACATCTTAATTGCGCCATTTACTACGCTTGAACTCGTATTCAGTCTGATATTTTTCTGTGCCGAGATATTTATTTTGTTCCATTCGTTTTTCTTTTTTGTTGATGTACTTCGTGAGAATTTGCGTCCATTATCCCCACCGCAGAAGAGCCCCGGCAAGGGTGCCTCTGTAGCGATTCTGATACCGGCTCGGCACGAATCAAGGGATATTATTGAGACAACACTCCTGACATGCAAGAACATTGCATACAAGAACAAAAATGTCTATCTGCTTGATGACTCAACCATTGAAAGTTACAAGCGTGAAGCAAAGGAACTTTCAGAACAACTGGGAGTCAACCTCTTTACCCGCAGCGACAACCGCGGGGCAAAAGCTGGCATGATCAACGAGGTGCTGAAAACTCTCAATGAAAAATATATTGCTATCTTTGATGCTGATCAGAACCCCATGCCAGTGTTTTTGAAGACACTTGTACCTTTTCTTGAGGGTGATGATCGCCTTGCCTTTGTACAGACCCCCCAGTTCTATTCAAATGGTGACGACAGCATTGTGGCGATGATTGCGCATAACCAGCAGGCTATTTTTTATGAGTATATCTGTCTTGGAAAAACAATAAACAAGGCGATGTTTTGCTGTGGCACCAATGTTGTTTTCCGTCGCGCTGCTCTGAACAGTGTTGGCAATTTTGATGAAGAGACCGTCACAGAGGATATTGCCACCTCACTGAAGCTCCATACGAAAAGCTGGAAATCATTTTTTATTCACAAAGCCTATACATTCGGTATGGCTCCGGAGGATTTGGCAGCATACTTTACCCAGCAGAACCGCTGGGCGTTGGGCACTTCACAACTCTTCCGCAAGCTGGTAAAAATCTTTTTTACCGATATAAAGTCGCTACGCCCAGAACAGTGGCTTGAGTATTTCATATCAACAACCTACTATTTTATAGGGATAGCATATTTTATTCTGATGGCAGGTCCAATGCTGTATATTTTTCTGGATATCAACTCGTATAATATTGATTCATTTTTCTACTCGATAACATTTATTCCGTTTTTCATACTCTCGAATCTTGTTTTTTACGGCAGCATGGTCAAGAAAAAATATAAACTCAGCAATATGATCAAGGTGCAGATGCTGACAGCTCTCTCCATGCCTGTATATTTGAGTGCATCAATTGTTGGCATACTCAATATCAGTAAAAAAGGGTTTCAGGTCACTCCAAAGGGGAACTCATCCAATGTTCCCTGGAAAAGCCTCTGGCCACAGTTGTTGCTGATCACTACAGTGTTTGTAACATTTTCCTGGGGCGTTATGCGGCTATTGACGAATGATGGTGTTCAAAGCATACTTGCCGTCAATGTATTCTGGATGGGTTTTCAGCTTATTCTACTCAGTGGACTTTTTCATTTCAACAGAAAATGAAGCAGTCAGTTTTGCTTTTTCTGGTTTTGGTTTTTCCATTACTTGCAATAAACTGCTCCTCAGTCCCCCAGAACCCTGAAAAGATTGCCCAGGCCTCATGGGCTCACTATAAACAGACCTTTATTCGTCAAGGGAGGGTTTTTCGCCCTAAAAACAACAATGATACCGTTTCGGAGGGTCAGGCCTACGGGATGCTTCGCGCTGTGCTGCTGGATGACCGCAAAACTTTTGATGAGTGCCTGGACTGGACGGAAGCTCAACTCTCCAGAAAGATATCACATGGTGACAGGTTGCTGGCATGGCACTTTGAAAATGGACATGTCATCGACAGAAAGTCAGCATCAGATGCTGACATTGATTATGCATACAGCCTTATTCTTGCTTCCCGCAAATGGGATGATGTGCACTATGTGACGCTTGCGAGCGAAGTGCTCAAAAGTGTTCTTGATCAAGAGACATCGGTCATTAATGGAAAACTTTATTTACTTCCATGGCCGAAACAGAACAACCGTGAGGGTAACGTTGTTGCCTTGAACCCCTCGTACTATGCGCCCTCTCATTTCAAGCTCTTTTTTGAGGTCAGTGGGGACAAGCGCTGGCTTGATCTTGTCGATACCACATACTCTATCCTCGGACATCTTCTTGAGGCGTCCCCGGGTGAACTAAAAAAAAAGGGGGGGGTACCTGACTGGATTGCTGTTGACCAGAATGGAAGTTTTGTTGAACTGCCAGGAAAACCCCTTGACTATGGATGGGATGCTGTGAGGATTCCCTTGAGAATTGCCGCTGATTATTATCTCTATGGGGATAGTCGTGCCCTTGATGTGCTTCGTCATTTTGCCGCATCCTTCGAAAAGGAGTACGCTGAACCATCAAAGGGTCAAACTTATGAAAATGCCCTATTTTACAGTGCAGTATACGCTGCAACAGAGACTGCTGGCTCACCCCTTTCCCTGGCAGTACTGCAACGCCTCAGACAGTGTATTCGGAAAAACAATGAGGGATTATATTACAACGATAATAATGACTACTACATCAACAGTATCTCCTGGTTACCTGAGTACTATAACAGCTTAAAATTAGCTGGTAAACTGAAGTATCCTCCGCTCTCCACCAAATATCACGCTAAAAACACATCTTTTCGTAATGAAATACGCCTCACTGGTGAACTTTTATTGAAAAAAATCTGTTCACCTTTGGGTAGATTTTTTTCATCTCGAAACCTTATATGCGGGGTGGGCTATGTCGGAAGAACAAGCAAGAAGATTCATTGCGAAATTGAAAAATGACCCGAGAATGAGTGCGCGTTTTCTTGCATTCATCAGGAAAGAGGGGTTTTCGTTCACTTTGGAGGAGCTCAGCAAGGTGAATTGGGATGAGTTCATCGCCCTTCAAGATTCGGAAAGCACCACCGGAGGGCCTTGCCTGCCAGCCTCCGAACATTGGGGGTAAATGCGGGAGTTATTATCATCCTGAAATATCCCAGTTGTGACTCACAACTGGGATAACTTGGTGTTTACTCGTTGGCTATTTGGAATATGGAGAAAAATTCATACTTTTTCCCGTATTTCCGGCTCTGCTGATGAGTACTCTCTGGTTTTGGCGGCCCCATTTTCTAACGTATTTCAACCATGATCGAAAAGCAAGAATTACTCCACAAAATAAGCGCCATTGAGCAAAGCGAGGAATCGGTTATTTCCATTTACTCAAACCATATTCAGAATGTCCTTAGATATTCAACACTTGACGAAGGTGTACAATCAAGGATTCTTGATATGTTGCAACAGCTTGATATCGATATGAAAAAACAAAAGGAATACACAAAAACTCTTATTGAATCCATAGAAAAAAGCACAAAAGATGTTTATTAATAAGGATTTGCTCGATTTTTTCTCCTCCATGGCTGAGATTAAAAAACAAAAAAGGGATGTTTTTTTTACGCTCGCGGCAGACGTGGATGATGCGGATATCAAAAAGAGACTCTTGCAGATAAGCAAGAACGAGCAGTTGCATGTGGATCAACTGCAGCAGAGTATGGATCTTGTAAACGGTGGACCGTATCAGGATTCTGCACCCCGTGTTATGGCCAAGACACCATTGGCACCCTTTCAGCTCGCTTCAGAGGATAATACTCTTGATAATGGTGGTTCCGGCAGTACCGAATCTACCATTCAGGCTGAGTTGCCTCGCGATATGTTCAGTGATATTGTCCCTTTCATGGAGCCGGATGTACCAGAAGCAGAGAGAACAGAGGATTCTGCGGATGGCTTGCAACCAGCCAACTCTCCAGCAACTTCGCCTGATTCCATGAGTACTGGCACACGACCGTTCACTTCGATTCACCACAATATTGGCCTTGTGCAACAGGTAACGAAAAGCAGCTCTATAAGTCACTTCCAACCCACCGCGTCGCAAAATTTTTACAGCATGAACACTTTCAAGAATCCGTTAGCTGAGGTTTTTGGTTTTACAACGACCGACCTCTCTTCCAAGGCACAACGGTACCGCTCTCACCGCCATTGCCCTTTCAATAACCGCGTTCCCAACTGCACCAACGAGAACCCAAATAATCCTCTTGGAGTATGCAGTCTTCTGCATAATAATAAGCCAGTGATTACATGCCCTGTTCGTTTTCGCGAAGAGTGGCTTATTACTGATGATGCCGCTTCATTCTTTTTCCCGGAAGGGGTTCGCTGGAGCTCTCTGACAGAGGTAGAGTTAACTGATGCTTATGGTAAATCTGCTGGTAATATTGATGTTGTTCTTGTCGCTTATGACGACACGGGTAAAATGACTGATTTTGGGGCTATCGAAATCCAGTCAGCTTTTATCGACGGAAATGTGCGCGATCCATTCGATTTTTACATGAGGGATCCACAGACAAACTCATTGATGGATTGGTCAGCACAGTCCAACTACCCTCAATCCGATTATGTTTCAGCAATGAGAGAGAGCCTTGTGCCTCAACTTATCTTCAAGGGCTCTATTCTGAATTCATGGAATAAAAAAATTGCTGTTGCCATTGATCGGAACTACTTCGAAGCACTTCCGAATCTGGTGCCGGTTGAAAAACAGGAGGCAGAAATTGCCTGGTTTATTTACGCTCTTGAACCGGTGATAAACGCAGAAAATGAAAGTTATGAACTCAGAAGGACAAATGTTGTCTATACAAAATTCCAGCGGACACTTTCAGCATTGTCAGTTTCCTATCCTGATAATATTGAGCATTTCATGAAGCTGCTGCCTGAACTTGCTGACAGGTAACAACTTGCTGTGAAAACTTCATTTCATCCCGCCCTGCCGCCCCCCCCCCATTACAGCCTTATTCCCTTAAAGGTTATAGTGGGGGGCTCCCTGTTGTATTCCGTGCATCTGCAACAACCAGCCAAAATTGCCCCAATAACTTCAGGACGGCACAATCTGCTGAAATCGTCTCACTACCCACATAAATGTAGTTTTCTTTACATTTCCACCAATTTGTAGCTCTTTCCACCATTCAATACACCCTGCAAGAGATCATATTCAACCGCCTGAATAACTAATCCGCGTCTCATCAAGAAGCAAAAAACCTTTAGCCGTGCAGCTTTGAGGGCGCCAACTCTCTTTTTCTCAAACAATCTCCTGTAAGTAAGAAGCTTTGGCACGCTTCTTGCTTCATAAAAGACATAACTATTCAGGGCAACAATAAATAAAGCCTGAATAGTTGAAGATAAAGGTAACGATAACCTAATAAAGGCACAATAATGAGAAAAGTAGCTATTTACGGAAAAGGTGGCATTGGCAAGTCAACCACAACCCAAAACACGGTTGCCGGTCTTGCTGAGATGGGCAAGAAAATTATGGTCATTGGCTGTGACCCGAAAGCTGACTCCACCCGCCTGCTTCTCGGGGGACTACAGCAAAAGACGGTTCTCGACACACTTCGCGAGGAGGGTGAAGAGGTAGAACTTGAAGATATCATCAAAGCCGGGTACAGAAACACCCGTTGCACCGAATCCGGTGGTCCTGAGCCAGGTGTTGGCTGTGCCGGTCGTGGTATCATCACCTCGGTGAACCTCCTCGAACAGCTTGGAGCTTTCGATGACGAATGGGACCTCGACTATGTTTTTTACGATGTTCTCGGTGACGTTGTCTGTGGAGGATTCGCCATGCCGATACGCGACGGCAAAGCAGAGGAGATCTACATCGTCTGCTCTGGTGAGATGATGGCCATGTACGCCGCAAACAACATCTGTAAAGGTATTCTGAAATATGCTGACGCCGGTGGAGTGCGCCTTGGTGGTCTTATCTGCAACAGCCGTAATGTTGACAACGAGCGCCAGATGATTGAAGAACTTGCAAAGAAAATCGGCACCCAGATGATTCATTTTGTTCCTCGCAACAACTTTGTACAGCGTGCGGAGATCAACAGAAAGACTGTTATTGAATATGATCCGACCCACGAACAGGCTGATGAGTACAGATCTCTTGCACAGAAAATTAACGACAACAAGATGTTCGTCATTCCAAAGCCACTCGAAATTGAAGAGCTGGAATCACTGCTTATTGAATTTGGTATCGCTAACTAAAACAACGGAGTACAGAGAGATGTTAATGATCAGAACAATCGTCAGGCCTGAAAAAGTGTATGATGTCATGCAGGGATTGCTTGATGCGGGCTATCCATCTATAACAAAAATCTCGGTGGTTGGACGCGGTAAACAACGCGGTTTGCGCGTCGGTGACGTGGTCTATGATGAAATTCCTAAAGAGATGTTGTTCACGGTGGTTCCGAATACCGATAAAGATTTTGTATTACGGGCAATCCTTGATAATGCCAAATCAGGACCGGATGGGAAATTTGGTGATGGAAAGATTTTTGTGTCGGCCGTTGAAGAAGTATACACCATCAGCACCGGTGAACGGGAAACTGATCCATTTCTTCCAGCAAAGGAGGCTTGAATGAAAGAGATTATTGCAGTCATACGGATCAACAAAGTGAACGCAACCAAAAAGGCGCTTATCGACGCAGGTATTCCGGCTTTCACGGCTACTGGCAGGGTGATGGGACGCGGAAAGGGGCAGGTTCATTACGACATTCTCAAAGGTGCTGAGGCGGGTCATCCAGAGGCAATTGCACAGCTCGGCAATGCACCAAGGCTGGTAGCAAAGCGAATTGTGACGGTTGTCATCCCTGATGAGTTATGCAAAACAGCAATCGACACCATTATCAAGACAAACCAGACAGGAAAACCTGGTGATGGGAAGATTTTTGTAACCCCGATTCTTGAAACTATCAGGGTAAGAACGGGTGAAAAGGGCGATGCAGCGCTGAACTAACGATCAATATTTAACAGGTGTAAACGGAGAGAGTTCCATGGAGGCGAACAGAATTATTCCAGATCCGGCCCAGGTAAGGGAGGAGCTGATACAGAAATACCCGGCGAAGGTGGCAAAAAAACGGGCCAAGTCGATTGTGATCAACGATCCTGAGATCATCCCCGAAGTACAAGCCAACGTGCGTACCGTTCCGGGAATCATCACCCAGCGTGGATGCTCTTATGCTGGCTGCAAAGGTGTGGTGCTTGGGCCTACCCGTGACATTGTCAACATTGTTCACGGCCCTATCGGATGCAGTTTTTATGCCTGGTTAACCCGTCGTAACCAGACGAAGCCAGAGTCGCTGATGGATGAAAACTACATTCCCTACTGTTTTTCAACCGACATGCAGGAGGAGAATATCGTTTTTGGCGGTGAAAAGAAGTTGAAGATTGCGATCCAGGAGGCCTATGACCTCTTTCATCCAAAATCAATTGCCATCTTCTCGACCTGCCCGGTTGGTCTTATTGGAGATGATGTGCACGCTGCGGCCAGAGAGATGAAGGAGAAGTTCGGAGATTGCAACGTCTTCGGTTTCAGTTGCGAAGGGTACAGGGGCGTCAGTCAGTCAGCAGGTCACCACATTGCTAACAACGGTGTATTCAAGCACATGGTTGGCCGCGACAACACCCCGAGTGAAGGAAAGTTCAAGTTGAACCTGCTTGGTGAATACAACATCGGCGGTGATGCTTTTGAAATTGAACGCATTTTTGAAAAAGTTGGCATCACGCTGGTTGCTTCATTCAGCGGCAACTCGACAGTCAGAGCAATTGAAAATTCCCATACGGCAGACCTTAACGTCATTCTCTGCCACCGCTCGATCAACTACATGGGCGACATGATGGAGACGAAGTACGGGATTCCATGGATGAAGGTCAACTTTGTCGGAGCAGAATCAACAGCAAAGTCACTCCGCAAAATTGGCGAATACTTTGGTGATGAGAAGTTGAAAGCACGAATTGAAGCCGTCATTGCTGAAGAGGCACCAAAAGTGAAAGCGGTAATTGAGGAGATTCTTCCGAGAACCAAAGGTAAAACAGCTATGCTCTTTGTCGGTGGCTCACGTGCTCACCATTACCAGGATCTCTTTGCTGAGCTTGGAATGACAACGGTAGCCGCAGGGTATGAGTTTGCTCACCGTGATGACTATGAGGGTCGTGAAGTACTGCCGAAGATCAAGGTTGATGCTGACAGCAAAAATATTGAGGAGCTGAAAGTCGTCGCTGATCCTGAGCTCTACAACCCGAGAAAAACAGAGGCGGAACTTGAGGCACTGAAGGAGAAAGGGTTAGAGATTAACGGCTACGAAGGAATGATGAAGCAGATGACCAAAAAGTCATTGGTTGTTGATGACCTGAGCCACTATGAGTCAGAAAAGCTGATTGAGATCTACAAGCCGGATATTTTTTGTGCCGGTATCAAGGAAAAGTATGTGGTACAGAAGATGGGCATTCCGCTGAAACAGCTTCACAGCTACGACTACGGCGGTCCTTACACTGGCTTTGAGGGGGCAGTAAACTTCTACAAAGACATTGATCGTATGGTAAACAACCCGGTATGGAAGCTCATCAAGGCGCCATGGGAAACAGCAGGAAACGGGAAAGGTGGAGAACTTGCAGCCAGTTACGTGACACAGTAATGAATGGAAAACGGAGACTATTGAATTATGCTATTACGACACACATCAAAAGAGGTTAAAGTGCGCGAGGGGCTGACGATCAACCCGGCAAAGACCTGCCAGCCGATCGGTGCCATGTATGCCGCGCTTGGAATTCACGGCTGTCTGCCTCACAGCCATGGCTCACAAGGGTGTTGCTCCTATCACAGGAGCACCCTGACCCGCCACTACAAAGAGCCTGTTATGGCGGCAACAAGTTCGTTCACCGAGGGAGCTTCGGTGTTCGGTGGCCAGGCAAACCTTCTGGCCGCCATTGACACTATCTTCGCGGTCTATGATCCGGATATCATCGCGGTGCACTCAACCTGCCTCAGCGAAACTATCGGTGATGACTTGCAGCAGATCACGAAAAAGGCAAGTGATGACGGTAAAATTCCAGAAGGCAAGTATGTGATTTATGCCAGCACGCCGAGTTTTGTTGGTTCGCACGTCACCGGCTACTCAAACATGGTTGCTGGCATAGCGACACAATTTGCGGAGTCAACCGGTGTCAAAAAGAGCCAGTACAACATTATTGCCGGATGGATGGAGCCTTCGGATATGCGCGAAATCAAACGACTGGCGAAGGTGATGGGCATCAACATTGTGCTCTTTCCTGACACTTCAGACGTTCTTGATGCACCGCAGACGGGCAAGCATGTCTTTTATCCAAAAGGTGGCACAACGGTGGAAGAGCTGAAGAGCAGCGGCGACAGCCTTGCTTCACTGGCGCTCGGAAGCATCAGTGCCGAGCCTGCGGCAATAGCGCTTGAAAAGAAGTGCAAGGTGCCGTTTGAAACGCTCGACATACCAATCGGCCTCACAGCAACTGACCGCTTCATTATGGGAATCAGCAAAGTTGCCGGAGTAACAGTACCCGATGAGATTACGGCTGACCGAGGACGACTGGTTGATGTGATGTGCGACATGGAGCAGTATCTGCACGGCAAGCGGGTTGCGCTCTTTGGTGACCCGGATCAGATTTTGCCGCTCACCGAGTTCCTGCTTGACCTGGGCATGAAGCCAGTACATATCGTCAGCGGCACACCTGGACAGAAATTTGAGAAGCAGATGCGCCAGCTTCTTGACGAGAGGTCACCGGAAACAAACTTCAAGAGCGGGCTTCAGGCAGACATGTTCCTGCTTCACCAGTGGATGAAGAACGAGCCTGTCGACCTTTTGATCGGAAACACTTACGGCAAATACATGGCCCGCGACGAGGATATTCCGTTCATCAGGTTTGGCTTCCCGATTCTTGACAGAATTGGCCACAGCTACTTCCCGAATATCGGGTACAGCGGCAGCCTGAGACTGCTCGAAAAGATTCTGAATGCCATCATGGATCGCCAGGATCGTGATGCGCTTGAGGAGAAGTTTGAACTGGTGATGTAAGAGAAAAAAGGGTGAAGGGTGAAAAATGCTGCACCTTCGGGGTATATAAAACCATTGTTCTTAAGCCCCGAAGGGGCGACATACAATAGCCCAGGGTGAAGCCCTGGGACACACGGGATACACGGGATACACGGGACACACGGGACACCCCGGAAAACACGGGACACCGGGGAACAACGGAATTCACATCCCCCAACAATATTAAGAGGTATGGCTATGGAACAGATTGGTATTCTTGAGGGAAGAGAGAGGCAGGTGCTCGAAAAGAACAGTGGTGTGGCTCAAGCCGATATCGCTTGTGACACCTCCAGCCTGTCGGGATCGGTGAGCCAGCGTGCCTGCGTCTTTTGCGGTTCCAGGGTTGTACTCTATCCCGTAGCCGATGCCATTCATCTGGTTCACGGGCCTATCGGATGTGCAGCATACACCTGGGACATTCGTGGAGCAGTCTCTTCAGGACCTGAGCTCCACCGTTTGAGTTTTTCGACCGACCTGCAAGAGATGGATGTTATTTACGGCGGCGAAAAAAAGCTTTACAAGTCACTGATTGAGCTGATTGAGCAGTACAAACCCAAAGCTGCCTTTATCTACTCAACCTGTATTGTCGGCCTCATCGGCGATGATATTGAGGCAATCTGCAAAAAAGTTGCACGGGAGACAGGCATTCCAGTGCTTCCGGTCCACTCAGAAGGATTCAAGGGTACAAAAAAAGATGGCTATAAAGCGGCTTGCCATGCTCTGATGAAGCTGATCGGCACAGGCTCAACTGAGGATATCAGCAAATACAGTATCAACATCCTCGGCGAATTCAACCTTGCCGGTGAAGCGTGGATTATACGCCAATACTATGAAAAAATGGGCATTGAGGTTGTAGCGACACTGACTGGTGACGGACGTATTGATGCTGTCCGACGCGCTCATGGCGCAACGCTCAACGTGGTGCAGTGTTCAGGCTCAATGACCTGGCTTGCCAAAGAGATGGAGGAGAAATATGGAATTCCCTACATTCGTGTCTCCTATTTCGGAATTGAGGATATGTCGAAATCACTCTATGATGTGGCCGTCAAATTTCCTGACCGGCCAGATATTATGGAAGCAGCAAAACAAATTGTCAGTGAAGAGGTGAAAACACTCTACCCTTCGCTCCAGAAATTCAAAAAAGCGCTTACGGGCAAAAAGGCCGCTATCTATGTTGGTGGCGCATTCAAGACCTTTTCGCTCATTAAAGCGCTCCGTTCAATCGGTATGTCAGTTGTGCTGGCTGGTTCACAGACCGGCAACCAGGAAGATTATGCCCGACTCAAAGAGATGTGCGATGAGGGAACGGTGATTGTGGATGATTCAAACCCAGTCGAACTCTCGAAATTTATCCTTGAAAAAGGGGCTGACCTGCTTATTGGCGGTGTCAAGGAGCGGCCAATCGCCTTCAAGCTTGGTATAGGATTTTGTGATCATAACCATGAGAGGAAGATCCCTCTCGCCGGATTTGTCGGCATGTACAATTTTGCACTGGAGGTCTATCAATCGGTCATGAGCCCGGTATGGCAGTTCGCTCCAAGAAAAGGAGGCTCCCTATGAAACACGAACACGCAAAAACAGCAACACAGAACGCCTGCAAACTTTGCAACCCTCTTGGTGCATGCCTCGCCTTCCGGGGAATAGAGAACTGTGTCCCATTCCTGCACGGCTCGCAGGGGTGTGCAACCTATATACGACGTTATCTGATCAGCCACTATAAAGAGCCGATTGATATTGCATCATCAAACTTTCATGAAGAGAGCGCGGTTTTTGGCGGCAGCCATAACCTGAAAATCGGGCTGAAAAACGTCAGCGATCAGTACAAGCCCGATGTTATTGGGGTGGCCACCACCTGCCTGAGCGAAACGATTGGAGACGATGTTCCGATGATTCTGCGGGAATACAAAAAGGAGTTCAAAAACGGCTCGCCTATGCCGATTCTGATCCATGCGTCAACGCCAAGCTATCAGGGCAGCCATATCGACGGATTTCATGCCGCTGTCCATGCTTCGGTGAAAGCTCTGGCTGAAAAAATGCCATGGCAGAGGCTGATAAACCTTTTTCCGAACATGGTCTCCCCTGCTGACTTGCGTTATCTGAAGGAGATTCTTGAAGATTTCGGAGTGCCATACATGATGCTGCCCGACTATTCACAGACCATGGATGGCGGCCCATGGGGTGAGTACCATCGCATACCACCGGGTGGCACACCAGCGAGCGCCATTGCAACGGCGGCCAGTGCCATGGCAAGTATTGAGTTTGGTTCAACAATTGAAGCCTCAAAATCGGCAGCCGGATACCTGGATGTGATGTTTGGGGTCCCGGCTTATCATCTCCCTCTGCCTATCGGTATCAATGGGAGCGACAAATTTTTCAGCCTGCTCGAAACGTTGACCGGCGAAAAACGAGATGAAAAATATGAAGATGAGCGCCGTCGGCTTGTTGATGCATACGCTGATGGCCATAAATATGTTTTTGACAAGAGAGTAATCATTTACGGCGAAGAGGATCTGGTCATCGGTATGACCGCCTTCCTTCGCGAGATCGGTATGGTGCCTGTGCTCTGCGCCTCGGGCGGCAAGAGCGGGCTGATGAAAAAACGGATTGCGGAACTGGTTCCTGACATGGATGAACTCGGCATCAAAGTACGCGAAGGTGTTGACTTCGTCGATATTGAGGATGAGGCGAAAATACTCCAACCCGATTTTCTTATCGGCAACAGCAAAGGGTATACCATGTCAAGAAAAAATAATATCCCGCTGCTCAGACTCGGGTTCCCGATTCACGATCGCTTTGGTGGACAGCGGATGCACCACCTCGGCTACCGTGGTACCCAGGAACTCTTTGACCGAATAGTCAACACCGTTATCGAACAGCGGCAGAATGCTTCATCAATCGGCTACACTTATATGTAAGGGAGGATATTATGACACTCAAAATTGCAAACCACCCCTGTTTCAACGATGCATCCCGACACAAGTTCGGGCGTATTCACCTCCCTGTTGCGCCGAAATGCAATATCCAGTGCAACTATTGCAGCCGCAAATTCGACTGCATGAACGAGAACCGGCCCGGCGTCACCAGCAAGGTGCTGTCACCAAAGCAGGCATTGTACTACCTTGATCAGGCGATGATACTCTCTCCCAATATTGCTGTTGTTGGCATTGCTGGCCCTGGAGATCCCTTTGCCAACCCGGACGAAACCATGGAGACACTGCGGCTGGTTCGGGCAAAATATCCGGAGATGCTGCTCTGCCTGGCAACCAACGGCCTCGAACTGCTCCCGTACATTGATGAGTTCGCCCGGTTGCAGGTCAGCCATGTCACCATCACCATCAATGCCATTGACCCGGAAATTGGTGCCGAAATCTATGCGTGGGTGAGGTACAACAAAAAAATGTATCGGGGTATCGATGCGGCCAAAGTGCTGATCAAGAACCAGCTTGAGTCGCTGAAAAAGCTGAAGGAGGCCGGTATCACTGCCAAGGTAAACTCCATTATCATTCCAGGAGTGAACGATTCGCACGTCATCGCCGTCGCTTCAAAAGTGGCTGAACTTGGCGCTGACATTTTGAACTGTCTTCCCTACTACAACACGCACGAGACGGTCTTTGAAAACATTGCGGAACCCTCTCTGGAGATGGTAACCGAAATCCAGAAAGCGACAAGTGAATTTCTTCCACAGATGAAACACTGTGCACGCTGCAGGGCTGATGCGGTCGGAATTATTGGCGAAATCAACACGGAGGAGATGATGCAGAAACTGGCAGAAGCGGCGGCAATGCCAGGCAACCCGGCTGATGTTCGGCCATATATTGCCGTCAGCAGCATGGAAGGAGTTCTGATCAACCAACATCTTGGTGAAGCTGATCGGTTTCTGATTTACAGTATGGACGATTCTGGAGAGTGCCTCCTGATCGATTCAAGAACTGCTCCACCGGCTGGAGGCGGAAAAGAGCGTTGGGAGGCTCTGGCCGGAACCCTCAGCGACTGTCGGGCGCTGCTGGTCAATGGCGCGGGCGACTCGCCCAAAAAAGTTCTGAATGCGCACGGTATTGATGTGCTTGTGCTCGAAGGCGTTATCGAAGAGGCTGTATACGGCATATTTACCGGACAGGATCTGAAACACCTGATGAAAAGCAGCCAGATTCACGCCTGCGGATCAAGCTGCAGCGGTACTGGAGGGGGATGCGGGTGAGGAGGGTTGTTTTAAAGTTCAAGGTTCAGGGTTCAAGGTTCAAAGTTTAAGATTTAGGGCAACGAGTTATGGAGTAATCGATAAATAAATGATTAAATAATTATCTGGAGTCAAAAAATGGATAAACCAAAGCATCACATTCTGGTCTGCGCAAGTTTTCGGGCGCAGGGCACACCGCAGGGAATTTGTCATAAAAAGGAGTCGCTCGGCCTGATTCCCTACATTGAAAGTGAGCTTTCTGACCGTGGCATGACCGACGTTACCGTCTCGGCAACCGGTTGCCTCAATCTTTGCGAGAAAGGGCCTGTGCTTGTCGTCTATCCCGAAAGCTTCTGGTATGGCGAGATTGACAGCGAGTATAAAATTGATGAAATACTTGACGCTCTCGAAGAGGGTGAAGCGTGCGAAGCGCATCTGATTAACTGAACGCCTTCCGTGCTGGATGCCCTGTTGGAAGATACAGGGTGTTTGGTATTGGGGAAAAAGCTGCTCAACCCTACACTCGAAAAACTATCATACATCCTTATTTCCCGAGATTTTTATAACTACGCCATAACTAATTTGATAAAATCAAGCGGGTTACAAGCTTTTTTTGCTTGTTTTCCTCACGAAATAGAGTTATTATTATAACTCTAACCAAAAGAGAAATTATGGCATTCAAAGTTCATCAACTCAATAAGAAAAGCGGAGTTACTTACGTCTATGAGGCTGTCTCTACCTATAATAAGGAAATCAAGCAGTCGCGTAACAAGCAGGTGTGTGTCGGCAAGATCGATCCTGCTACTGGGACGTTCATTCCCTCTAAACGACTGAACCCACAACAGGCGGCCATTCGGGACCCAGCAGTCACTGCATCAGCCCAGATAATCGGGCCAGTGGCAGTACTCAATGAGTTTTCCAAACTTACCGGTTTGGCTGACTTGCTGAAATCCTGTTTTCCCGACACCCACAGACAAATACTGGCAATGGCAAATTACCTTGCCATACAGGGCGGTGCGCTTAGCCATTGCTCATCTTGGGCGAAAAGCCATGAACCTGACCTTGCAAACTCCTTAACCAGCCAACGGATCAGTGAGATACTCTCCTCCATCGGAACCGATGCCAAACAGACATTTTTGGCAAAATGGATGAAAAAGACGTTGGAAAATGACTTCATCTGCTACGACATTACCTCGATCTCTTCATACTCAGAACTGAACGAATACATCAAATATGGCTATAACCGTGATGGTGAGAAGCTCCCCCAACTCAACCTTGCGATGCTATTCGGCCAGATTTCAGCTCTGCCTGTCTATTACCACCGCGTTCCGGGAAGCATCAATGATGTTTCAACGCTGCACAATCTTATGTTGACCTTCAAGAAGCTTGAAGTAAAACGACTCCATTTTGTAATGGATAAGGGGTTCTACAGCAAAACGAACCTTGATGAATTAACAGAACACCATGATCGCTTCACGATCGGAGTTCCCTTGAGCAACAAGTGGTTGCAGCATGCCATCGACGATATTCGTGATACCATTCATGGTCCTGCGGGATACTGCAAGCTTGATGAGGAGATACTTTATGTTCACTCGCGTTTATATCTTTGGGGAGAGAAGAAGCGCCGCTGTTATCTCCACCTGTATTATAACGCCACCAGCCATGCCAAGGATGTGGACATGTTTAATGGGGAACTGCTTGATTACAAACAAGAACTTGAGTCAGGCAAGCCAGTGAAAGAGCACCAGAAAGCCTATGACAATTTCTTTATCCAGAAGAAAACTCCCAAGCGCGGTCTGCAGGTCTCTTATAACACCGAAGCAATAAGCCAATACATTAGCCGGTATGCCGGATTCCAGGGACTTCTTTCCAATGGAATCAAGGATCCAGTGGAGGCAATGAGGGTTTATCGTGACAAAGATGCGATTGAGACGTGCTTCGATGACCTGAAGAACTCGTTAGACATGAATCGTCTAAGGATGCACCAGTCGGCGACTGTCGACGGAAGACTCTTCATCCAGTTCATCGCTCTAATCCTGATCAGCGCTCTACGCCAGAAAATGAGAACATCTGGACTCATAGAGAAATACACAGTCCATGATCTCCTGCGTGAAATGGAGACTATTGTCAAAGTGCAATATTCTGGGAGGTATGGACACATTCACACCGAGGTTACCAAGGTGCAGCGGGTGATTTGTAAAGAGCTGGGAGTTCATCTGTCTGGTTGCTCGTAGTTATAATTTCCACGGGAAATTAGGTAGCAAAGCACCAGAAGGCTTATGATGATTTTCTTATCCAGAGGAGAACACCCAAGCGCGGGCTGGCAGTCACGTATAACACTGAAGCAATAAGCCAGCACATAAACCGGTATGCTGGATTCCAGGCACTACTTTCCATT
>CAIPMW010000064.1 GCA_903866255.1 uncultured Chlorobiaceae bacterium | reverse complement strand
TATGTGGATCAGGGGGCGGATTACTATGAAGAGCAATACCAGAAAAAAGTTTTCAAGAACTTGAAACGAACGGCAGAATCATTTGGATATACCCTGATGAAGAAGGAACAAACTATTTCGGCAGCATGAGTTTCTTAGGAAGGCCACTTGCGCACTCAATCCGAGTAACAAAGCAAAGTCGAAAGCTGAATCAAAGGCTCAAGGAGAATTATTTGTTTTCGGGGCTACAGCTCTATAGTGCCTGACAGGAGACCACCGCATTTTGAAAAGCTGACAAAAGTTTGAGTTTCCAGAAAACGATATACCCGATACTGGCAAAGGAGAGCTACGGGAGCATTCTGGAGAGGCCGGAGTGAGGATGCGGCAACTCTCCGGGATTTCCGGATAGTTCAGTGCAGTGTTTCGGGGTGAAGATGGGACATGGCTTTGAGATGGTCAGTCGGTTTCACCTTATTTGAAATTTGCGTATTATACCGACAAATAAGGTGGTGAAAAACAACCTGAAAAAGTTTCCTGAAGGCTATGTCCAGACGCTTTATAAAAATGAATGGGACTCATTGATGTCGAAATTTTCGACTTCAATCAAAGGGGGAACGGTAAAATTGCCAAGTGCGTTTATGATCGACGACGTGTACCCCACACCGAAAACAAAATGAAACCCGAGAGCTCAAGCACCCTTGGGAAGCACAAAAAAACCTGAATTGACTACCCCGCCAGATACCTTTCATGGTATATTACCGAAATACCAACAAGAGGAGAAATAAAATGCCTTATTCCGTTGAAAACTGCCCCGAAGCTGACTGGCAGGCTCTCGACCAGCACATCATGGAACAATTGACTATCTTTGCACCCGACGAAATAAGATGGAAGCAAAAGACAGAGTTTTCATCACCCGCTGTCTCAGCAGGTTTCCAGTTGCAATATGGACATTCAAACGGTCGACTATACCAGGGAGATTCTATCAAGTGGCTTGAGTCTCTTCCCTCGTCAAGCGTTGACCTCGTTTTTGCTGACCCCCCCTATAACATCAAAAAAGCCGAATGGGACAATTTTGAGAGTCAGGAGAAATATATTGAGTGGTCAATCAGGTGGATCGCTCAAGCCGCCCGCGTTTTAAAGCCTACCGGTTCTTTATATGTGTGCGGGTTCTCTGAAATATTGGCGGACATCAAACACCCGGCATCAAAGTATTTCAAGCATTGTCGCTGGCTGATCTGGCATTACAAAAACAAGGCTAATTTAGGAAACGAGTGGGGACGGTCGCATGAGAGCATCATCCACTTCCGTAAAACAGACGCGTGCAAACTAAACATTGACGATGTCCGCACTCCTTACGGAGCGCATACGCTCAAATATCCGTCGCACCCACAGGCAGAAACAAGCGCCTACGGTGGTAACGGAAACAAGCAGCGTGACAACTGGATACCAAACCCCAAGGGAGCAAAACCAAAAGATGTCATAGACATTCCAACCACCTGCAACGGCATGGGCGAGAAAACCCCTCACCCAACGCAAAAACCAGAAGAACTTTTGAGAAAATTTGTTCTTGCATCTTCCAACGAAGGTGACCTCGTCATTGACCCCTTTTCCGGGTCTGGCACCACGATAGTTGTTGCGGAGCAGCTAAAACGCCGCTGGATGGGTTGTGACATGAACATCCACTATAATCAATGGGCAATGGAACGGTTAAAAAAAGTCAGGCGAATGACTAAAGACGAATGGATCACCCATGACCGGAAAACCGCCGCCAGGAGGGAATCCATACGATGAATATTTCAAAACTTGTAAGCCGTGCCGTCAACAAAAAGCTTTTCCTCACGGTAGAAAGCTACATCACATTTTGCAATCGCTATCTGGAATATGTAGAGACTGGCCTGCAAGCCCGTATCATCTCCAGAAATGAAAACCACTATCAATTTTTTCAGTACCAAAAAGATGGGCATTACAACATTACCCGCCCCATCAACACGCTGCTCATGTACGACGCTGATAATTTTGAACCCGGCGCAAAGCAGTTTCTGGAAACACTTGAACAGATAAAAAACGGAGAACGGCCATCAGACGAATGTAGAGAAAACATCAACCGCACCATCTATACTATCCAGCAATCAATCGGCGCAACACTCGACGCGTTACCTGCCGGAAAATCAAACCAGGCCCGAAAAGTAAATGGCGATTTATTTGAGCGACTGATCCGCTTACTCATTGTTTCCCTTGATGTAGAGTGTGTATCAGGTGTCATGCGGGTTCCTGTAAAAGATGACGATGGAACAGAACTTTTTAACTCAGCCTATCAACATGATTTAATGATAAGCAAAACAGGAGAACTGAAAATCATAGGTTCTGTTAAAACTTCCAGCAAAGACCGCATTGACAAGGTTTTCATGGACAAGTTTTTATACAACAGGCTCACCAACACAGATTTGTCACACATCGCCATTTTTCTCAATGATGTACAGCGTAAAAAGACAAAAAAAGAGCATGAGTACGGTATTTCAGCAACATTTCTGCCAGGACACTTCAAGGCATACACAATCAAGCTCAATCCACTTGACGGTGTTTATTACTGCGACATCCGCCCCAATATGATGACGCACCCATTACTTTCCCAACACATAAAAACTATTGATCATTTTTTCTTCTCTGACCTTTGGATTCTTCTGGCCAGACAGGGGCAGAGCCTTGAGGAAATAGCCATTAAACCAGAAGAATAATACAATAATCACAGACACATTTTATGTTTTCAAATGGCAGAAAAACTGAAATTGTATTCTTGGTTGAATGGCAAGTTTAGCAAAAACGACGTTCCGAAAGCCAACGCCAGGCAGTTTCACTGCCATTTGAAATTTGCGTATTATTCATCAGGATCACCAAGCCATGAATCCCGGACAACACCATGAAAACTGTAGACTGGAGTGGTGATGTACACCGAAGCCCTTCACCCTATAACGAAGTAGCACCATGACAGACACAACGCATGGCATCAGCACTTTCCGCGTTGAAGTGACAAATATTTCTCCTTATGGCTTTTGGATTCTCGTCGGGAATGAAGAGCTGTTTTTGCCATACACTGAGTTTCCCTGGTTCAAAGAGGCTCCCGTTGGCAAAATCTGCAAGGTAGAACTCCATAACCAAGAGCATCTGCATTGGCCATCATTGGATATTGACCTTTCCATTGAATCAATTCGTAACCCTGATGCTTTTCCGCTTGTCAGCCAATGAAAACTTTTGGCTGATTGCAATAGATGGTGTGGTTTGTAGTATCGGGAGCGTGAGATGAACAGCCATCTCTCTTCGGGCAGGACTGGGACGAGGCGGCCTATACCGTCTGCTGGGCGGACATGCTCATCAAAGGGAAGATTCCTACAACATCAAGCCAGATTACAACTTTGAAAAGGATGGTTTTCCCAGAGCAAGATTCGACTCAGTTGCTTACCGTCACATTCCTCTGTAAATTGGTTCTTGTAAGCGCCAGAACTTCACAGTCAAATCTATTGTATTCGCCAGGCAAGCAAAATAAAAATCTGAAATAGTCTATGCCCACAATACTTGTCATACTTGGATAGAGATTATTTTTTTACGCCAATGAGGGAAATGAACCGATTCATGTCCATTGCCGAAATGGTGATAATGAATGCAAGTACTGGTTAAAAAGAGAGCTATTCGATATTGAAGAGGCTTTTGCCTACAATATGACGGAGAGAGATAACAGGCAAGTAAGAAAAATCATCTACGATCATTTTGAGTACATCGAGACACAATGGGATGAATTTCAAAAGGAGACGCAAGCAATGAACAAACATCATGATATTGCGAACATACAGTTTGAAGGAGACTTTTTTGAGGTTACTGTTGATAGCATAACCAGAAGATTTGAATTGAAAACGGTATCGCCTTTGCTGCATCAAGCCTCTGAAGCAGAAAGGAAAACGTTTGAGGTTTCGCCATCCGGGTACGGGATACATTGGCCTCTCCTGGATGAAGATATCTCCATTGATGCGCTTTTGGGCATTGTCAGTGCACCTGCAAGGAACAGAAAAACTGCATGACAGGAGGGTATAACAAAACGACTAACGAAACCATCATGAACACAGACGCTACATATAACCCACAAGTGCAGGATGACAGTGAGGAAGCTGAAAAGCATCTCGCCCTCTTAATCCATCAAGCAGGCGAAGACGCAAGAATTCGCAAAAAAAATCTGGACGAACATTTCAAAAAACTCAACGACATGATTGCCGAGGTGGTTTTATCTCAAAAAAAATCCCTCCCAGCATGACAGATGCTCAAAAACCAGGATTGATTGTGGTAGCAAGGCCAAATGGTTCCGGCAAAACCGATTCTCAGCTCAATAAAGAAACCCAAAGAGCCACAGTGGAATTTTATTCTGAAATCCTGTCTCGATATCGTCAGCGACAACAAAGCTCTTCTCGATCCCGCTGATTTGGCAGAACCCCTTCCCTGTTCCTCCAATTTCAAAGGTGTACTCTGACTTGACAATAAAATCCCCTTTGGCGGAAAGCTCAATGCTGTTTTCAACCAGGCCTGGATGGAGGGCGCTGGCGTTGCGCAGTTGATTGACGAAGAAGAGTTCCCGCAAGGTGCCGGTATTGACATGTTCGGAAATGGCGTACATCAGGTTGCTGTTCTCAAGGTAAATCTTGTCGGGTCTCGTCAGTACCTCATAGCCTCTGCCCTGACTGCGCACCAGATTCAGCAGCCTTGCATCCTGCAGATTCTCCAGATATTCGTAGAGACGTGGCCGCGATATATCGGTTGCCTCTGCCAGCTTTGAAATGTTCGGAGTAAAGGGAACGCTTGTCGCCAGAAGGTAGAGCAGCTTTTTGAGTTTTGAAATCTGCCGCGCTTCGATGCGATTCACCAAAGGAAGATCAACTTCAAGAATGTGGTTGATGACCTCCCGGAGTCGAAAGAGATAGGTTCCTGGGCTCTCAAGAAAGAAGGGATAGTATCCGATCTGCTGGTAATCGCGAAAGAGTTTGCGAACGGTTATCTCGCTGCAAAGGGTTTCGGCAATCTGGCGATGCCCCGCAAGAATCTCTTCCAGCGAGTAGACTGGATACTCTTTGTTCTCGGTGAAATTGAGATACTCCCGAAATGAGAGACCATGCAGGTTGAAAATGATGGCACGTCGGCTTAAATCAGCCTTTTGTTTTGAAATCTGCAAAAGGCTTGAGCCGGAAAAAACAACCTTCAGCTTTGGAAAAGAGTCGTAAATCGCCTTGATGTCGGTCGACCAGTCAGGGTATTTGTGAATCTCATCGACAAGAAGAAGTTCACCGCCAAACTGATAAAACTCCCGCGCAAACTCGAAAAGGTTATGCGCCTGAAAGTAGGGACTGTCAACCGAAATATAGAGCGCCCGGTCAGAATCACCATACCGCTCCCTGACGTGCTGCAACATCAACGTTGTCTTTCCCGTGCCTCGCGCCCCAAGAATCCCGATACAGCGCTCATTCCAGTCAATACGGCTGTAGAGGTATCGCTTCACCGCGCTCACCGATTCGATCAGCCGATGCTGTTCGTTGAAGAAGTTTTCCATTGTAAATATCCCGCACTTATTTGTAAAATCGATTTTACAAATATACGGAATAAATGGAAAAAGCGGCAACTACTGTTACAACGGCAAACAAGCAATGAGTTGTATCAATGGGTGTGTTCAACGATTTTCTGAACCAGACGGTACAGCGGTAAATCATGGTACAATGCCATACCACAAAATTATTTTTGACAG
>CAIPMW010000063.1 GCA_903866255.1 uncultured Chlorobiaceae bacterium | reverse complement strand
GCTTTTTTTAAACAAGCAGTGATACTTGTTTTAAATTCTCTTAGCGGAATAATGTCGCTTGATATCTGAACATTGACCATAGTAACGTTTTCTTTTAAGACCTATTAAGCAATACGCTTCAAGGTACAAAACTTTCAGCCCACCTATGCTTCCCATAGTATCCTCATTTTTCGCCATCAGCGTGTCATACCGCAGTATAGCAAAGCATCCATTCCATTATCTGACTCAAGATTTGTTGGATTAGTGTGACATGCAAGATTTATTCATCATTATAGCAAACATCTATAATTCATAATCCAAAATCGTCACCCCATCCCCCCCAACTGCCGCAGCAAATCCTTCCGCGCCATGCCGTACATGTGCACGTACAGCAGATTAAACATCAGCACCGCCGACCGCAGCCGTGGTGCACGGATAGCCCGCTTCACGGCATTCTGCACGGTAAAAACGCGACTGGTCAGCGCCGTATAACTCGGAATGAACTCTTGCAACGGAATGCGCAACGGCTTGTAGAGCATCTCCTGGCCCCATGAAAACTTGATGGCGTCGTGGTCATCCCGGGAATGAAGCACGCGCCCCTCTTCGGCAAGCCGGTTGAAGACACCGGTACCGGGAATGGGGCGCAGGAGGTTAATGCCAGGCACATCAACGCCGGTCTCTTCGATGAAGGCTTCGAGTTGGGAGGGAAGTTCGAGGGTGTCTTCGTCGAGGCCGTAGATGAAGCTGCCGTAGACGCAGATCCCTGCCTGGCGGATATGCTTGATGCACTCCACCTGTCGGGCGGCGGGGTTGTGGAACTTCTTGTGGGCATGGTTGCTGCCATCCGTGAGGCTCTCAATGCCGATCAGGAGGGCACCGCAACCAGAGCGGGCGAAAGCGTCGAGCAGTCGGGGTTTTTCGCCAAGGGCAGTGGTGGCCTGACCTACCCATTTAATCCTGAAGGGCTCCAGTTGGCGAAAGAGCTGTTCGGCATACTCTTCGTCGGCATTGATGGTGTCGTCGAGAAAGAAGAAGATCCGCTTGTCCTCTTTCAGAAACGTTTCAACCTCCCTGAGAACGGCGGGAATGCTCCGGTGGCGCAGACGGTGGCCATTCATGACGTGCACGTTGCAGAAGTGGGCAGCCACGGGTGGTCTGCACCACGTTGGTGGTGAAGTAGCTCTTGATGTCGAGCGCACTCTTTCCAACAACGCGCTCAATCGAGAGATCGGGAAAGGTGTCAACCCGGTACTCCGACTTGAGAGCACCGGCAAGCAGATCCTCCTGGACCTCGCGCCAGATATCGTCGGCCTTGCCAATGACCAGCGCGTCGGCATGGTCGCGGCACTGGTCGGGGAAGATGGAGACGTATGGGCCACCGAGCACCACCTTGATGCCTCTGGAACGGAGTGCATGGGCAAGCTCAAAGGCTGGCCTGACAGCGCCGGTCTGGACGCTGATGCCAGCCATGTCCCAGTGCTGGTCGAGCGGCAGCTTTTCAAAACGCAGGTCACAGAAGGTCTGGCTAACGCCCGCCACCTTTTGGGAGCTGAGAATCATCAGGGCCAGCGGTGGAATGGCAAACTGTGCCCGCCGGATAATGTTGCTCAGAGCACTGTCTTTCAATGAACTGAAGAGACTTCGTTTGGCTGAGGCATCTTCCAGGGAAGCCGCACCATCAACACCGCTATCAGCTTGAATAAAAATGAGTAGTACTTTTTTCTCAACAGCCATATTTTACCTGTCAAAGGCAACGTGTGTGCCTTTATCTAACGTTTAATTTTCTCATCCATCACTCATCACTCATCATTCATCATTCATCATTCATCAATAGCCTCCCCCGTGCAGCCTGATTTCCCGATAATATTATAACGAGGAAGCACCAAACAGCACAGCAATGTTTCTAATTCCATGAATTATAGGTTATTCGGTAAGGATGTATTGCAATCTTTGAGCTTATACCCGGGAACGCCGAGCTCCAGC
>CAIPMW010000062.1 GCA_903866255.1 uncultured Chlorobiaceae bacterium | reverse complement strand
TTATAAAATAAAATATGTTACCATATATTTATCCCTGATTTTCAAGAGAATGCAAGTTGTAATTATAACTATTTGTCCGAGCACAAGCTTTCTGGGAATGCCGAGCTGGAGCTCGGCGTTCCCGGAATGCTTGTGCTCGGGAAAATAGTTATAATTACAACTTACATCCTCTTGAAAATCAGGGATAAATATATGGTAACATATTTTATTTTATAAAGATATTTCTTTCATCGTTATATTTCTCCCGGGAAATCAGGTCTCTCCAGAGAGATAGAGCCAGTAACAGCAGCGACGCAACACCAACTCTTCTTCTGAAAGAGAGAGCCACTCGCTTTCAGCTTCAGGTAATACCATCAAAATAAGAATCACCGGCGTAGTGGCAGCTCTTGGAGCACGATCAACCAGATAATTGTGGGTTTCAACATCCAGATCATAACGAAGATGTGTATCATCTATAATACAACTTATTGATGCTTTGAGCTGAAAATCAAGGCTGAAACCAGTTTCATGATAATGGCCATTGAAGTATGATATCTGGTGAAATGTGCCATCAATAGTAATCGTGTGAGCAATCTTTCATGCTCAAATTCACCCCGGCTTTTGCGGCAATTGCCTGAACATAAGCCCGGCTCAAATCCTCTTCAGTATGTTGAATAGTCAGCATAGTCGGAATAGTATAGTGCAGAAAACTCTATCCTGGGTACAGCTACGTCCTAAAGCATTATTACTAAACAGTATACGTACAATGATGTTGCCATCTCACCTCTTGCCACTGTCCATGTTACGACTTGCAATGGCTTTTTTTACGGCACTTTTTGCGGATGCACGGGAAACTGAACCTGTTTTTGGTGCCTCATGAACTTTCCGTGTTGCAACTGAACGTTTGACGAGTGTTTTTGAGGCAGCCGACTTCTCCTTAGTACTGGATGACGTGGCAAGTGTTTTACCGGCGTTACTTGTGGCAGCTTTCGTCAGAACTTTAGCACCAGGCATGTACGCTCCTTACATCAATCTTTCATTGAGCATAACACTCATTAAATTGATCCACCTGAACGACAGATTTTTGAATCGTAATACATATAAATACGCCAATAAAAAGATAGTTAATATACCACTAATGAAATACATAGAGGCGAATTACAATCTTATTGTAACACATTCTTCCTGTTTTTATATTGATCAGATAAATACACTGATTACACCCCGTCACGAGTGATTCCCTTGTCAGAGTAACGGCACTTTGCTGAATAACACACAATTTCGGCTCATCAAAATACATCAACAAATATAACTTTACCCCTGAACCTGCACCGCACTATCCCCTTCTTTCAGCACAAGGTCTGCTGAACATAAGAGAGCGCTTCTTTGCTCTCCCCTATTGGGAAATGAGAACAATGTTTTCTCCTCAAGGTAATTGGCCAACAAGCTGTTGACTTTTTATATCTGTTTGATTATAAAAGAGATACCACTTTTTGACATACTTGATATTGCTCAAGAAAAAAACCTTCATCTCCGGAAATTCGGCCATCAAATCTGCACTGAGTTGGCGAAGCAAACCATCGCCCCACTGCGCATTCGTCTGCTTTTAAACAATGTCGGCACCAAGCTCCCAGCAAAACTGCAAAAGCGCCCTGTTTACCAAAATCGCCGCCTTGAGCTGTACAGAGCGGATGCGGAGTTTTACCTCTTTCAGCCAGTTTTTATTGTCATCACTGTCCACAATGAATTGTTCACTCATCTCCCACCCCATCACCCCGACTCATCTCCCTCTCAATCTCCTCAATAGTCGGCAAGCTCCCCTTCAGATTTTCCGGCAGTGAGCGAGTTAGTTCATATTCCGAAATTCCAATAGGTTTATGGATATCCCTGAGAGCGTATTCAGCAAATACCTTGTCTTTACTTTCACAGAGTATCAAGCCAATGGTTTTCTCATCGGTTCCATGTTTCAGCAGATCATCCACAGCGGAGCAGTAAAAATTCATCTTCCCGGCATATTCCGGTTTAAACTCACCTTTTTTGAGTTCGATGACAATGAAACAGCGTAACCGCAAGTGATAAAAGAGAAGATCGATGTAAAAATCTTTATCGCTGATTTCAAGATGATACTGCCTGCCGACAAAGGCAAAGCCAGCACCCAGTTCAACCAGAAATTTTTCGAAGTGTTTGATCAGTTCCGTCTCCAGTTCCCGCTCGGCAAATTGTTCCGATAAAGTAAGAAAATCAAAAATATAAGGGTCTTTCAATGCCTGCCGTACCGGTTCGGATTGCGGCATGGCCAGCGTTTGGTCAAAGTTGTTGGCCAGCGAACCCTGACGGCTATACTGGTCGCTTTTTATCATTGCAGCAAGGGTATCGCGGTTCCAGCCGTTTGTAGCCGTCTGCTCCATGTACCAGAATCGAACCGGTACATCCTTGATTTTTTCAATCAACAAGCAGTGATGACCCCAGGGAATACCTGCAAGCAAAGCCTGCTCCGGTAATTTTGCAACAGGCTGTTGCAAAATTGATGTACCGTATTCTTGGCAAAACGGATCATATACCCGATGTTCCGTTCCGAAAACCCCTTGATCTCAGGCAATTCGTTGTGGATATCTTTTGAAAGCCGGGGAATAACCGCAGCCCCCCAACCAGCCACCTTTTGTTTCTCCACAAGCATCTTGCCGATATCCCAATACATGGAAATCAGTTCCGAATTTGCGGAAAGAATCGCTTTAGTTTGCGCTTGCCGTATACGCTGCTTGATGTCGATCAGCAGCGTCTTGTAAAAAGTCAGTTCACTCATTAGTCAAATTGCTGATTTGATACGCCATAATCGCCCTGATCCAGTTTTTTTGCACGGTTTGCTGTGCATGATAGAGCGCTTCATTGCAATCCTTGCATTTGGTAATAATTGCAATGTTATGACCCCAGGGTAATTGGCCAACAAGCTGTTGGCTTATTATATCTTTTTGAGGGCTCTACCTATCCCTCCCTTCTCGGATACAATCTACAATCTACAATCTCTCTCGTCGAAATTTGAGCGTCAATGTTTGGGACAGATAATGATTGAAGTATTGGCTCGCGATTAACCAACTTGGCGGTAGACTTTTTTTCTGACTCTTTGATGGCCGCAAAAATACGATCAAGATCGTTGCCATATCTCGCCGCATGGGCACTTCTAACTCTACGGATTTCTTCTACGATTGGATCATCTCTCATTGATTAACTCCTCCGGGGAACAAAGTATTGGACTGCGAAAATTCAAGCGATTAACAACTTGAGTTATTTTATCTCTCATGTTTGCGTTATTTATGTGCTTGAAATTCCATGTAACCTGATTTCCCGGGAGAAATATAACGATGAAAGAAATATATTTATAAAATAAAATACGTTACCATATATTTATCCCTGATTTTCAAGAGAATGCAAGTTGTAATTATAACTATTTTTCCGAGCACAAGCTTTCTGGG
>CAIPMW010000061.1 GCA_903866255.1 uncultured Chlorobiaceae bacterium | reverse complement strand
TCCCAGAAAGCTTGTGCTCGGAAAAATAGTTATAATTACAACTTGCATTCTCTTGAAAATCAGGGATAAATATATGGTAACGTATTTTATTTTATAAATATATTTCTTTCATCGTTATATTTCTCCCGGGAAATCAGGTTGGATGTGGGATTTGGTTACGAGCTGGAATTTCCCAACAAGGAGGTGCAAATGAGTTTTAATAACTCTATTTTGCACTCCATGGCTATAGTTTCGGAAAAAGAGCCGATTCGCCATGATCTGTTTGATCTCATCAACGCAGGAGATGTTGGAGGTCTGGAGTCCGTTATCAAACGCCTTTTCTCAAGCATCGCCTACAATAATTTCACCAACAATGATATCGAGAGGTACGAGGGCTTTTACGCCAGTGTGCTCTATGCCTATTTTGCCAGTATCGGGGTGGACATTATCGCCGAGGATGTGAGCAACAAGGGGAGAATCGATCTGACAATGAAGGCCGGGGGGAGAACCTTTCTGCTTGAATTCAAGGTGACCGACTGGGAGCCGCTTGAGCAGATCAGGAAAATGAAGTATTACGAGAAATATGAGGGTGAGCGGTATCTGATTGGTATTGTTTTTGACCCCGGGGCAAGGAATGTCAGCAGGTTTGAATGGGAGAAGTTGTAACGCTTCGTTCCAATGAGGAGTGATACCTCTCCCAAGAATCTTGAACGCTGGCTTAATTAAACTACTACGAGAAGCCGGGCAGGTAGAGTTTATTGGCTCATCGAAAACCGGTGACTACCATCCTAAACAGTAATATCGAGTTCCAACAAGAGTTGCCGGAGTATAGTGGCATACTTGCACTATCGACAAAACAGGTAAGGGGATGTGAATGGGAGCTGGATTGCATAATTGCATCTTCTGCTTTTTTGATGAAAAAAGGGGATGGTTGTTACTGATTACGTTTTTTTTTGTAACTTGCAGCTCTTACGCATTCATTTTCTGAAAGGTTGCCGCTGGTGATCTGCCGCTATACTTCCGGGGTATTTGGTTGATATGCGGTTGCGTTGTTTATTTACCACATCGGTTTGTTGTGTTCACGTAAAAATTTTCAAGGAGTGGCTTATGAATATTGATGCTGTTGTCGAGTCCAGGAGAGCTGTCCTGTCGGGATATGATTTTTCGGGGAACTCATGCTCGACAGATGCTTTTGATGCTGCCGGGAGCAGGGATCTCCGGACGCTGGTTATTGCTGATGCCGATATTGAGGATGCTGCTGTTTTACTGGAGCAACTTGAGCCGGGGACAGAGCTTTGGCGGCTTGATGCCCGGTCGGATTTTGCAGATACTCTTTATAATGCCCTCTCAGGAGGATATGAGGCACTCCATTTTGTTGGACACGGTCAGCCGGGGTCGATAACTCTTGGCGGCAAGGCCCTCGATGCTGAAGATTTTACCGCACTTACAGGTGCGCAGGTTGAGGCGCCATCCATCCATTTCTGGTCGTGCATGACCGGTTCCGGGGCGAAAGGGCGGGCATTCGTTCGTCATATAGCCCAGGCTTTTGATACCGTTGTGACAGCGTTCAGTGGCCTGGTTGGCGCTGGCAACAAGGGCGGCAGTTGGTTGCCTGATGTCTTTTCACGTACAGATGCTTCGGTTGCTCTTCCCTTCGTGAATGCATTGGCTTATCAGCACACCCTGCAAGCTTCAGCGCTGAAACTGATATCGGTAGTGACTGCTACCGGTATAGATGTTCAGGTGAGGTTGACAGCAGGTACTGTTATTGATAACGCGGATCTTGTTCTCAGTTTTGACCCCGCGCAAGCGAGCTATACGGGAACGACAGGCAATCCAGCTTTAACCGGTTGGATCTGGGCAGCTAATCCTGATCCAGCTAATTCTGCTCATTTGCTCATCAGTGGCATCAGTACCTCGTTTACTCAAATTAATAGTACGTCCGATATCGTCCTGGCCCGCATCAGTTTCACGCGTCAGTCGGAAAGCACGGAATTCGGAGCATCATTAGTTGATCGTACAGGCCTTGCTCTCGGTGATTCGCCAGTGTCATTAGGCACACTTCCGACTTTGGATACCATCGTCACCTCATTGGTACCTGTCTGGCAGCAATTTACACCACCTGGTCATTTGAGCTATGTCTCCGGAACGACGATTGCGCTCGATTTTCCTGTCTATGCAACGGATCCGAATGGGGATACCATAACCTACAAGGCTTCTGTGGGGCAGATGGTCGGCACAACATTTTTTGGCCTGGCCGGAGTTCCACAAATTTCTCTTACGTTAGCGAATGGTCATTTGACAGGCAGCGCTACGGTGCCCGCCCAGGCGGCAGCAGGCAGCTATGTCTTTCGCTTGCTTGCTGATGACAACATCAATGATACGAATAACGGAACCGCTCTTGATGTGCCATTTTCCGTAATCCATCCACTGACCATTAACTTTGACGGCACACCAGTTGGCACACCAGCCGGCTATGAATATTTTGAGGATTTCTTTTTTGATACCACAAAGCAAAGTGAGGGTTATCTGGGAAGTTTGCACAATCTCGATAAACATCCAGGTGATATATTTGATGGAAATGGTGATGGTATTCCGGATAGATTCACGTGGATAGATAACAATGAACAAGATGTATCAGGCCTGATTACCTGGAATGCCAATGGTCTTTGCTGGATTGGAAGTGCCAATACCGGAGGCGAAGGCGAGTACGGACGAGTGGCCTATGATGCACAGGGATATGTGGTTGGTCTGTATACCTTTTCTAATTTGGGCCCAATCACGAATATTACCTTCAACACCACAGGCAGTGTCAGCGGCACTCCTCTTTCACATGAAGGTTATTACAAATTCCAGCAAGGCACAGGTGTTCTTGCCACCGCTGGAGATAACGGTTTCAGGCTCAATCTCACAGCCGACACTGACAACATTCCCCTTACCTTCAATGCAAGCTGGAGCTGGCTGAATTCTGCGGGACAAATCAGTCAAACCAGCACTGGTGTCTTGACGTTCCAGGATACTGATACCTCTAAAGCAGGCCCTGAGCAATGGACGGCAAGATTCAACATGGTTAATACCGGAGCGCTTGTTGCGGATGGCGCCGATGCTGATACTCTTCCTGACGGTTTTGTGTTCAGGGATGATATGGGCAACGATGTCAGTGTCCCGTTGGTGTGGCATGCAAAAGATGCAAACAACGTTATTGCCACCTTTACAGCAACCGTGAAGGACTCGAACAACGCCGATATTACCTTCAGCGGTGTGTTGAAAGACACCAACGGTGATAGTAAACCAGATACCATAGCAGGAACATCGGGCACCCAGACCTTTAATGTTCCTATCAGCTTCATGGACACCAACAGTGATGGCAAGGATGATCAATGGAGGGTGATTGAATCCCAGACACAATCAGGTCGTGTTCAGGTGGATGCATCTGGCAATCCGGCTGGATTGTATGTTACGTGGAATGATGGCAGTTCGAAGATTGTTATTGACGTCAATGGTCAACCGACCACGACTCATGTTCCTGCGAGCTATGAGACGTTCATGGACTTTGTTCTTGTTCCAGCACAGCAGGGTGTGGCGGGTTATGTGGCTTCTTTCAAAGTAGATGAAGATAGTAATGGTAATCCTGTTTATGCCTGTCTGACTGACTTGAACAAGGATGGTATACCCGACCATTTTACTGAGTCAAACGGGACTGGTAGTGGTACCATTACATGGGATGCTAACGGTATTTGGTACGGTCATATAACATCAGGCAGCGGAAGCGGAGACCATTACGGACGATTTGCCTACGATGCCACGGGAGACGGGGATGTTGTTGGTCTGTACAGTTTTGATTTGACACCATACACGCTGGTTCCTGATACCAACAGCAGCGACAAGCTGGTATCTACCTTCGCGATATCGGGTGATGAGACGGGGTATCTGTACGATGACGATGGCAATGGCGTTATTGACAGAATGGCGGAAGTCAAGACATGGAAGGATGCGTCAGGTGCTTCAAATACCAATACAACCAATTACAAGTTAATCTGGAGCGATGCTGCGCACTGGACAGCCAATGCTGAGCATGAACTGGCATTTGGTAAGCAAACCGACAATCTTCGTCGTCCCACGACACTCATCATGAATGGCGGTGAACAAACGATCAAGTGGGAGACGACCGTGACGAATGGTGTTCTGGCTACGATAGCGTCATCTTATGATAATGTTTCAGCGCTGTTGACCATTATTGATACTGATAACGATGGTCAACCGGATCATTTCAATTATTCAGAAGTAACAGGTGGGTTGACAACAGCTTCAGCAGCAGGCAAACTTGTTACTTTCACATCCGCAGCAATCACCGCATTAATTGAATCTTCCACTGACCAAAAAGATGTGTTCAGTGGAGCGGCTTATAGCGCAAGCAGCAACCCGTCCGTGTTTTTATTGCCATTGGTTAATAACTCTTCCAATATCACCATCAACACCACTTTCAGCGTCAGTGGCGCTCCTTTTTCAACCGAAAGCTACTACAAATTCCAGTCAGGTACGGGCGTTCTTGCAGCCATCGGAAATAGCGGTTTCAGCTTCAATCTGACGGCTGACACCGATAACAATCCCCTTACCTTCAATGCAAGCTGGAACTGGCTGAATCCTTCGGGACAAATCAGTGAAACCAGTGCTGGCGTGTTGACCTTCCAAGATACTGATACCTCCAAAGCAGGCCCTGAGCGATGGAGTGCAACATTCAACACCGTTAATACCGGTCTGCTTCTCGCGGATGGCGCCGATGCCAACACTCTTCCTGATGGATTTGTGGTAAACGACGATATGGGCAAAGACGTCAATGTCCCGTTGGTGTGGCAGGCAAAAGATGGAAACAATGTCATTGCCACCTTTACAGCAACCGTGAAGGACTCGAACAACGCCGATATTACCTTCAGCGGTGTGTTGAAAGACACCAACAGTGATAATAATCCGGATACCATTTCAGGAACATGGGGTTCCCAGACGTTCAATCTTCTCTTCAGTTTTACGGACACTAACAGTGATGGCAAGCCTGATCATTTCACAACGACAGAATCCCAGACACGATCCGGTCGTGTTCAGGTGGACGCATCGGGCAACCCTGCGGGGCTCTATCTCAATAATTCGATGACCTTTGATCTTGGCACCACCGGAGCTGTGCTTGCTTCATCGGGCACGATTGTGGTCAAGCTCGCGACCGACAACGGTGGGATGAGCACGGTTAATGTTTCGGTTGCATCACTGACGTTTGATGGCAAGCATCTCACTGTTCCCCTTTCTGGAACAGATGCAGTTAGCTCTCTGCCCTATTATTTGTACCCAAATTCTGGCGCAGATATTTTTGTAAGGGTGCCGGCAGGAGTTGTGGTGGGGCAGCAAACTGATATCGTCAAGGCCTGGCAGGTGGGCAACATGGACAACAACAGCTACTTGCTCTCACCGATGACGGTTGTGGGGAGTGGCAGCGGCACCAGTGGCGCGGACTGGGTAACAGGAACCGCTGGTAATGACAGCATTGCCGCTGGCGCGGGGAATGATATCATGCAATGGTCGGCTGGAAATGATACGGTAGATGCCGGAGATGGCTATGATAAACTTTATTTGCCGCTCTCCGCTTCGAGTTTTACCAAAGAGCTTGATGCCGCAGGGGCGCTTCATATTAAAACGGCGGTAACATCAGGCGGCCCTGCCGGCACTGGCACGACGACCTTTGTTGAGGCCTACAGGATTACGAAAGCTGCGGTTGCTGGTTCTTTTCAGATCCAGAAAATGGACGCTGCCGGCACCTCTGTTGCGCAGACCATGATTCTGAAAAATGCCGAGGTTATTGCTGCTGCTTCACAGAACTTTCAGCTCAAGGTATCTTCTGGTGGTGGCCAGTATGTCAGTGGTACTCCATGGGATGATCAAATCAATCTTGATGCGGCATCTTCAAAAGATTTGGTGCAGGTTTTTGGCGATTCTGGCAAGGATCTTCTGGTGCTTGATCTTGGCGCAGGGTACAGCAAGATGGGCGTGGTCAAAGATGGTGCCGCTTATGTTCTCAAAGGGACGCTTGATTCTTCTGGCGCCATTGTTGAGCTTGGACGTATGACACCACCTCAATCTCCATCTGGCTACGGCGCGACAATGACTGTGGGAACAGGGGCAACAGCAAAATCGTTCATGGTCTACGACATCGAATCATTCCGGTTTGTATCTGGTTCTGTTGTTTTTGATGTTGACCCGGCACAGCTTGCCAACATTATCACGATCAACACTACAGGCCTTGTCAGCGGCACTCCTTTTTCAAACGAAGGTTACTACAAATTCAACTCAGGTGCCGGTGTTCTTGCCACCGCTGGAGATAACGGTTTCAGGCTCAACCTCACAGCCGATACCGACAACAATCCACTTACCTTCAATGCAAGCTGGAGCTGGCTGAATGCTTCGGGACAAATCAGTCAAACCAGCGCTGGCGTCTTGACGTTTCAGAATACTGATCCCTCCAAAGCTGGCCCTGAGTATTGGAGGGCAACATTCGACACGGGTAATACCGGAGTGCTTCTTGCGGATGGTAATGCTGATAATCTTCCTGACGGTTTTGTGACGAAGGATGATATGGGCAACGATGTCGATGTCCCGTTGGTGTGGCATGCAAAAGATGCAAACAATGCCATTGCCACCTTTACAGCCATAATGAAGGACGGGCACAACTCCGATATCGTGTTAAGCGGTGAGTTGAAAGACATTGACGGTGATAATAAACCAGACACCGTAGCAGGAACATCGGGCACCCAGACGTTCAGTCTTCCCTTCAGCTTCACGGACACCAACAGTGATGGCATCCCTGATCATTGGAGAACGATTGACACCCGGACACAGTCAGGTCGTGTTCAGGTGGATGCATCCGGCAATCCGGCTGGATTGTATTTATCGAGTTCTAACCAGCCACCAACAGGCGGTGTGACAATTAGTGGAACAGCAACACAGGGTCAGACGCTTACGGCTGCCCATACGCTGGCAGATGCCGATGGTCTTGGTACCATTGGCTATCAGTGGCAGGCAGATGGAGTTACTATAGCCGGAGCTGTTGGAAGTACCCTGCTGTTAGGTGCTGCACAAACAAATAAAGTCATTACGGTACAAGCCAGTTACACCGATGGCCATGGCACGGTTGAACATGTCAGCAGTTCAGCAACGGCGGCTGTTGTTGGCACACAAAGTGGTATTGTCCAGGATGGGTATCTCTCGAAAGCGCTTGTCTGGGTTGATGCCAACAACAATGGTCGCTGGGATGCAGGAGAGGGTGAGTCATGGACGCTTACCGACAGTACAGGACAATTTACCGGTCTTGTTGGCACTGGCACTATCCGCATTACTGCCAATCCGGCAGATCCATCAGGCACCATCGATATCTCAACGGGCAAGCCATTTACCGGAAACTATTCAGCACCCTCTGGTTCTGCTGTTGTCAATCCGCTGACGACTCTTGTTGTTGCCGCTCTGGCGACAACTGACAATGATGTTGCTAAGGCGAATGAAGCGGTCAAGACAGCCTTGGGGCTTGATTCTTCTGTGGACTTAAAAACCTATGATGCGCTCGCCGAAGCAAACAAGACGGGAGCCAGCAGTGCGGATTTGGCAAAGGCCATCAAGGTGCAAAGTGCGGCGACGCAGGTTGCCAATATTATGGATATTGCAACCAGCGCTGCCGAGGGTGGTGGAGCAAGCGCCACAGACATAGCCAAAGTTGCAGCAGATGTTGCCAGCACGTTGATTGGGGCAACCCCGGGATCAACCATCAACCTTGCCGACAGTACGGTGATTTCCGGTGCTATTACTTCGGGGCTGGCACATGTGGTAACTCAACCAACTGCTGATACGGTTGCTGCGCTCGCTGCCACGGCCGCCAAAGTGAACGATACTGTTGTGGCTGCTGCTGCTCAAACGGGTGGAGCCACTGCCCGGGAGAGCCTGACCAAAATGGTTCAAGCCCAGATTGTTGCACAGGATGTCGCGCAGAAAATGCAGAACAATAACTCATTTGATGCCTTAACCTCTGATGTCGTTAATTCACAAGTAGCAGCAGCATCATCCAGCGTTAAAGATATATTCAAGAACCATGCCCCGACGGGCGACGTAACGATGACGGGAACGGCGACACAGGGTCACACACTTACCGCAGGCGATACCCTTGCCGATATTGATGGACTTGGCGTTATCAGCTACAAGTGGCAGGTGTTGCAGGATGGCACAACATGGAGCGACATCGACGGCGCAACAAGCAACTCGCTGACTCTCGGTGGTGCCCAGGTTGACCGTCAGGTGCGGATTATGGCAAGCTACACTGACGGTGCTGGCAAGCTCGAAACCATGAACAGCAATCCGACCACTGTTGCGAGCCAGCATACTCCGACGGGCGAGGTAACGATTGCCGGAACTGCTCAGCAGGGTCAGACGCTCTCGGCAGTGCCCGACACCCTGAAGGATGTAGATGGTCTTGGCACGATCAGCTATCAGTGGCAGTCAGGAGGTGTGGCTATTAGCGGAGCGACAAAAAATACCTATGCCCTGACAGCTTCCGAGGTCGGCAAAACGATTACGCTCAAAGAGAGCTACATTGACGGCGGCGGGACGCACGAAAGTGTGACAAGCGGAGAGACTGCTGTGGTAACTCCATTATCCCAAACCTATGGTATTACCGTCAACACCAAATATTGGAACAGTGAGACCCTGATCAAGGGGGTGGTGCTGGAAACAGGGGCTCAAACTGATGTTACTGGATCAGTGAAGCTGAATGGCCATACAGCAGGTTACATGACACTGTTCCCTGTATTGACGCCAGATACTGCGGCCAAAGGTGCGGTCGATCTGCTTGATGCCATCGCTATTCTCAAGAGTATTGTCGGACTGACGACGCTGAATGCTAACCAGCATATCGCCGCAGATTTCAACCAGGATAACGGAGTGGATCTGAATGATGCCATTGGCATTCTCAAACATGTTGTCGGTCTTGCTGCGCCGACACCTGAGTGGGCGTTTGTGGCAAAGGCTGATCTTTCGCCCGATCCTGCTCACGCCATCTCGGTCGATGTGATTGCCGACACCACTGTTGACCTGGTGGGTATTCTGAGAGGCGATGTTGATGGAAGCTGGTCTACTCTACCCCATTTATAACTACCAACAAGTATATACTATTTTTCTCATGACGAGCTCTGAAGCAAGAAACCAAAAAGGAGTAAAGAATGTCTGATTTTGTAACCATTGCGAACAAGACCTATACCCCGATCGGTAGTAATACTATAGTTCAGTTTGACCTTTGTTTTGCTGCTGACCAGATTGGTGCATCAAAGATCAGTGGTGCGTTGATTGATCTGGATTATCAATACTCATTTGTCAGTAACAGTCAGGTGTTCAATCCAACATTTAGTTATCCTGATGGTTTTGGAGGTCAAAAAGTAGCAACAGTTTGGTCCGATCCTCCTACCATTAACCTGAGCGGGGCCTTGCCGACCGGCAAGATTGCCTTGGTGGCGGATCCAGCACATCTTGACCAGAATCCAATTGTTGGGACGAATGGAAAGGTTCTTACGGTTCAATTATTGGTTGCCGGCAATGTGACTGATTTTGCAGTTTCTTTGCAAAGCACTGCAAACACTGGAGTTAATTACATCACTACCGCTGATGCAGTGAAGCACGATCTTGATGGGGGAGCATTTCCCAACATCAATCCGCCAGTGTGGGCTAATGATAGTGTCAGCACTCTCTCTCTTGCTGAAAATGCAGCAGCAGGCGTGATGATTGGCGCAGTAGCTCACGCTACCGATGCCGATGGTGATACGGTGACCTACAGTCTGATTGATCCGCCAACGGCAGGTGGTAATGCGCTCTTCAGCATTGACAGTTCTACAGGCCAGATCAGCCTGACAACAGCAGGCGCTGCTTCCATTGACTATGAATCAGGCACCAAAAGTTATTCACTGACTGTTCAGGCCAGCGATGGTTCGGCTTCTCATCACCCCACGGCGACCGTCGTTGTCAACCTGACCAATGTCAACGACAATGCTCCGGTTTTCAGTATTGACAATCCACCTCACTCCCTTCCGGAGAACTCTTCTGCAGGCGCAATCAGTGGCGCAGTTGCTCGTGCTACTGATGCTGATGGCGATACGGTGACCTACACTTTGCTCAATGTGCCAACGGTCAATGGCAGTGCGCTGTTCAGTATCGACAGTTCATCAGGCCAGGTGAGCCTTACCGCAGCAGGAGCCGCCGCCATTGATTATGAATCAGGCACCAAAAGTTATTCACTCACTGTTCAGGCCAGCGATGGTTTGGCCGCTCATAACAAAACGGCAACGGTGACAGTCAATCTGACGAATATCAACGATAATTCGCCCGTGCTGACTGTCGACAATGCCATTCTTCCTGAGAACGCTTCTGCTGGACCAATCAGTGGTGCCGTTGCACATGCGACCGATGCTGATGGCGGTACTCTCACCTTTAGTCTGGTTGATCCTCCCACAGATGGCAACAATCAGCCTTTGTTGAGTATTGATGCCGCAACTGGTCAGATCAGTGTGACGGCTGCCGGGGCTGCAGTAATTGACTTTGAAGGAGCACATAACGGTGGCTCACTGACCGTGAAGGTGAGTGATGGCCTTGTCGCTCACGACCAGACCAAAACCATCGAATTTACTCTTACAAATGTGAACGATAACCCGCCTGTATTTACCTCGGGTACAACAGGCTCCGTCATTGAAAACGCACCAACGAGTACCGTTATCTACTCAGCGGCCACGACGGATGCAGATAACCTTGGAGCGCCAACCTATACTCTTGGCGGCGCTGATGCTGCGCTGCTGAACATCAATACGGGCACGGGAGCTGTAACACTTAAAAATTCTGCCGATTACGAGTCATCGCAAAAGAGTTACAGCTTCACTGTCACGGCAAGTGATGGAGCAAACTCAAAAGATCAGGCTGTTGTTGTTTCAGTCACCAACGCCAACGATCCACATACTGGTGCCGTCACCATTAGCGGTCAACCTGCAGTCGGGGCAACATTAACAGCCGATATCAGTACCCTGGGTGATCAGGATGGCCGTAACAATATAACTTATCAATGGCAGGCAAATGGTGCAGATATCAGTGGCGCAACAAGCAGTTCATTGGTCTTGGATGCAGCGCAAACTAATCTTCCCATAACAGTAAAGGTTGCCTATGCGGACAGCTTTGGAAATTCTGCAGTTACAAGCGCGGAGAAAGTCTGGAATCAGGCGCCGGTTATTACGGTGAACAACGCAACGGTCAGTCTTGCAGAAAATGCGGCTGCTGGAGAACTTGGTGTACAAGCTACTGCAACTGATGCAGAGAGTGATCCTGTTACCCTGAGCCTTGTTTCACCTGTTAATGGTAATAACGAGCCGTTGTTTGCAATGGCTGCAGCGACCGGCAAAATCAGCTTGACTGCTGCCGGAGCTGCAGCTCTTGATTACGAAACACATACGAATTATCAAGTAACTGTTACTGCAAGTGATGCTCAACATACGGGTGCTTCAGCAACAACAAAAACGGTTACCGTAAACATCACGGATGTTAACGAAGCGCCTACAGCCGTTGCGCTGAACAATGCGACCACAAGCATAGCAGAAAATACCAGCACGGCATCCCCTGTTAAAGTTGCAGATATTGCTGTTACTGATGATGCACTTGGAACAAATGTCGTTACCCTTTCAGGAACTGATGCAAACAGCTTTGAAGTTGTTGGCACAGCACTGTACGTGAAAGCCGGTGTAACGTTGAACTATGAAGCAAAGAGTAGCTATGCAGTAACGATCAATGTTGCTGATAGCGCGGTTACAGGGAGTTCGGCAGTAACAACGAATTACACGCTTGCAGTAACCGACGTCAACGAAGCACCGACAGCCGTTGCGCTGAATAATGCAACAACAAGTATTGCTGAAAATACGAGTACAACAACTCATATCAAGGTTGCTGATATTGCTGTTACTGATGATGCCCTCGGAACAAATGCAGTTGCCCTTTCAGGTGCGGATGCAACCAGTTTTGAGGTTGTTGGTACAGCTCTCTATCTGAAAGCAGGTGAAACGTTGAACCATGAAGCAAAGAGCAGCTACGCAGTAACGGTTAATGTTGCTGACAGTACGGTTACAGGAAGTTCAGCAGTTACCAGCAATTATACACTTGCGGTAACGAACGTCAACGATGCGCCAACAGGCAGTGTCACCATCGAGGGCACAGCAACGCAAGGCCAGACACTCACTGCCAATACCAGCAAGCTTGCGGACGAAGATGGACTTGGCACAATAAACTATCAGTGGAAAGCCGATGGTGTGAATATAACGGGTGCCACAGGGAGTACCCTGCTCCTGGGTGCCGGGCAGAAAGATAAGGTCATTACTGTGGAAGCCAGTTACAAAGATGGCCATGATACAGTTGAACATGTAAGCAGCAGAGGAACTGAACCAGTCGTGGGTTCACAAAGTGGTATTGTCCAGGATGGGTATCTCTCGAAAGCGCTTGTCTGGGTTGATGCCAACAACAATGGCCTGCGTGACTGGACTGATGCCAATGTCAATGGTCGCTGGGATGCAGGAGAGGGTGAGTCATGGACGCTTACCGACAGTACAGGACAATTTACCGGTCTTGTTGGCACTGGCACTATCCGCATTACTGCCAATCCCGCAGATCCATCCGGCACGATCGATATCTCCACGGGCAAGCCATTTACCGGAAACTATTCAGCACCTACCGGCTCTACTGTTGTCAATCCATTGACCACCCTTGTTGTAGCAGCTCTGGCGACGAATAACAATGATGTAGCAGCGGCGAATACCGCAGTCAGAACTGCGTTGGGGCTTGATTCTTCTGTAAACCTAAAAACCTATGATCCGCTCGCCGAAGCAAACAAGACGGGAGCCAGCAGTGCGGATTTGGCAAAGGCCATCAAGGTGCAGAGTGCGGCGACGCAGGTTGCCAATATTATCGATATTGCTGAGAATGTAGCATCGGGTGCAGGAGCTACAAGTATAACGGGGGTTGCCGCCAGTGTTGCCACAGCATTGATGACAGCAGCAGTTTCCGGTACGGTTAATCTGGCGGACACTACCGTTATAGCCAGTACAATTACTACTGCCGCAACCAATGCCGGAGGTAATATCACCAGTTTGACAGCCGTTATCAATTCAGTGGCGGAGTCGTCAGCAGCGGTGAACAGCAATATTGCGGCTGTTTCGAGCGCCGCCGCCAGCACGGCGAATTCGGGTGGAACGGTCAATATTGCTGATAGTATGAAACAGGTGGTTGCTGCCCAGATTGTTGCGCAGGAAACACTGGCGGGCCAGGCTAAAACAGCCGTGACCAATAATTCCGCCACTGGTATCACGGTGACGAGTGCGTCTGTTGCCAATGATGTAAACACCGCAAAGTCTCAAGTTCAAACAATATTCTTGAATCATGCCCCGGCAGGCGACGTGACCATGACTGGTACGGCGACACAGGGTCACACACTGACTGCTGGCAATACCCTTGCCGATATTGACGGACTTGGCGCTATCAGCTACAAGTGGCAGGTGTCGCAGGATGGCACAACATGGAGCGACATCATCGGTGCCACAAGCAACTCGCTGGCTCTCGGTGACGCACAGGTTGGCCGTCAGGTGAGGCTTGTGGCAAGCTACACAGACGGTGCTGACAAGCTCGAAACCATGAACAGCAATGCGAGCTCCGTTGCGAGCCAGATCCATCCGACGGGCAGTGTAACGATCACTGGTACAGCTACCAGCGGTTCTACATTGACTGCCAGTAATACCCTTGCCGATAGTGATGGACTTGGCGCCATCAGCTATCAATGGTATTCGGGAAGCACCGCTATCGGAGGAGCTGCGGGCACGACCCTGCTTGTCAGCAATGCGCAAGAGGGCCAGACGATTTCGGTCAAGGCGAGTTACATTGATGGCCATGGAACTGCCGAAAGTGTGAGCAGTGACGGTATTCCCTATGGCACAGCAGGTTTGAGCGTTACACCCGTCACAAGTGCCGGCAATTTAAACACTGCGTTGGCTCCGTACTTTGCCGCGTTTACAAATAAGGCAGATGTTCAAAGTGGAATTGCCACTTACTATGCGAATCCTTTGGTGGTTCCCGGGGTAGTTCAGCATAGAGACTTTTCTTCGAGTTCAGCGGCTACATTTGAGGTGACCTCTTCCGGTCATGAAGCGTTTGCCATTGAGTTGCCAACAGATCCTACGCTGAAAACTCTTACGTTGAACAATGTCGAGTTCGCCATTATCAGCGGCAATAACCTCCACATCATCGGTGGCGCTGGCAATAACATTGTCTTTGCAGGCAGTGGCAGTCAGAATATTTTGCTTGGTGATGGTAATGATGAACTGCATGGCGGTGATGGTAATGATACTGTTGCCTCTACCACTGGCGATGACTACCTTTATGGTGATGCTGGCAATGACAGTGTCAGTGGCGGCGCGGACAATGATCATCTCTATGGCGGTGATGGCAATGATACTCTTGATGGCGGCGATGGTGTTGATTGGCTTAATGGCGGCGCTGGTGATGATCTGCTCAATGGCGGCGCTGGTGATGATACGGCGGAGTTCACCGGCGCTCGTTCCCAATACACGATAGGTGCCTATAATTCGGCGACACAAAGCTATACGATAACAGGTCCTGACGGTACAGATACGATCACCAACATCGAACACTTGAAGTTTGCTGATATAACCATTGCGGCGGATCCCTATGCCATGGCCGACAGTGGCCCTCGTGACAGTGATGCTCTTATAATAGGAGTTGGGTCGATTGGTCTTCTGGCGTGGCTGCTTCTGTAGGTATGAGCGGGAAGCCGGTCAGATATTGTAAAATATCCGACCGGCTTCAGTCAGGTAGTTAAGGGTATCAGGGCAACTGCTCCCGGGGCTTTTACCATAAAAAGATGGTAGTTCATACTGTCCTGCAGCGCCAGCAGGCTTGCTTCAATAATGTTGGTCGAGACGCCAACGGTGCCCCAGGTGTTGCGTCCATTGCTTGACGCAATAAGCACCCGCACCCTGGCGCTGGTGCCCCGTTTCTCTTCAAGCACCCGCACCTTGTAGTCCACCAGCTTGATATTTTTGATCTCCGGGTAAAAATGGAGCAGCGCTTTGCGGAGCGCCTTGTCGAGGGCGTTGACCGGGCCATCGCCATCAGCGGCAATGTGTTCAATCTCCTCTCCAACCTTCACTTTGAGTACTGCCTGGTCAACATTCTTTGCATCCTTTCCCGACTCAATATGCACCTTGGTTTCAAGCACTTCAAAGAATGGCTTGAAATTCCCGAGTTCCCTTTGCAAAAGCAGTTCAAATGATGCCTCGGCTCCGTCAAACTGGTACCCTTTGTGTTCCAGCTCCTTGACTGTGTGGACAATATTTTTGAATAGCTCACTTTTGTCGGGCAGGGTGATGCCAAGCTCCTGCGCTTTGTAGCGAATATTGCTCTGGCCGGCAAGCTCTGAAACCAGGACCCGCTGGTGGTTGCCGACAAGTGTCGGGTCGATATGCTCGTAGAGCGAACTCTCCTTCATCACCGCGCTGACATGAATTCCCCCTTTATGGGCAAACGCTGATTTGCCGACAAAAGGGGCCCTGGTGTTTGACGGCATATTCAGAATCTCATAGACAAACTTCGAGAGTGAGGTCAGTTGATTGAGATGATCGACAGAAGCAAACGTGCGTCCCAGTTTCAGCATGAGATTGGGAATAACGCTGATAAGGTTGGCATTGCCGCATCGTTCACCGATACCGTTGATGGTGCCCTGGATGTGGGTAGCTCCGGCCATGATGGCGGCGATGGAATTTGCCACTGCCAGATCGCCATCATTATGGCTGTGAATGCCAACGGGCACGCCAGTGACCGCCAGAACATGGGCAACAATCTGCGCAATTTCATGCGGCAGAGCCCCTCCGTTGGTGTCGCACAGGACAAGTCGCGAGGCTCCTCCCTCCACTGCGGAACGAAGCATGGTCAGGGCAAAGTCGCAATCATCCTTATAGCCGTCAAAAAAATGTTCAGCATCAAAAAAGACCTCCCGTCCCTCTTGCTTGAGAAAGGCGACGGAGCGCTGTATCAGCTCGGCATTCTCTTTGTCCGAGATGCCAAGACTCTTCATGGAGTGGGCCTTCCATGTCTTTCCGAAGATGGTGATCACGGGAGTTTCGGAGTGCAGCAGACCGAGCAGATTAGGGTCACTCTCAACGCTGGCCACTAAACGGGCTGTTGAGCCGAAGGAGGTGAGTTTTGCATGTTTGAGGTCAAGCTGACGGGCCTTGATGAAAAACTCTTCATCTTTCGGGTTGCTGCTTGGCCATCCCCCCTCAATATAGTCCATGCCAAACTCGTCGAGCTTTTGCGCAATCAGCAGCTTGTCCTGCACCGAAAGGTTGATATGTTCGCCTTGCGTACCGTCACGCAGGGTAGTGTCGTAAAGTTCTATAGCGCCGGTTGCAGCAGTCATAAATCAGCGTTGAGCCATTAATTTTTCCTGTCGGGCATAAGCAAAAATACCTCCAGCCTCGACGATGGTAAAGACACTGCCAAGTGGATTGAGCTTCCAGGTGACCTGGCTTGTCAGGTTTTCGATGGTGTTGGCCTCAACATCGATGTTCAGCTCATCACCTGTTTTGATGACCTGGTTAAGCTGCTCCGCAGTCTCATAAGGGATAGCAAATCCGCCATCAACGCAGTTGCGATAAAAAATTCTCGCATAAGACTCTGCAACGATGGCTTTGACACCTGCCACTTTTAATGCAAAGGGGGCATGCTCCCTTGACGATCCGCAACCAAAGTTCGGGCCGGCAATGATGATGGTGAATGCTGAGTGCACTTCGCCTTCAGCGATAAAGGGGATATTTCCTTCCGGCAGTCCACCCTGCTCGGGTGGGACTCCAGAAAGCGCGTATGTGCCATACAGCACAACCTCCTCAGGATCGGAGAGGCTGTAGACCAGATGTTCCGCCGGAATAATCTGGTCGGTATCTATATTTTTGCCTAAAACGTAGGCTTTACCCTGAATAATTTTATCCATAATAGTTGTTCTCCTGTACAAATGCGATCAAAGAAAATCTCTCGGATCGGTGAGTTTGCCCGTAATTGCCGAAGCGGCTGCCGTGAGCGGTGAGGCAAGGTAGACTCCCGCATGTTTGCTGCCCATTCGACCGGGGAAATTGCGGTTTGTGGTAGAGACCACGACATCGTTGTCAACCGAGCGTCCGACGGTATCGGCAGGGCCACCCAGGCAAGCTGCGCATGAGGGGAGGGCAACGCTGCATCCAGCATCCTCAAAAATCTTTTTCAGGCTGACCCCTTCGAACTGTTCTGTTTCAAGGGCGCGGGCTACAAGGACTGTTGCTGGTACTATGTTGGTCGTCACTGCTACCTTCTGCCCCTTAAGAATTTTAGCCGCCATCACAAAATCGGTCAGCTTGCCGCCGGTGCAGGAGCCGATGTAGGACTTGGTGATTTTTGTGCCAGCGACACTCCTCACCGTCGCCCGGTTGTCAGGACTGTGCGGCTGGGCAACAACCGGTTCGAGATCACGAACGTTGTAGTGGTACTTGCTGTGGTATTGTGCGTCAGGATCGCTCTGGAAAAGTTCATAAGGCTTGTTGCTTCTTGCCTTCACATACTCCTCGGCAATCTTGTCAGCCGCAATGATGCCGTTCATGCCACCACCTTCAATAGCCATGTTGGTCAACGTCATCCTCTCTTCCATGGGGAGTGAAAAAATAGCCTCGCCATCAAACTCCATTGCCATATAGGTGGCGCCGTCGGTGGTGATGTCGCCAAGAATCTGCAGAATGAGATCTTTGGCAGTCAGCCAGGCGGGCATCTCTCCGTCAAACGTGAATTTGATGGAGTCAGGCACTTTTTCCCACAGTTTGCCGGTGCCAAGAATGAAGGCGGCATCCGTGTTGCCAATGCCTGTACCGAACATCCCGAAAGCGCCTGACGTACAGGTGTGCGAGTCGGTGCCGAAAAGCACCGTGCCGGGAAGGTTAAACCCCTCTTCGGCCAGCGCAACATGGCAGACCCCTCTGTATCGCTCAGTGCCAACGTCATAATAGTGCTTGAGCCCCTGCTCTTTGGCAAACTGCCTCAAAAGGTCAATGTTGCGGTGAGCGTGTTCGTTTGCTGTAAAGATATAGTGGTCGGGAAGCACGACAACCTTGTCGGTGTCCCACACTTTTGCGTCCGAGCCAAACTCCTCCTTGAAAATATCAATGGTTGGCGGGCCGCAGACATCGTGGGTAAGCAGGATATCGACGTTCAGCCAAACACTTTCGCCAACATCAACAAATTTCCGGTTTGCTGCCTTTGCAAGAATTTTCTGGGTTATGGTTTGTGCCATGGTTTCAGTAATAGTATTGTTTCATCAGGCGCCAAGATGTTTCACAATTGCCCCGGTCATCGCCGTAGTTGAAATGACAGGATCGCCCGGATTGGCGATATCGGCTGTCCGTAACCCTGATGCAAGGGTTGCCTCAATTGCAAGCTCAATCTCACGCGCTATCTCCGGTTTCTTGAAGCTGTGTTCGAACATCATGGCAACCGATGCGATGGTGGCTATCGGGTTTGCCTTGTTCTGGCCTGCAATATCGGGAGCGCTGCCATGAATTGGCTCGTAGAGGGCATGTTTTGTGCCGATACTTGCCGACGGGAGCATACCGAGACTTCCGGTAATCATCCCCGCAATGTCGCTCAAAATATCACCAAAAAGGTTGCCAGTGACGATAACGTCAAACTGTTTCGGATTACGGACAATCTGCATGGCTGCGTTATCCACATACATGTCGCTCAGCTCCACGTCCGTAAATTCCTTGTGTACCTCATGCACCACATTGCGCCAGAACTGTGAGACCTCAAGCACATTTGCCTTGTCGATAGACATCACTCTGCCCTTGCGCTTGCGGGCGGCCTCAAAGGCAAGGCGTGCAATGCGCTCCACCTCATAGCCTTCGTAGACCATGGTGTTCCACCCCCTGGTGGCATCAAAGCCGCGTGGCTGGCCAAAATAGATGCCGCCGGTCAGTTCCCTGAAGACCACAAAATCGGTACCGCGTACCACATCAGCCTTGAGTGACGAGGCATCAATCAGTGCGTCATAAACCTTTGCCGGGCGGAGATTGGCAAAGAGTTCAAGCTCTTTGCGGATTTTTAACAGCGCCGCCTCCGGTTTGTGTTCGTGCGGCAGCTTTTCCCATTTCGGCCCACCGACAGCGCCCAGCAGCACGGCATCGCACTTTCGGCAGGCATCAAGCGTTGCATCAGTAAGCATTTCACCGTGCAGGTCATAAGAGGCTCCACCGAACGGGTGCTCCTCAATGACAACTTCAAAGCCATGTTTTTTCGAGAGCTGTTCCAGTACTGCAACAGCTCCCTCAACCACCTCCGGGCCGATTCCATCACCCGGTATAGAGACAATCTTGTACATTCTTTTTTCCGCAGTTAATTATTTTTTGATCAGCCAGCTCATCATATCACGAAGTTTCGATCCTACTTTTTCAATCGCATGGCCGCTGTTGTCTGCCCTGAGCTTGTTCAGGTTTTTATAGCCGCCATTGCATTCATCAATAAACTCTTTGGCAAAACGTCCATCCTGAACCTCTTCCAGAATTTTTTTCATCTCAGCCTTGACTGCCGGCGTAATGAGGCGCGGGCCACGGGTCATGCCACCGTACTCAGCCGTATCGCTCACGGAGTAGTTCATTCTTGAGAGGCCGCCTTCATAATAGAGATCCACAATCAGTTTCAGTTCGTGCATACACTCAAAGTAGGCAAGTTCTTCAGGGTATCCCGCTTCAACGAGGGTTTCAAATCCGGCCTTGATCAGCTCAGCCGAGCCGCCGCAAAGGACAGCCTGCTCACCAAAGAGGTCGGTCTCGGTTTCATTCTTGATTGTGGTCTCAATAACACCGGCTTTCGTACCGCCAAGAGCTTTTGCCCAGGCAAGTGCCTGTTGCTTTGCTTCACCGGTTGCATCCTGGTGCACTGCGATAAGGCAGGGGACACCGTTGCCCTGGGTAAAGGTACGGCGCACAAGGTGGCCCGGGCTTTTCGGTGCAATCATGATGACGTTGATTGTTTCCGGCGGAACAATTTGCTTGTAGTGGATATTGAAGCCGTGAGCAAAGGCAAGGGTGTTGCCCGCCACAAGGTTCGGAAGAATTTCCGCTTCATAGACCGCTTTCTGGTTCTGGTCAGGAAGAAGCACCATCACAATGTCTGCCCATTTTACTGCATCTGCAACAGTTTTAACCTGTAAACCTGCAAGAATTGCAAACTCCCGTGATGTGCTGTTCGGGCGAAGTCCGACGCAGACGTTCAATCCACTCTCCTTGAGGTTCAGGGCATGGGCATGCCCCTGACTGCCATAACCGAGAATCGCAATATTTTTGCCTTGCAGATAACCGAGATCAGCATCCTGCTCATAATAAACGTTCATGGAATACAATGGTTTTGATTTAAGTAATCCCTTTCAAAATTGTTTCATTCTCCCCGGTGGATTGCCACAGCGCCCGAACGGGCAAGTTCTTTTATACCGTATGGTCTGAAGATATCAATGGTTGTGTTGATCTTGTCCGGTGACCCAATGACCTCAATAGTAATGGATTTTTGTTTTATATCCACGACTTTTCCTTTAAAAACATTGATCAGTTCAAAAATCTCGTGCTGCTGAGTCTTGGTGAGTTTCAGGGTCATCAGGAGCAGCTCCCGCTCTACATGAGGCTGTCGGGTCAGGTCGATGACCTTGATGGTGTCGACAAGCCTGTTCAACTGCTTGAGCACCTGGCTGATAATCTGGTCGTCACCCCGTGTGACAATGGTCATGCGCGAAATTTCCTTATCCTCGGTCTCGCCAATGGAGATACTTTCAAGGTTAAATCCCCGGGCGCTGAACATTGCTGCCACCCGGTTAAGGGATCCAAACTTGTTTTCAACCAGTACTGATATGAGATGTTTCATAGATTTCAAACCATTGTTTTTGGGTTTAACCGCGCAAGCAGCATGTCGGAAATCGAGCCTCCGGCAGGCACCATCGGAAAGACCATATCTTTTTTGACCACCCTGAAATCAACCAGTATTGGCCCGTCATTCCAGGCAAGCGCCTCCTCAATAGCCGCTTTTGCGCTGTCGGGGTTCTCTGCCTTGAGCGCCCTGCACCCGAATGCTTCGGCCACCTTGACAAAGTCGGGATTGCTTTCGCCCAAATCGGTAAAAGAGTATTTCTCCTTGTGGAAGAGCTCCTGCCACTGCCGCACCATGCCGAGAAAGCTGTTGTTGATGAGGAAAATCTTGATCGGTATGTTGTGGTGCACTGCCGTTACCAGCTCCTGGATATTCATCATGAAGCCGCCATCTCCGCAAAAGAGCACCACCGGGCGATCTTTTATACCGAAGGCTGCGCCAATGGCAGCAGGCAGGCCGTATCCCATGGTGCCAAGTCCCCCGCTGGTTATGATGGAGCGAGGGTTGAGAAAGGTATAAAACTGTGATGTCCACATCTGATGCTGACCAACGTCGGTAACAACAACAGCATTGCCGTTTGTCTGTTTTGAGACCTCTTCAATCACAAATTCTGTTCTCAGCGCGTCGTCCCCGTTGCTGTAGGTCAGCGGGCACAGTTCTCGCCAAACCTTTATTTCAGCAAGCCATGATTCACGGCTTTCCGTCTCTATTGGCATCATCTCCAGAAGTCCAGCGAGAAAGTTTTTGGCATCACCGACAACAGGCAGGTCAACCTTGACATTTTTATCAACATTGGTTGGGTCAATGTCGTTATGAATTTTGAATGCCTGGGGAGCAAAAGTCTCAACTTTTCCGGTGACACGGTCGTCAAAGCGAGCGCCGACCGCAATCAGCAGATCACATTTATTGACAGCCTGATTTGCCCAGTAGGTGCCGTGCATCCCGAGCATACCCATGCTGAGGGGATGGTTGCCGGGGAAGGATCCAAGGCCCTGCAGGGTCATGGTGACCGGAATATTTTGCTGAATCGCCAGCTTTTGCAGCTCTTCGGAAGCTTCAGCGCTGATAACACCACCACCGATATAGAGGAGTGGCCGTTTTGACGCAGCAATTTTTTGCGCTGCCTTTTCAACCTGGTTGATGTGGCATTTGATGGTAGGCTTGAATCCCCGTATTTCTACGGTTTCTGGCCACTCAAAAATGCAGGAGGCATTAAGGATATCTTTTGGCATATCGACAAGCACCGGTCCTGGCCTGCCGGTTGTAGCCAGATAAAAAGCCTTGCTGATGGTTGCGGCAAGCTCTTTAACATCCTTGACAAGAAAATTGTGCTTGGTGATTGGCCGGGTGATTCCAACAATATCGGCCTCCTGAAAGGCATCGTTGCCGATCAGGGAGCTTGGCACCTGTCCGGTAAAAACAACCATCGGCGAGGAGTCCATGTAGGCATTTGCGATACCTGTGACAGTGTTGGTTGCTCCGGGGCCGGAGGTGACAAGCACAACGCCGGGTTTTCCAGTGGCACGGGCATATCCTTCGGCCATGTGGGTTGCTCCCTGTTCATGACGGACAAGGATGTGCTGAATGTCATGGACATCATAGAGTGTTTCATACACCTTCAGCAGTGATCCTCCAGGATAGCCGAAAATATACTCAACGTTTTCACGTCGCAGAGATTCGATAAATATCTCTGAACCATTCAGAGTCTGATCCGATGCATGCATGGCTGGATTATTTTGGTTCACAGTAAACAGGACTTTTCAGGATGGCGCCAGTATTGGCCGATGTGACCATTTGTGCATACCTGGCCAGATAGCCTTTTTTTATTTTAGGCTCAAACGGTTTCAGTGCGGCAAGCCGTGCGCTTATAATCTCCTCCGACAGATTGACCGAAATGCTCCTGCCGGGAATATCTATAGTGATACTATCGCCACTCTGCAGTGCGGCAATTGGCCCTTTTTCGGCCGCTTCGGGAGAGATATGGCCGATGCATGCCCCGCGTGATCCGCCTGAGAAGCGTCCGTCTGTGATGAGCGCTACTGAATCGCCGAGTCCGCGTCCCATGATGGCGCTGGTGGGGGAGAGCATCTCAGGCATTCCCGGCCCCCCTTTTGGTCCTTCATAGCGGATAACTACCACATCTCCAGCCTTGACAGCTCCCTCCATGATGCCTTTGATAGCCTCTTCCTGAGAGTCGTAGATTTTTGCCGGGCCAGTATGGTTCATCATTTCCGGGCTGACGGCGCCGGTTTTTACAACTGCCCCCTGTGGCGCGAGGTTGCCGTAGAGCACAGCTAGTCCACCTGTTGCGGAGTAGGGAGCGTCAATACTTCTGATAACAGTGTTGTCTGTGATCTCTGCATTGGCAATATTATCCCCAAGAGTCTTGCCGGTGACCGTGATTGCTGAGAGGTCAAGCAGGCCGTCTATCTTGCTCAGCTCATGCAGTATGGCAGACACGCCTCCCGCCCGATCGACATCTTCAATATGGACAGCCATGGTGGCTGGGCTCACTTTGCAGATATAGGGGGTTCTGGACGAGAGAGCGTTGAGTTCTGAAAAATCAAAGTTCAGATCAGCTTCATTGGCAATGGCAAGAGCGTGCAGGATAGTGTTGGTGCTGCCCCCCATCGCAAAATCAAGGGCAAAGGCGTTGAGCAGCGCACTTCGAGTGAGGATATCCCTTGGTTTGATATTTTTGTTGACCAGGTCGATAATCCTGCGGGAGGCCTGCCCGACCAGTTCATTGCGGCGGGGATCAATAGCAAGGATTGTCCCATTGCCAGGAAGGGCAAAGCCGAGCGCTTCGCTGAGGCAGTTCATGGAGTTTGCCGTAAACATGCCGGAACATGAACCGCATCCGGGGCAGGCGCTCTCCTCTATCGAATCCAGTTCGCTCTCATCAATTTTTCCAGCGCTGAATTGTCCGACCGCCTCAAAAACAGAGATAAGGTCAACCGTTTTGCCTGAAGGAGTGTGTCCGGCCTGCATCGGTCCGCCTGAAACAAAGATGACGGGAATGTTGATGCGAAGCGCGGCCATCATCATGCCGGGGGTGATCTTGTCACAGTTGGGTATACAGACAAGTCCGTCAAGACAGTGTGCTTCAGCAACAGTCTCCACACTGTCGGCAATCAGTTCGCGACTTGCCAGCGAGTAACGCATGCCGATATGGCCCATCGCAATACCGTCACAGACGCCGATAGTATTAAATTCAAAGGGAACACCTCCGGCCTTGCGGACCTCCTCTTTGGCGATTTTTCCCAGCTCTTGCAGGTGGGCGTGTCCGGGAATCAATTCATTATAGGAATTGCATATTCCGATAAAGGGTTTGCGGAAGTCGCTGTTGGAGACGATAGAGCCGGTAGCTTTCAGAAGGCTGCGATGCGGCGCTTTTTCAAACCCTTTTTTAATGGTATCAGATCTCATTTTCAGATAAAAAGTTAGCAATTAAACAAACCGCTCCCCGGGTAGCCGTTCCTTAAGTTACTGTGAAGATTCGTGTGCAGAGAATGTTTAACTAACCCGGGAGCGGCTCTCGAATTCAGAGCACAATAATCAGTGCTCGCACGATCACAACAGGAACGACGATGTCGAACCGTAAGCCAGTGGATTGTAACAGATACGCAGTATTGCTGTCGGAGGTATTTTTCCTGCATGGCCCCGGCATTCCTGAGCGGTTGCGTCGGCCTGGAGAGAAAGAGTTGAATACAGACATTGCCTGATATGGGATGCGCACAGAATTTTCTAACGCTATTAAACGAAAACTTGACATAAATTACATTTAATGTTTTATTAAAACAAAAATTAAAAATGCTATAATCAAGTGGGAATGTGCAGTTTATTCCTCAACCAAACATTGGTACCATGCTGAATCTTCAAGCCGCTCTACCCCAGGATGCTCCGCCCTTTTTTCTGACAATCTGCCTTGTCTCTCTTTTTGTTCTTCTGGCAGAACTACTGACCAGGCGCTTCAGTGTCAGTGCGCTTGTTGTAAGGAAGATTGTCCATCTCTCCATGGGGATGTTGATTTTTTTTGTTCCGGGCTATTTCCAATCCAATTTTTATCCCGCCCTTGCGGCGCTGCTTCTGCTGCTTTTCAGCGCTCTTAACATTCGCTTTAAATGGTTTCTCTCCCTGCTGGCTCTTCCTGATGATGATAAAACTCATGCCCCTGCGGTAAAAAGCTATGGCTCCCTTCTTTTTCCTCTTGTTTTTTTGTTGCAGCTTCTTTTTCTCTGGGAATCTCATAAATGGATCTTGCAAACCTCCATGCTTGTGATGGGTGTCAGTGACTCTCTTGCTGCTCTTGTCGGCAGCTCTGTTGGCAAAAAGCATATTGAGCATCTGACCAAAAATCCCAAGACGGTTGAGGGATCGCTCACCATGTTTTTCAGTGCTTTTGTGTTACTCAGCGCCTCCCTTTTTGTTTTCAGCCACTACTTTACCGGTTCTCTTGCCAATGCCCCGATGGTGATGCTTGTTGCGCTGGCACTCCTGCTGGCACTTGTTGCCACCGCTGTTGAAGCGCTGTTGTCTCATGGGCTTGACAATTTTTTTATCCCCGTATCTATTGCCTACGTACTTTATCTGCTCCAGATGAATCAACCTGTTTTTCTTGAGCGATTTCTTCTTGGTGGATTTTTTGCCTTCCTTCTTGCATTTTTTTCCATTAAGGTCAAGTTTCTCACAAACAGTGGGGCAACAGCAACATTTTTGCTTGGAACAACTATTTTTGGAATTGGTGGCATGGCATGGACAGTGCCGCTTCTTACCTTTTATCTGTTGTCGTCGGTTCTCTCAAAACTTGGCAGAAAAAGGAAAGCAAAATTTGACCTTGTTTTTGAAAAAGGTTCTCAGCGCGATGCCGGTCAAGTGTATGCCAACGGGGGCATCGCCTGGGTACTCATGATTGCGTATTCGCTGAACAACGATCCGGCAATCTTTTTCGCTTATCTTGGCACGCTTGCTGCAGTACAAGCCGATACCTGGGCAACTGAAATCGGTACGTTGTGGCCAAATCCCAAAGCCTGGTTAGTGACCACCTTTAAAGAGGTGCCTGTTGGAACCTCAGGCGGTGTTTCGGTTCCGGGTACGTCCGGCGCATTTCTTGGCTCGCTTCTGATCTGTGCAAGTGCTCTGGCGATCAATGTGCAGTGGTTGTCTGATTTTGGCTGGCTGCAATCACTTCTCCTCATCGGTTTTTCAGGGCTTCTGGCCAGTATGGTGGACAGCTTTTTTGGGGCGACTGTTCAGGCTCAGTATTTTGATCCTATCAGGGAAAAGGTGACAGAAAGGACTCACAGTCTGGCACCAAATGGCACCATGATCTCGAACAGGCTCATCAAAGGAACGCCACTGGTCAATAATGATCTGGTCAATACATTCTGTGCTTTGTCGGGTTCTGCATTGGCCTATCTGGTCATTCGTAGTGTCCACCTTTTTTAATGAACATTACTTTCCTCTACCGGTATGTTTGATTCGAAACTCGGCATTGTCGCTCTTTTTTCTGATGCCGGAGCTGTTGTGTTGTTTGTGCTTGCCACACTGCTTTTGTTTTCCATTGTATCATGGGCAATCATTGCCTTCAAATTCGGGTATGTCCGCAAATCGCTGAAGGAGTCCAAAGCATTTCTTGACTATTTTTTTGAAGTTTGCAGTGTGGATAAAGCGTTTACAAAAAGTGAAGAGTTCAGGAACGGCTCTCTTCCCAGAGTATTTCGATCAGGCTATATTCAATTTCAGGCTGTGAGTGGAAAGGGTGATAGTCGCCATTCGAGAACTCGCGTTGCACTGGCAATCAAGCGTGAGGCGAATGCCGAGAACAAGAGGCTTGCCTCCCTTGTACCATTTCTTGCGACAGTCGGCAATACTGCGCCATTTATAGGGTTGTTCGGGACGGTCTGGGGTATTATGACATCATTTCATTCCATTGGATTAACCCAGTCGGCATCCCTTGCGATTGTGGCCCCTGGTATTTCAGAGGCGCTGATTGCTACAGCAGCAGGTCTTGCTGCTGCGATTCCCGCCGTTATGGGTTATAACTATTTTACCCAGAAGATCAGTATAATCGAGCGGGATATCGAGGAGTTTTCCCCGGACTTTATTGACTCCTTCTTTAACGAATTATAGGGGGAGGGTCCGTATGATCATGTCAGGAAAAGGTCGGTTGATGAGTGATATCAATGTTACTCCGTTTGTTGATGTCATGCTGGTACTGTTGATTATTTTTATGGTAACTGCTCCGATGATGACGCATGGGGTCAAGGTTGATATCCCGAAAACAACGCTTAAAAAGATGGGTGTTCAGGATCATGCTGTGCTGATCACTATTGATGCATCACGACGGGTTTCCATTAATAATGATCAGCTTGACGTTTCGGAGGTCCGCAGGCGACTCCCGGCTCTTCTTGATGTCAGCCGTACACAGGAGATTTATCTTAAAGCAGATAAATCACTCCCTTATGGAGTGGTGATGGATCTTGTTGCACAGATAAAGGATGCCGGAATTGAAAAGATTGGTATGGTCACTGAACCAGTTTTGGCTGTAGAGCAAGGTGGAAGATAGGGTGGCCGTATGAAAAAGGGTCAGATATCGTACTCCGAAAACAGGTTTTATCTTTGGCTTGCCGTTGCTGCCCTGTTGCATGTCGTTGTGCTTTCAGCTCCTCATGTTTTGCAGTTGCTTGATGCTCGCAAGCAGGTTGAACCGAAAGTAGTGAGTATCACTCTTGTCTCCTTACCCAGTGAAGAAAATGCTCCAGCGATAACGGCAAAGCCTTCAGTGGTGCCTTTGCCTCCGCAAGAAAAATCAGGTCAGCATTCCGCATCAGGATCTTTATTGCCGAACATATCCAGGTCAAACAAAATCGATGCTCCAGAGAAAATGGAATTACCAAAATCTTCAGAGAAGCGTGATCTGGCCAGTGCCCTTGAGCGTCTTAAACAGTCCGTTGGTAACACACAATCACAGCCGCCCTCTTCCGGCAGTACGGTGAAGACGGCGCTTGCCGAACTCGAGAAGAGAGTAAATTCCGATAATGCTCTGGCTCTTGCCGGCGGAAATAGTGGCGCAGGAAGAGAGTATGGAGGTTCAGGCGCATCATTGGCCTATAAAATGAAAATTGCCTTGATAATTCAGCGAAACTGGGAACTCGCCAATCCACTGCTGAAGAGCAGTTTTGGTATGAAGGTTTCGGTTCGTATTACCATTTTCCCTGATGGCTCTATTGGTCAGATTCTGTTTGTCAAGAAATCATCGAGTGAGTATCTGAACAATTCTGTTAAAAAAGCGCTTGAGAAGTCTTCACCACTTCCCCCTTTGCCCAAAGGAGAGGGTTCTGGCGGTGTATGGGTGGCTTTTGTCTTTACCCCTGAAGGTATTGAGAGGTAACCTGATTTCCCGGGAGAAATATAACGATGAAAGAAATATATTTATAAAATAAAATACGTTACCATATATTTATCCCTGATTTTCAAGAGAATGCAAGTTGTAATTATAACTATTTTTCCGAGCACAAGCTTTCTGGG
>CAIPMW010000060.1 GCA_903866255.1 uncultured Chlorobiaceae bacterium | reverse complement strand
TGACCCCGCACCTCGAAGAGATGGTTCGGCAGAAAGTGAAGTCAGGACTTTATACTTCTGCAAGCGAGGTTATACGTGAAGCTTTGCGCCTTATGGGAGAGCAGGACTCTCTTCGTCAAGCAAAGTTTGACCAGTTACGGCAGGATATACGTGCAGGAATAGAGAGTGGGCCAGCCAAAGTTTGGGATGCTGACGAGATAAAGAGAGTTGCCCGAAAAAGAAAAACCACAGGCAAAACAGTTGGATGATATGCCAGAAATCATCATCCGTCCACTTGCGTTAGAAGATCTCGCTGATATATGGGATTATATTGCTGAAGACAGTCAAGCTCGTGCAGATGCCTTTATAGACTCTATTGATATGAAAATTAATGAGTTGGCAGGCTCTCCCCATGCAGGGCGGTCACGTATGGAGCTTTGACCAGGTCTATTAAGCTTTCCTTTTGGTCGGTATATGATTTTTTATCTCAGTATTCCAGATGGAATAGAGATTGTCAGGGTGTTGCACGGTGCCCGCGATATAGAGCGCCTTTTTACTCTGCAAGAGTGAATGTACTATGATGACAATCCATAACATAATCTAATGCTTACTACAATGCTCGTGAGCGTTGAAGTGAGCATTAAGTTGGGTTTAATGCTCACTTCACCAACAATACAACCCGGACACCCAACAGCACCTTGAAGAGCCACCACACCATAATCCACGGCGACAGCCGACAGATGAACCTCCTCACTGACAGGTAGGTGCATCTTGTTGTTACCTCGCCACCCTACTGGCAGCTCAAGGACTACGGGACGGAGAACCAGATCGGCTTTCACGAGAGTTACGAGAGCTCATACCCTCACGCCGTCCCAAACTGCCTCAACATCCTCAAATCATTCTCAAACAACAACCTGATTCTTCTGGGTCTATGCCCGCAGTTGTGCATGACGTTGGGGTGTCCCATACCGCAGCTTATGATTTCGAGCAAGCCTGATTTTTTGCATCCCCTTGCCGCCGCAGAGGTAGCAGGTGACATCCACTTCGGCTGATGGTTCGGTGTAGGGGAAAAAGCTTGGGCGGAACCGGAGTTTGGCGTTAGGGAAGCGAAAAGTTATACAATTTGCGCTTTCAATTCTTTATTTGTATAATATCCTATGATCTATCGCAAACTAACAGCAACCCTTCAGCGGTTGGCCAAAACATTTCCTGTTATCGCAATAACCGGGCCTCGGCAGTCAGGAAAAACAACGTTGGCAAAAGCCGTTTTTGCCGATAAGCCATACATAACCCTTGAAGACCCTGCAGAACGTGCCTTTGCCTTTGAAGATGCCAAAGGGTTCCTTCACCGGTTTCGTGATGGAGCCATCTTCGATGAAGCTCAACGATGGCCGGATCTCTTTTCATACCTTCAGGGCATGGTTGATGAAGAGCCGATTCCCGGAAAATTCATTCTGACCGGTTCACAGCAATTCGGACTGCTCGCCGGAGTCAGCCAGTCACTTGCCGGTCGCGTTGGTATGACCGCTCTGCTCCCCTTGTCCATTTCAGAACTTCCGGCAGCATCGCAATCGTCACTATCGCTTGACACGCTGATCATAAAGGGTTCTTATCCTGCTCTTTATATGATGGAGATATCGCCTGCCGACTGGTTTGCAAGTTACATCGCCACCTATATCGAGCGGGATATCCGGCAGGTGTTACGAGTTCATGATTTATCGGTATTCCAGCGCTTTGTGCGTCTCTGTGCAGGTCGAAACGGACAACTGCTTAACCTTAATGCACTGGCGGGTGAAACAGGTGTTTCCCAGAAAACAGCCCGTTCATGGCTCTCTGTTCTGGAATCAAGCTACATTGTCCATCTGCTCCCGCCATACTTTCGAAACTTCGGAAAGCGACTTGTGAAAACGCCGAAGCTCTATTTTCTGGATCAGGGCCTTGCCTGTTGGCTGCTTGGTATCCGTTCGCATGAACTACTTTCGCTGCATCCCATGAGAGGAGCAATTTTTGAATCATTCATCATCAGCGAGTTTCTTAAATCCCGCTATAATTTGGGGATGCCTCCAGATCTCTACTTCTGGCGTGACAATAACGGCCTCGAAGCGGATATTGTTTTTGAATGTGGCACAAAACTGCAACCAGTGGAAATAAAATCAGGCAAGACCATCACCGGTGACTATATCCGCGCAGGCCAGAGAGCCGCACGATTTGCCGCAGAGGAAGCACTTCAACCCTGGCTGATCTATGGAGGTGATGATTCCTATGAGCGCAACGGTGTCACAATCATGAGTTGGCGCGACTGCGAAAAATGGGCCGAGCCTCAATAAACAAGGAATCGGATCAGACTTTTGCAGGATTACCGGCAGGTTTCTTTTATCCGTGTTTCCATTGACTGAACGATTTCTTGGTCACGTTTACGCAATGCCTTGATCTCATTAGCTCTGAACCTCTCCTTCGATGAGCGGCTGATGCATGAAATCTGAATCTCGGGGTTGCGTGAATGGAAGGAGAGGATGCCGAAAACTATACACATGGCAGAATATTTCCCCAGCCCTCCATTCAGTGTAAATCAAAAGAAATTCTCTATACTTCACTCAAGCATCCAAACCCGCTCCACCAACCATACAACCCATACACCCAACAGCACCTTGAAGAGCCACCACACCATAATCCACGGCGACAGTCGACAGAGATGAACCTCCTCGCTGACAGGTCGGTGCACCTTGTTATCACCTCACCGCCCTACTGGCAGCTCAAGGACTACGGGACGGAGAACCAGATCGGCTTTCACGAGAGTTACGAGAGCTACATCAACAACCTGAACCTTGTCTGGAACGAATG
>CAIPMW010000059.1 GCA_903866255.1 uncultured Chlorobiaceae bacterium | reverse complement strand
TAAGCCATGATTTTCTCCTTTGGGTTATAGTTATAATTATAACTATTAAAAACGACAAAACCAAGGCTTATTTTGCGATAAACCAAACTATTTTATGAGAATATGCTTCTCATCGTTATATATTGCTCGGGAAATAAGGATGCCTACGATATCGATGTTTTTCGGAATTCTGATTTCCATTTTTTATGGCGATGATGAACAATACCATACGCCACACATTCATGCACGATATCAGGGCAAAAGCGTTTCGATAGCCATTGACGACGGTCGCCCCCTCGCAGGAAATATACCACCCCGACAACTGCGGATGGTGCAAGTATGGGTAGATATTCACGGGGAAGAACTTATGGCCAACTGGGAACTTGCCTGCGCTGGTGAGGAGCCCTGGCGCATTGCCCCTCTTCAATAAAGGAGATAACGATGGAAAAACTTCGCGATATCGTTGCCGTAACAGCTCACAGCAATTACACACTGGAGCTGGTGTTTGAAACCGGAGAGAGGCGACTTTTTGACATGAAGCCTTTTTTCGAGAAAAAACCTTTTACCAAACTCTACAACTCCCCGCTTTTTTTCAAGGCATCGGTGCAATACGGCACGGTCGTTTGGCCGGGAAACCTCGATATTGCACCAGAAACTCCCTGGAACCGCTCAATGCCTGCACAATAATTGCGCCTGTTGCCCAATGAACCGGCCGCTGAGCAGGCCGAAGGCCCTATCGAAGTGCCCTCAAAAACAAAGCTGGAATAAGCAGCCAACTGACTACAGGACAAACTTGGTCTACTACATTGAAAATGCTCACCCGGTCGCTGAATAGGCCGAAAGCGGTATCGAAGCGATAAAATTCGATCGCACGATTAGGGGCGTATGCGATCACAATACGCCTCTAAGCCATCATCAACGTTTTCAAAAATTCGGCCGCCACAGGGCGGCCTTTTCTGTGGTTCCTGCCCTATGGCTTGTAAACTTTGACCCAAGCTTTGGACACGAATACCAAAAAATAAGACCCGCTCTTATTATTCAGCACGAGGCCTATATTGCATCAGTCAATTTGCTGACGGTTATTCCGATTTCGTCCCAAATATCCAATCCTGCAGAACTGGATATTCTGATAACAGCAAATTCTCAGAATAGACTCAATGAAGACTCCCCGCCGCAAGCAGCGGGGTATCTGGTTTTAGAAAAAGCTTAACATACTTCACCGCAAGCGGTGGGGAATTGAACCCTGAGAGATGAAAAATTCTCTTCTTAAAACAAAACAGATCAGTTCTTTTGACAAGAGACGATTTATCAAACTGATTGGAAAAGCTGACACGGAAACGATGGCGACAATGAATAGCCATCTATAGCGTTTTATTTGTGTGAAATAGTGCATTTTTTCCCGTAACGGCTCACTGGAGATGATTGAAGGAGATTTACCCGGAAGAGTTCATAATCAATTTCCCTGCACCGTCACTTCAGGATAGTGCCACTTCATCAGGGGAGAACGACATATTTTTAACCTGCATCAGCCCGCCGCGTTCCAAACCACTTCAACCCTTCAAACCAGAGCACGCTCCCAATCCCGGCAGAAAATGCAAGCAGCAGGTCAAGGGAATGGAGAGATGAAAACCTGAACAGGGTAACAAAAAAGGGCACATAAAGCACAACGCCCAAAAACAGAAGCGCCCCGGCAACCACCGGCAGCAGCGCCATATTGGGATACCGCAAGGTGGCAGCGAAGGTGCAGCTCCAGGAGCGATTGGTGAGAATCAAGCCGAGATTTGAAATCATCAGTGTGGTAAAGGTTAAGGCGCGCACCTCCTGCTCGCTCTCTCCCCGGGAGCGGGCCAAAAGGAACACCCCCAGAACAACCACAAGAACCACAATGCCCTGCATCAGGCTGAGCAGAACGGTCGTGCGGCTGAATACAGGCTCCCGGGAGTTCCGGGGCGGACGGCTCATGACATCCCGCTCCTCCCCCTCGGCTTCAAAGACGATGGAGCAGGCAGGATCGATGATGAGTTGCAAAAAAGCGATATGGGCAGGCAGCAAAAGAAGCGGCCACTGAAACAGCACCGGAAGGAGGGAGAGCCCGGCAATGGGAACATGAATAGCAAGAATGTAGGCAATGGCTTTGCGGATATTATCAAAGATCCGGCGACCAAGTTTGATCGCCTGCACAATCGAGGAAAAATCGTCATCAAGCAACACCAGTGAGGCTGACTCACGGGCTACATCCGTGCCGCGTCCGCCCATTGCGATACCGATGTTGGCGGCTTTTAACGCCGGGGCATCATTCACCCCGTCACCAGTCATGGCAACAATCTCCCCGTTGGCCTTGAGGGCCGTCACCAGACGCAATTTCTGTTCCGGCACAACCCTGGCAAAAATATTCACCTCATTGATGCGCTCCTGCAGCTCCTTGTCCGTC
>CAIPMW010000058.1 GCA_903866255.1 uncultured Chlorobiaceae bacterium | reverse complement strand
CATAAATCTGCACTCACTCACGCCAGGCAAAGAGTATGGTAACGTTGACCGAAAGAAATGCCCGCGTTCAACCCAAGTATCAGTCAGGCTCCTGAATTCGTCCCAACTTGCGACCTCAATAATATTGATCGAGATGTTGTTCATAGGGTTCTCGTTTGTCTCCTTGATTCCATAAATCCACCACCATACAAAACCCGCGAAATTAATTGCTATGGATGGGCTTAACGCTTGGGGTGTTGACGGGTAACGGCATAATATCTCCTCTGTGTTGAATAAATTGAATATCGCAATCTTCCCTACAAACAATACTGCGGTGCAAATGATTGCGCTTTTGGTATCAGTTCTGCGGAACCTTTTTCATGAGTTTTCTCTGGAAATCGCTTTCGGCATCGAGTGACGCAATCATTTCTCCCCTGACAGCCTTTCCCGTACTTGCCGACCATTATCTGTTAAACGGTATTTCTGTGTCCTCTTCTTTACCGTAATAAATCCTGTAACCCGGACCATAATCAAGCTTGCTTTCTGATAAACCCGATCCAATTGGAAAAACATTTGAATGATTTCCCTGCACAACACGCTCCAAATATGTAGCCGCTCGTGCAACAGTCAAGAGGGCTCTTTGTCGTTCGGTGGATGTGGTAACCCAACTATTCGCTCACTCTGCTCTGTCGGCTTTTTTGGAATCAGCTTAACTTCCAGTTCACAGCCGACAGCTTCAGCATATTTCCTGAGTGAGGAAATGGAAGGACTGTGTTTACCCGACGATTCCAGCCTTGAAACTGCACTTTTTGTTGTACCAATCTTTTCGGCAATAGCCGACTGAGTCATACCAGCTTGCCGACGTGCCAAAAGTAACTCCCTGATCAGTGCATACTTTGGTTCCAGGGCTTCGTATGCCCTCCGAAACTCCTCGTCTTTCATTGATTCACGAAGCTCCTCCTCGTGGTTGTACGGCACTGGCTGGTATTTGAGATTATCCATTATTTGACCTCGTTCATTCGTTTATATGCAATGTCCAGTTCTCGTTGAGGTGTGGTTTGTGTTTTTTTTATAAATGCGTGCAGAATCACAATCCGTTTGTTCCTCATGTAACAGAAAAAAGCTCTCCCGATGCCATCTTTTCCTCTGGCTCTCAGTTCAAAGAGCCCGCGCCCCATAGCTTTTGAGTGCGGCATTCTCATGTTTGGCCCAAACTCGATCAACAGTCCCGCCAACCGTTTATAGTCCGCCAGTGTACTTTTCGGCCAACGGTTAATCTCCTCTTTAATTCGAGGGTGGAAATATTCAAGTTCATAGTTCATGGCCCACACTCTCGAAGTTAGCATTTATGGGAACTATTCAAAAAAAATTACTTTCCGAAAAAGGAGCGCATGATGCACAAAATCACATTTGATAATGACATCGTTCAAACCCCATCAGGCATGTTTGCATAACCCGATACGAAGAAACCTGTTTTTCTCACAGAACAGATATTACTACTATAGTCGCATTTTTATAGCAAAAAATAATGGTAAACTGAGCATAAATAGTGGCAAAGAAAGGCACAATATCATATAAGAGTGGTTGATGAACTGGCCTTGAAGCGGTGCGGAAAAGTTGACGGGAAGAAATGGCCGCGTTTTGGAATGGCAAGAACACCAATATCCTGACATCATGCGGCTGTTACGGACACCACAGCTTTCAATCTGTATGCCGACAGATTTGACTTTATAAATTCACAAATATCCGCTACCGAACGCTCTCCATCTCTGTCCACCGACACCCCGGCAGTATTTCTGAAGAGCAAAGAGGACGGCCTGTCGCCTCTCCAAAGATCAGGATGCTGCTGAACAGCTCTGAACAAAACCTCTCCGCTTTCAATACGTTCAGGATTCATAAAATCTTGGCTTTAGAGTGGAACTCGTCAATGACACGAAAGAGATCGTTGATGTCAGAACTGACCCACTCATCCGTAACATTTCCTTCAACAGACAAAAATTCCACGCTCTTCTCGCCAATCTCTATTTCCAATGATGTATCAGCAATATCATACTCAAACTGAATTGTCTCTCTTGCGGATGGAAAAACGTATAAAGGTTGCTCCTTCAGTTTACTGATGACAGCGAGTGCTCTTGTAATCACAACGCCAGGTATCGGCAACGCGCCATAACCATCCCATCCAGGCAAGAGCTTGGCAAAATCACGGATTTTCATCTCATTGATTTTCCGCAATTCAGACAGAGGGTTAATCGGCGGCAGCGCAACTCTACTGCATAAAGGGGTAACCCCACTCTTGAGTGAAACCACGGCTTTCATCATCTCACCCCGCTTGTTGATTACTGTAAAATCAGGCTATTCTTCGGGAATTTACCTTTTATGCAGGTGTTGTACAAATCATCTTCCATTGGGAAATTGACATTCCATAGCTTCGCGTCTCTGGCAATGCGCTGAACAAATTATTGGCTTGTTGACTGACACTATCGTGAGCAATGCCCCGTGCTCAAAGAAGCGCTTCTTCGAGTACGGGAGAGTAATAGGCCATCACAGCATCAGCATCCCTCCCGAGACAGGGATATAGCAGCCCGTCACGAATCGGTTGTGGTCAGAAGCCATTGCAAGCACGGCTCCGGCTACATCTTCCGGGAGGGCAACCCGCTTCAGGGGTGTCATATCTGCCATCATCGCTTTCTGTTCTTCGGGTAACCAGGAGGTAGCATCGGTCAACGTAAGGCCGGGGGCAACCACGTTGACGCGTATGCCGAAGGGGCCAACCTCCTCTGCAAGAGAGCGGACGAAGGCATCAAGGCCCGATTTCGCCGTGGAGTGGGCAATGAACCCCGGAGATGAGTGGCGCGAAAGGGTGCTTGAAATGGCAATGATGCATCCCGACCTCCTCTCGATCATCCCTGGCAGCACCGCCTGACAACAGAAAAATACCGATTTGAGCTCTCCGCAAAGCTTTGCTTCGAATTCATTCCAGGAAAATTGTGTCAAAGGTTTTACAGGAAAGCCAATCGCAGCGTTGCTGACCAGAAGGTTGACCGGACCGAGGCTTTTTTCCACCTCTCCGACCATCAACCGCACCTGCTCCTCGTTACGGACATCCGCCCTGACGGCGTGTGCCCTGCCGCCAGCTTTGATGATTTCCTCGACAACAGCGATCGCCGCGCTTTCGCTCTGAAAATAGTTCACCGCAACAGCAGCACCTTCAGCGGCGAGCAGTTTGGCCGTAGCCCGGCCTATACCCCGGCTTGCGCCCGTAACCAATGCAACTTTGCCTTTCATATCCTGTTACCCTCCTTATGTTTTAAAACATCATTGAACCATAGAAATAGCTGTCAAACATAACATTTTATTCTTTGACTGAATGTATTCTCGCAAGCAACAAATGCCAATGTGATGCAGTAACAACCCAGAATCTTTTTTCGTCAGCATCTCAAGGCCATCAACAATCTCCAGACTCCCCTGAGTTTCTTTAACACCAAAGACCAGAGTCCCAACCGCACGATTTACAAACGCCGATACCATCCGCCGGGCATCTTCAGAGATGCCGTGCTGCGCTATTTTACACTCAAGGTACCATCATACCGGATGTAGCAACCTGTTGAGCAGCTCATATTTAGTCATCAAAGTAAATTCAGTTGACAAATAACGTCAAATAGGCAGGTACAAAAAAGCATAGAGGAGGTGCTGAATGATATTCATGAAAAACCGCTCCTGCCTGAGGGAAAGCTCCCTATGCTTCATGAACTGGCGATGAAGTACAATATGCCAGCACAAATGCCTGGGCTTGAATTCAAAAAGAGGTATGGTAAATCTACCTACCTCTCTATTAATGAACTGGGGCTCAATGAGGCTCATGGGGCTATTCTCGGTACCGACCTCTCGTTGAAGGCGATTGCAACACGACTGTACTACTCACACGTGAAACACTTTAGCAGGGTGTTCAGCAATCAGTTTCATTGCTCGCCCGGAAGCCTGATACGTACAAAACGAAAATAAAAATGCCGTTGATCTCAGGGTAATAGCTTTTCCTGAAATACGATGCAAGGGCAGATACGCATAAAATAGAGTACAATACATCCATAAGCTGGCTTTTTATGGACCTTCTCACCAGCCTCATCCCCTCAACAGAGTCGCCTGTTCAGGACAACCCTCTTTCAAAAGACAGAAATACTGCGTAACTTCTCCGAATAATATCTTTTTCATAACGCAAACTATGCGTCCCATGCTTACCGATGCAACCCTTGCCTTTCTTCGTGACCTGAAAGCCAATAATAACCGGGGCTGGTTCGGAGAACACAAACCTGAATATCAGCATGCTTATGGTGAGATGCTTGAGACTGTGGTGCAGCTTCTTGCGGGAATTTCCGGGTTTGACGGAGATATTGCCACATCGCATATTGATCCAAAGAGCTGCATCATGCGCATCAACCGCGATATCCGGTTTTCAAAAGAGAAGTCGCCCTACAAGACAAACTTCTTTGCCTTTATCAACAAAGGTGGTAGAAAAAGCCCTTGGGGCGGCTATTACCTCCATCTCGAACCGGAGGGTTCGTTTGCCGGAGGGGGTATCTACATGCCCGAAGCAGTCGTTCTGGAGCAGACAAGGAGGGAGATTGATGACCATTTCGGAGAGTGGCAGGCCATTCTGGCCGACAAGGCATTCACTGCACAGTTTCCGGCAGGAGCGCTCCCTTCAGGTAAATTGATCAGGCCTCCGAAAGGATATGAGAGCAGCAATCCAGCAGTGGAGTACCTGAAGTTCAAAGGGTATTACACCCAACGGTTTTTCGCTGACCATGAGGTCACTGACCCGGGATTTGTGGACGAGCTGTCCCATGTTTTCAGGGCAGTCAGCCCGATGGTACACTTTCTGAACCGGGCGCTATTGTCTATGTCATGAACAGCGAGGGATACTCTTTTGACATTTGGCTGATAATTTCATCTTCAGGGGATAAAACAGGTACTTTGATACCAGTACGATCGGATCGCAGCTTTTTCGGGTCTGGATAGTTTATACGTACCGACTCCGTTGAAACCTGAGCCCACTGAAGGATGACCGAATACCATACTGAAATTGAGTTTGCCATAAATGTCGCCTGTAAAGTGAAGAATAACTATGGTGATCTGTTACCATCGATAGTCAACATCACCAAAAGTGCGCACATTGTAAATCACCATTTAAGGGTATTTTGCATACCATAAATGCGGTATACTACCATGGCATGCAACAAATAAAAGAAATTCAGAAGTAAAATAGCAAATACCTTCTCTCTGATATTCTTGATGGAAAAAAGTAACAATAGCACTCCACACCCATGAACACCGACTACGAATGGCCCCTGTGGCAGCATACCGGGTTGATCTGCGGCATTGACGAGGCTGGCCGGGGCCCTCTTGCCGGACCGGTGATAGCGGCGGCAGTGCTCTTCCCGCGCTGGTTCAAGCCTGAAGGGACACTGCTTGAGATGCTGGATGATTCCAAAAAACTCACTGCGAACGAGAGAAACCTTCTTGCCCCTGCAATCCGAAAAGCTGCCATAAGCTGGGCTATCGCTGCTGTTGAGCACGACACCATCGACACCATCAACATCCTTCAGGCAACCATGCTTGCCATGAACAAGGCTGTTGATGGGATCTCAACAACGCCACAACTCCTTCTTGTGGATGGCAACAGGTTCAAAAGCAACCTGCCCATTCCTTTTGAAACCATTGTGAAGGGCGACGCAAAGGTCTTTTCGATTGCGGCAGCATCAGTACTGGCCAAAACACACCGGGACGAGCTGATGGTGGCATACGGGGCGCAATACCCGCACTACGGCTTTGAACGCCATGCAGGCTACGCCACCAGGGCACACGTTGCAGCAATCAGGACGTACGGACGGTGCCCGATTCACCGTCTGAGTTTCAAGCTTCGCCAACTGGGCGAAAAGCCATGAAAATTGCCTACGACCCGTACCTGCTCGGACCGGAGGGGGAGCAGATTGCCGCAGACTACCTCGGCAGCAAAGGATATAACATCATGAGACGCAATTATCGGTTTCACCGGAATGAGATTGATATCATTGCCCTGCACCATAAAACACTCTGCTTTGTTGAGGTCAAAACCCGATTCTCCTCTACGAAAGGGCACCCTGCAGAAGCTGTAACACCACAAAAACAGCGGGAGATCGTCAAAGCGGCACAAGCTTACCTCACCGTAACTGACAACATCGAAACTGACTGCCGATTCGATGTCATAGCCATTCTGATCAAGAATATGGATGGAAACAGGATTAGTGCCTTCACCGTTGAACATTTCAAAGATGCCTTCTGGGCAAGCTCCTGAATGACAGAAGAACAAGTATAATACCGGCATTTTTATTATCTTGCACACCAGGTTTCATATCACAAGTATACAACTGATCATTATGCAGGAAGACGATATCCTTACCTCTTTGCCCCCTTCAACAGAAACAAGTTACGGCGCAACCAATATCCAGGTGCTTGACGGCATTGAGCATGTTCGTATGCGACCTGCGATGTATATTGGTGATATTCACAGTCGGGGTCTTCACCACTTGGTCTACGAAATTGTCGATAACTCTATTGATGAAACACTTGGCGGATATAACGACTATATTTTTGTCTCACTGAATCCCGATGGTTCGGTAACGGTGATTGACCATGGACGCGGTATTCCTGTGGATATTCACCCTGAAAAGCAGAAATCAGCGCTTGAGCTGGTCATGACGGTTATCGGTGCTGGCGGCAAGTTCGACAAGGGTGCCTACAAGGTCTCCGGTGGTCTGCACGGCGTTGGCGCATCGGTGGTCAATGCACTGTCGGAGTGGTGCGAAGTTGAGGTCTACCGCGATGGCCAGGTCTATTTTCAGCGTTTTGAACGTGGGGTTCCCAAGGGTGATGTGAAGCCGATTGGCCCTTCAGACCAGCGCGGCACAAAGACAACCTTCATGCCCGACCATCTTATCTTCAAGACAACCGAGTTCCGCAAGGATATTATTGTCGATCGTATGCGTGAGCTTGCGTTCCTCAACAAGGAGCTGAGCATTACGGTTCAGGATACTGACGGCTTCCAGGAGGTTTTTCACTACGAAGGGGGGATCAAGGAGTTTGTTCTCTTTACCGATCAGAACCGCATCAACCTGCTGAAAGAGCCGATCTACCTCTACGGCGAACGGGATACCACCATTGTTGAAATAGCGCTTCAGTACAATGACTCCTATCAGGAAAATGTCTTCAGCTATGTCAACAACATCAATACCCATGAGGGGGGCACCCACGTTACCGGATTTCGCAAGGCCCTGACCAGAACACTCAACGCCTATGCGCAGAAAAATGATCTGCTCAAAAACCTGAAACTTGCCCTTACCGGTGATGATTTCAAGGAGGGGCTGACGGCGGTCATCTCGGTCAAGGTTGCTGAACCACAGTTTGAGGGTCAGACCAAAACGAAGCTTGGCAACTCGGAAACCCAGAGTACTGTTGAAACCGTGGTCAATGAGCAGCTCGCCGAGTTTGCCGAAAGCAATCCAAGTGTGCTCAAGATGATCATTGAAAAGGTGAAGGGCGCCGCCATGTCGAGAGAGGCCGCCCGGAAGGCCAAGGAGCTTACCCGTAGAAAGTCAGTACTTGAGAGTTCGGGCCTGCCGGGAAAACTTGCTGACTGCTCCATCAATGACCCGGAACATTGTGAACTCTATATCGTTGAGGGTGATTCGGCAGGCGGCAGCGCCAAACAGGGACGCGACCGTAGTTTTCAGGCCATTCTGCCGCTGAAGGGTAAAATTCTCAATGTGGAAAAGGCGCGGCTGCACAAGATGCTTGAGAATGAGGAGATCAAAACTATTATTCTCGCACTTGGCACAAGCTTTGGTGAGGATGAATTTTCCGTAGAAAAACTGCGTTATGGCAAAATTATCATCATGACTGATGCTGATGTTGACGGGGCGCACATCAGAACGCTGCTCTTGACCTTTTTCTTCCGCCACATGCGTGCGCTGATTGAGGCTGGCAGGGTCTTTATCGCCCAGCCGCCACTTTACCTCGTCAAGTCAGGCAAGGATCAGCAGTATGCCTGGGATGACGATGAGCGCAACAGTATTTCGGAAGGCATGAGAAAGATGCAGAAGGGAAAGGCCAACATCCACATTCAGCGATACAAGGGTCTTGGAGAGATGAACCCTGAACAGCTCTGGAGCACCACCATGGATCCTGCCCACCGCTCACTCCTGCTGGTCAACGTGGAAAACGCCATGGAAGCTGATCAGGTCTTCTCCACGCTGATGGGCGACAAGGTTGAACCACGACGGGACTTTATCGAGAAAAATGCCCGATACGTCCGCCGCCTAGATGTCTGAGAGGCGGACATAAACCTCTTTGCGGAGCTGTTGCACCCATTGATTGAAAAACTGGCGATTTTTGTTCTCAAGCGCCAGCTCCTCAAGGGAAGCATAGTCTTTATCTGGATCAAGCGTATGAGCAGCAATACGTTCGTTGAGCTTGAATATTGCATAGAATGGCTCTCCCTGTGCTGGCTCTATCTTCTCTGGCTCACTTATGTCGCCAGGACTCTTGAGAGTAGCGATAACCTTTTGGAACTGTGGAAGAAGTGTCGAAGGCACGAGGGTTGACGTGGATGAACCAGCGATAATAAGTGTACCGCCAAGCGCCGCCGACGCAGGGTCATCAGAATATTTTTTTGCCATATCAGCAAACGTCTCCTTGCCACTCGTTACGCTGGCATGTATCTCCCCAAGCTGCTGAATTGCTTCTGAAAAGTCTCCTTTTGTCCGATCAAGCCCCACAAGAATATGACGGACATGAATAGAATTTTCCTCCTTGCTCAGCAACTGTATCAGATGATAACCATAGCGGGTCTCAACAAAATCTGATACTTCACCCTCTTTAAGAGCATAAGCCGCTTGTTCAAAAGCGGGGATAAATTGTCCTTTCCTGGCAACTCCGAGATCTCCCCCCAACTTGGCAGAACCGGGATCTTCGGAGTACTTCTCAGCAAGAGTGGCAAAATCAGCTCCACTCTTAAGTTCTGAGCGAATCTCCTTTATCCTTGCAAGTGAACGTGCACGACTTTCCGCTGAAATTGAAGGGTATTTGATGATTTGCGATACAGACACTCCCTCCTGGACAGGGGGAATCTGTGCCTGGTTCTGTTTATAAAATGCCAGCACCTCTTCATAGGTAACCGTCACTCCGGCTGATTTTTTCTTGCGAAGCGTCTCTATCAACTGCTGATTACGCAACTCCTCACGGATGTCATCGCGAATGGCCGCAGAAGACTTTCCGAGACGACTCTCCATTTCACTGGTTGAAACAAACCTTGAGCTGATCTGCTGGAAGCGCTCTTTTACCATAGCATCAAGCGAATTGAGGTCAATACTGACACTATCTATTTTCGCTTTGGCAAGGATAATTTTCTGATCGATCAATCCATCAAGAATGGAATGAGGCAACGCGTTATCTTTTGCCATATCGGGGTACTGCAAGCGTACCATGAGCGCACGGTTATCGATTTCTGATTGAAAAATAGCCTCATTACCAACAACAGCAACAATCCGATCGACAACCTCCGCAATCGCGAATGTCTGGGGAACAAACGAACAGGCAAGGCACAGGTACAGCGTATTCCTTACTATTTTTTTCACAGGTTTCATAACATGTCTTGTCAATATTAGGTTGTAATGCTGCGTTCATCTCACAGGAGCAATATATCGGTCTATTTTTACCTCTGTATTATACCAGAAAATACTCAGGCGGTTTTACTCCCTCTCAGGCGAACAGAACTTTTCGTCAGATGAAGCCAGTCATAGACAAGAGGAGCTGCAACAAAGATCGATGAGTAGGTGCCAATGATAATTCCGGCAAAAACTGCAAAGGCAAAGCCCCTGATAGCAGGGCCAGCAAAAATAAAAAGGACAAAAACAGAGAGCAGAACCGTTCCTGAAGTTATGATTGTCCGACTGAGCGTCTGGTTCATACTCTCATTAAAAATCCTTTCGTATTCAGATGGTTTCTGACCCCGTATTCTTTCCCTGATACGATCATAAACCACTACAGTATCGGTAATTGAGTAACCTGCTATCGTCAGAAAGGCCGCTATAATGCTCTGATCCATCTCAAGCGGCATAAAAGAAAACAGCCCACCAAGTATACTGAATAAGCCAAGAACAGTGAGAATATCGTGAAAAATGGCAATCACACCGGTTGTTGCAAATTTGATTTCAAACCTTATTCCTACATAAAGAAGAATCGCAAGAAGCGAAGCCAGAAGTGCCTTGATGGCCGACCATTTAAGGTCAGAGGCTATGCTTGGACCGACAGCATCAATGCGGACAATCTCGTGAGGATTCCCCTTGATTCGTTCATGGAGAGCGTTGGACACCAGTGACTTGAGTTGCCCGGTATCTCCCTGAAAAACGGTGCTGAACAGAAATGAACGATCCATTCCGTACTGCTTCAGGGTACCAGAAACACCGGCAGCATCAAGAACTGAACGAATCTGCCCGACATCTGCATTTTTCTCAAACCGTATCACAACCTCTGAACCGCCCCTGAAATCAATGCCATAATTCAGCCCTTTTATCGCGAGCGACAGCATACCGGCAACAAGCAGAATGATAGAAAAACCGTAAGCAATTTTGCGATGCTTGATAAAGTTGAAACTGGTCCTCTGAAAGATCCTCATTGATTCAAACGTCTTGAAATATTAACCGAAACTTTTTTCTGTCATAAGATTTTTGGCGAGAAGCAGATGGAAGATCTCCCTGGTCACCACAATTGCCGTAAACAAGCTTGCCGATGTTCCAATCATCAACGTTACGGCAAATCCCTGAATAGGACCGATACCATAAGTATAGAGCAGAAAAGCTGCTGACAAGGTTGTAACATGCGAATCAAGAATTGATGAAAAGGCTCGATCATAACCCTGTGTGACCGCAGCAAGCACTCCCTTTCCCTCTGCAAGCTCTTCGCGTATCCTCTCATAGATCAGCACATTGGCATCAACCGCCATACCAATGGTAAGCACGATACCGGCAATACCTGGCAACGAAAGGGATGCGTTGAAGCCAGCAAGTACCGAAAGGACAATCAGGATATTGAGAACAAGCGCTATATTGGCAGCAATACCCGCTTTTTTGTAATAGACAAGCATAAAGACAGATACAGCAAAAAAAGCCCAGGCGAGTGACTGTATGCCAGCACGAATATAATCAGCGCCAAGTGATGGACCGACGCTCCGTTCCTCAGTAATTCTGACAGGGGCAGGAAGCGCACCTGCTTTGAGCACAATTTCAAGATCTTTCGCCTCTTCAAGGCTTTCAATACCATTGATCACTGAATTACCATTGGGAATTTTTGACTGTACAACAGGAGCACTGTAGACAACCCCATCAAGAACAATAGCAATGCGCTTACCAATATTGGCGCCGGTAATTCGAGCCCATTTCGACGTTCCTTCAGTGTTCATTGACATCAAGACCTCTGGCTGCACCCCCTGAGAACCAAAGGTCGCCTTTGCCTCTGTAATGACACCCCCTGTCAGTTCCGGGCCCTTTTTGACAAGGTAGATGGTGTAAAGCTTTTCCCCGCCCTTGCCAATATCAGGCTTGGCCGCAAAAAGCAGTTCACTGTCCATTGGCAGCAGCGCCTGTATATCGCTGCGCCGCAGCAAAGACAAAACATACTCCCTTGTCCGTTCTGAAGTATAGGCAGTACCGTTCTGGGAAAGACCCACCACATCATAGAGTGGGTTGGAGGCTGTCGACATGCCTGCCTGGGCCACTTTTTCTGACCCAGGCAAAGAGGCTGCAGCAACTGATGATGAATCCGGCACAGGAGACACTTTTGGAACAGTACTGTTCTGTACAAGGAAAGAGTTGATTCTGTCAAGTGTCCTTACCATCACTTCAGGTTCACGAAGAAGCCTGAACTCAAGCTTGGCAGTGCCTTTCAACAGATTTCTCACACGGTTTTCGTCGGAAACACCGGGAAGCTCAATAATAATTTTCCTGCTTCCCTGTGTCGTAATGACCGGTTCCGCAACACCATACTGATCGATACGATTTCGGATAATCTCCTTTGCACGACTCAGGGCATCAACAGACTCCTTCTCCAATTTTGAAACGATCTCCTGATCGCTGTTGCGGATATCATAAAAATATCGGCTCAGACGAATATTGTCTTTTTTGAATTCAGCGAGTAGCAGGTCAATAATCCGTGCATCACTCCTGGCGGCACTTGCCCTCACCGCTTGCATGATAGCGATAAACTTTGGATCCTTATTCCATGCTTTCTGTTCAAACAGATCAACCTGATCGACCTCCATGACCAAATGCATCCCCCCTCTCAAATCGAGACCGAGCTTCAGACTCTTTTTACGAGCCTCCTCAATCTCTTCGCGGTGACTCAGTGCATACTTCAAACTGTCCTGTGCCGACCCAAAACCATTGATCTGTTTGGACAGTGAGTAGTCGCGCCATGTTGGCCACAACGACCACAATGACACAAGAGTGACAACAATAATAAGGAGAAGGTTGAAACGTTTATTTTTCATTTATGGCATCTCGTTACACTCGAAAGAAATAGTTGTGCCAATATATAAAATGAGGTATTGATTAGCTAACAATCTGCACAGGGCAGTAAACGACGAGAATTATGGCAGGATAGCGCAAAAAGCACGGCATCACGCAGTGCTTTTTGCGCTTAAATTGCGTGAGTCAACACATTATCCCCAGATATCCTGACAGATATTCTGGTACCAACCCTGAGCAAACATTGCTTCCTGATTAAGTTGGTTGTCATCAGCATCCAATGGAGTCAAACCACCGGCACCCTTGATTTCAATAATACCATCAACAGCAAGCTTGTACACTCCTGCAACTGAAACTCCATAGTTCGATGCAAGAAGGCTGTAGCAGGTATTGACCAGCGAAGGAGCGGCAGGAACCTTGCCCTGAAATAGTCGAACAATCGCGGCAGCGGCAACTTTACCCTGACTGCTCGCAGCAAATCCTGATTTCGGCATCGCTCCAGCAATAGAGGCGTCACCGATCACGTGAATTCCTGGGTGAAGGGTTGACTCAAAGGAGACAGGATTAATCGGGCACCATCCTGTTGCATCGGTAAGAGCAGCATCAAAGGCTATTTTACCCGCTTTCTGTGGAGGTATGATGTTGATAACATCTCCTTTTTCAACACCCAATTCGGTGGTAATCGTCATGGCTCCGGCATCAACCTTAAGAACCTTTCCACCAAGGGCGACAGAACGCCACTCAATCATGCCAGGGTAAAGCCGATCCCATCCCTTCTTGAACAATCCCTGTTTGGAGAACTTATCCTTTGCATCGAAAATAATAACCTTCGATTGCGGCTTTGCGGCCTTAAGGTAAGCGGCAATCAGACTGGCCCGTTCATACGGTCCGGGCGGACACCTGAAAGGATTTGCCGGCGCACAGATAAACACCTTGCCTCCATTCTTCATGTCAAGCAGTTGTTTGTGCAGCAGAATTGTCTGTGAACCAGCCTGCCAGGCATGAGGCATTTGAGTGTTGGCAACATTTTCACTGTAACCCTCAATGGAATCGTATTTGAAATCAATACCAGGCGCAACAATCAATCGATCGTAACCCAGCGTTTTACCGTTTTTCAGTTTGACCATGTTTTTTACCACATCAATGCCTGTAACAACATCTGGAACAATATTGACCTGATACTTACTTTTGAGTGCCGCATAAGTATGAGCAATATCATCCATGGTTTTCAGGCCGCCCAGCACCCAGTTGCTTAATGGACAGGTATAAAAAACCGCCTTTGGCTCAACAAGTGTAACCTGGATAGATGGGTCCAGTTTTCTCAAATATTTGGCCGCTGTAGCACCCCCAAAACCACCCCCTATAATTACAACCCTTTTCGTAGAGGCAAACGCATTCGTCGAAGTGCCAAAAAGACCAAGCGCCGATCCCGCAACACCCGAAAGAAGAAGCTTACTGAAATCTCTGCGTGAAAGTGTATTACTCATGATCTATTCTCCTGCTTATTTGTTTGTTGTCGAGATCGTTCCAAAATACTCCGCGATCAGCCGTAGTTCTTCGTCGGTATACCCCTTTGCATGACGAGCCATAACTGTTGAGGGGCGATCGCCTGACTTGTATCCTTTCAATGCTGTTTCAATATATTCGACGCTCCGACCATTAATCGTGGGTATCACACTTACGCTCTTTCCATCTGTACCATGGCATGATGCACAGGAAAGTGCAAGAATTTGCCCTCGGGGACTGGAATCCGACTGTCGTGCAGAGAACTTCCTGGCTGAATTGGCACTTGCAAGGCAATCTGCGGGTAAAGCACTGCTCCCGGCAACAATCACCGCAATCATGAGAGCAGAAGCCGTAAGCCCTATTTCTGGTTTTACCGCCATAACGTATACCTCCACATATGTTAGTTAAAAAAATGATACTACTCTACCAGCCAACAAACACTTATATACTATGTGTTGATGCTATAGAACAACAGCCTCCGCAGAAAACAGGGCATTTTGGTTATCGAGAAATGCAACCTTCAGGGCATCACCCTTTTTACCGGGAAAACGAAACTGCAGAAACGGATCTTTGGAAACAGAAGGTCCAAGTTCAATATCCAGAAGAGGGGCTCCATTGAGTGTTACCGAACCCTCCCTGACAAAGTAAGCCGGAATAACAACCCCCTGCTCATCTTTTCTTGTGCCAGATTCATTTTGATGGGGAATAATGATCTTAAGCCGGACAATACCAGACTCTTCCATGGCGAGAACTTTTATACTGCTGATCATTGCAACTTACATAGATTTTTAATGAAACTCCACGCTGCAATAAGCGAGGTATCTTTTTCAGAACAAGTCTGGTAAACTTGCGAGAAATGCAACATTTCAGAGATTCAACAGGCCTGGGCCACTATCTCAACATGCACTGAAGTCATAAAATATGTACCACCGCTTCTCACAACAGCATATAGCGCAGAACTCTCTTTCATCTTAATATTGAGAGAAAACCAGGGAATCACATTCCCCTGCAGTGTGCACTTGAAAATCAAAGGGGTAACATTTTTTTCAGCAAACAGATAAAGTGCCTCGCTCTTTAATGAAGAGATGACTTGAACAGGCACCAATGAGCTGTCTTCGGCTGCAGGGGGCGCGACAATGGTTATCTGGTCCGAGTTGACAGGCGCACTCGTCCCCAATGCTGCCATAAAAGCCTGTTCAATAGGGCACTGCTGAAAATCTTTTGCGCTCCAGGCACCAAAAAGGTTCAACGGGCTCATGGACAAAAAACATGCCGAGCTAACGGCACCTGTCACAATAAATTGCCTTCTTCTCATCATATATGTACACAGATAATCCGATGCTGTAACTCCTTAAGCACCACATCCAGCCATTAACTCTATAACTTTATAGTTTAAGGAATTCATATCATTATTGCAAGATTAATATATAAGACGCTGTTTATACACCACACCAAGCCGTCCGCCCGCAGCAATGAAGAATCAGCTCGCATTGAAATTAAAGACAGAAAACGGTCAATTATTTTTATCTTGTGTCTGTGTAGAGTAATTATTTAGTTATTGTTTCACGTGAAACAATTATTTGCAAATGTATGATATTATAATTGCAGGAGCTGGCCATGCAGGATGTGAAGCAGCGCTCGCTGCTGCACGAATGGGTTCCTGTTGCCTGCTGATCTCTTCAGACTTGACGACAATTGCCAGAATGTCATGCAACCCGGCTATCGGGGGAGTAGCAAAGGGGCAGATTACCAGAGAGATAGATGCTCTTGGTGGTGAAATGGCGAAAGCGATTGATGCCACGGGGATACAATTCAGAATGTTGAACAGAAGCAAGGGCCCTGCAATGCACTCTCCAAGAGCCCAGGCGGACCGCACCCTGTATTCCCTATATATGCGTCAGGTTATTGAAAGGGAAGTTAATATTGACCTGCTTCAGGATACAGTAACAGGCATCAGATGCTCCTCAGACTCATTCTCAGGGGTTGTTCTCGCTTCAGGAAGAATCATAAATGGATGTTCGGCAATATTAACCTGTGGAACTTTTTTAAATGGCCTGATACATATCGGCATGGCGCACTATGCAGGAGGAAGAACTATTGCAGAGCCACCTGTTTATGGTCTTACTGAAAACCTCATGACTTTCGGATTCATGGCAGGGAGATTAAAAACAGGCACACCACCCCGCATCGACAAGCGTAGTGTTGACTATGCGATGACGGAAGAACAGTATGGGGATGATGGGCCTGTAACATTTTCTTTTGAAACACCACACCACAAGCGACCTCAGATAAGCTGCTTTGCTACAAAAACGACGGTGGCGACTCATGAGATTTTAAAAAGAGGATTTGACCGATCCCCACTTATTACAGGAAAAATTCGGGGAGTTGGGCCAAGATATTGTCCATCAATTGAAGATAAAATCTGTCGTTTCCCTGAAAAGCATAGCCATCACATATTTTTAGAACCGGAAGGGTTTGACACCAATGAAATGTATGTTAATGGCTTCTCGACATCACTCCCTGAAGATATTCAACTGGAAGGGCTACGTTCAATACCCGGACTATGCAATGCCAAAATGATCCGTCCGGGTTATGCAATAGAGTACGATTACTTTTTCCCGCATCAAATTAAACGCACTCTGGAAACAAAATTGATCTCAAATATCTATTTTGCGGGTCAAATCAATGGCACTTCAGGATATGAGGAGGCAGCAGCGCAAGGGCTTATGGCTGGCATCAATGCATCACTGAAACTACAAGGACGCCCCCCCCTTATTCTGAAACGCTCTGATGCCTACATCGGGGTACTCATTGATGACCTTATAACCAAAGAGACAACTGAGCCATATAGAATGTTCACCTCATCAGCGGAACACCGTCTTATACTCCGTCATGACAATGCTGACATCCGCCTTCAGCATTTTGGCTACATAACTGGACTTGTAAACAAGATAACGATGGACAGATGCAGAGATAAAATAGAAAAGATTGGAGTTCTTAAACAACTTCTGGAGAACACAAAATTACAAGAGGATGAAAGTAACACCTTTCTGACAACCTTAGGGTTCCCCGCTGTAGATAGATCCCAAAGAGCATCCAGCCTCATCAAAAGACCACAGGTACATTTGACAACATTAATGAAGTCGTCAATTTCATTATCGGATGCCGTACGATCAATCAGCGATGACCAGTTGGTTTATGAGCAAGTTGAGATTGACATGAAATATGAAGGCTATCTGAAACGAGACCTCCAGATGGCTGAAAGGATACTGCGTCTTGAGGCGCATCAGATTCCTGCACAATTCAATTACGACAGCGTATCAGGTCTTTCAAATGAAGGAAAGGAAAAACTTAAAAAGCATAAACCTGACACAATAGGCCAGGCGTCAAGGATACTGGGCGTATCACCATCAGATATATCAATCCTTATGATACATCTTGGTCGATAAAATCATATCAAAAGTTTCACGTGAAACGTATATTGTTCACTGAGCCCTCCACCCAATTACAAAGAACAATAATGGATAACTTTATTAATGACATTGCCAATAATGACCTTTTATTTGGCAAGGATAAAGAGGAGTGCATCGTTGGAGCATATCAACTTTCAGATACGCATATCAGGGTATTTAATCGTAAAGATGGTATGGTTAAAAGCCACGATGAACTATTTTACCCATTTTTTTTTGTCTCAGACGGGTCACTGCTTGATGGCTTTGTGCCTGACGAAAAAGAAAAGTTCTGGCTTGTCAAGCTTGAAGGGGTAAACTATTATCAATCTCTGGTTATCTTCAAAAGTTGGCGTAATCAAAAAAATGCAATTGATTACGTTAATAAAAAAAGATATGGGGCCCCTGCAGAAACCATAGATATAAAATATCCTTACGAGAACAACTCATTTATTTACAGCAAAGGTGATGCTGTAACACAATACCTGCTACAAAGTGGTAAAACGCTCTTTAAAGGAATGATTTTTGATGATCTTTACCGAATGCAGGTCGATATTGAGACCAATTATAATCCCGGAAGAAAAAGAAATGGATTAGGGGAAGATGAAATAATAATCGTCTCGTTAAGCGATAATAGAGGGTGGGAGTCAGTGCTTGACGCTAAAATGCAGGGTGAGAAAAGACTGCTTGAAAAATTAATTTCTGTGATTAATGCAAAGGACCCTGATGTAATAGAGGGACACAATATATTCAATTTTGATCTTCCATATCTCCAGCGCAGATGCGAAAGGCATGGAATTTCGTTTTCAATAGGACGAAATGAAAAATTGCCAAAAACATACCCGGCAAGTATTCGGTTTGCAGAAAGAACTATTGAGTACCAATATTATGATATTCCAGGAAGACATGTCATTGACACCCTTTTTCTTGTCCAAAGCTATGATATATCAAAACGATCAATGCAAAGTTATGGACTTAAATCAGTTGCTAAACATTTCGGATTTGCATCATCTAATCGTACTTATATTGATTATAATGATATAGCGTCGCTTTGGGAAAAAAATCACGAAAAGCTTCTTGCCTATGCACTTGATGATGTCCGCGAAACTGGAGCCCTAGCCACACTACTTTCCGGCAGTAATTTCTACCTGACACAAATGCTGCCCTATACCTACTCTATGACAGCTCGTATAGGGGTTGCAGCAAAAATTGAGGTTCTTTTAGTCAGAGAATATCTTCGATTAAAACATTCAATCCCAAAACCTTCTTCAGGTCAGCAGAGTTCAGGAGGTTATACTGATGTGTTCTTGAAAGGAGTTCTTGGCCCAATTGTCTATGCAGATGTAGAGTCACTCTACCCTTCAATTATGCTTTCATACGATATATGTCCTAAAAGTGACGAATTAAAAGTATTCCCGGGAGTGTTGAAAGATCTTAAAGAGCTGCGTCTAAAAGCAAAAAAGAGATCATACAAAGAGAGAGAATGCCACAATATATCTCTCGCCAATAATTTCGATGCCATGCAAGGTTCATTCAAGATTCTTATTAACGCCATGTATGGATATCTTGGATATAATGGGGGAATATTTAATGATTTTAATGAGGCAGATAAAGTAACCACAATAGGTCAGGCTCTTGCAAAAAAAATGATCAGTGAGTTTGAGTCAAGAGGATGCAAAATCATTGAAGTGGATACTGATGGTCTCCTCTTTATTCCTCCACTGGATATCACAACAGAGGAGAATGAAAAGAAACTGGTCGCTGAAGTTTCAGCGTTGATGCCAGAAGGGATCAATATTGGCTATGATGGCCGTTTTAAAAAAATGATCTCCTACATGAAAAAAAATTATGCGCTTCTCAGTTATGATGGTATAATGACGCTGAAGGGCTCTTCTCTGACGAGCAGAAGTGGAGAAAAGTTTGGAAGAGAGTTTGTCCGGAGAGGATTTGAAATGCTCTTGACGGAGGATATCTCAGGACTCCACAATCTCTTTACAGAATTCAAAAACAAGATATTGAACCACGAAATGGATGTGACAGATTTTTCCAGAACTGAAAGCATGAAAAGTTCACTTGAACAATATCAGGAAGATGTCAAGTCTGGAAAAAGATCAAAATCCATTACTTATGAAATTGCCATAAAAAGAGAGATGCGCATCACCAAAGGAGACAAGATAACCTATTATGTAACAGGAAGTGGTGGGGTAACATCCTCCTGGGATAAGGGGAGGCTTGCTTCAGAATGGAAAAAAGAGGCGCCTGATGAGAATACCTATTTTTATCTAAAACGTCTGGATGAGTATTGTCAAAAATTTCTTCCATTTTTTAAACCGCAGGACTACAGTGTTATTTTCTCATCTGATACACTTTTCCCGTTTTCTCCTGAAGGTATAGAGATGCAGAAAGAGATACGACATGCTGAGACAACTCGAGTAGATAATGAACCAGAGGGAACTCTGTAACAAATTGCTATGTATTCATAAAGGAACCGTATATTTTCTAAACTCTCAAAGTCATTCTCCGCCGCAAGCGGATATTCCGTTCAGGGTTTGACTAACAAAGATATCCATTGTTGCTATAGTCGGATAGATTCACTTCAAATAACAAACTCTTATGATCGATAACAAAGTACTTCCTGTTACAGATGACGTAAGTTGGATTGGCGTTCTTGATCCGGGCCTAATCACCTTCGACATTGTCATGGAGACAAAATATGGAACCACCTATAACTCTTATTTTATCAATGCTGAAAAAAAAACAATTATTGAAACCACAAAAGAAAAGTTTTGGCCTGAGTATCTTGCAAAAATAATGAAAGTTACCGATCCCGCTGAGATAGAATATATCGTCGTTGACCACACAGAGCCTGACCATTCAGGAAATATGAAGAATCTGCTCGCGGTGGCGACGAAAGCTACTGTAGTCGGCAGCGGGAATGCCATAAAATTTCTTCGTGACCAGACCGGTCATGACTTCGAGTCACTTGTTGTAAAATCAGGAGATACACTGAGTCTGGGCAACAAAACTCTTCATTTTATCAACGCACCAAACCTGCACTGGCCCGACACCATCTACACCTGGCTTGAAGAGGATAGAATTCTCTTTACCTGCGACTCATTTGGATCACATTTCTGCAACGAAAGCATGTATGATGATATGGTCGGGGATTTTAATGACTCCTTCACCTACTACTTTGACTCAATTCTAAAACCATTCAGCAAATACATGTTGCAGGCAATTGAGAAAATCAGTTCGCTTGACATCAAGGCAATATGTCCAGGACATGGTCCAATACTGAGATCGCAGTGGAAAAAATATGTTGATCTCTCACTAAAATATGCAAAAGCTGCTATTGCGCTTCCAAACGAAAAAAATATACTGATTGCTTACGTGTCAGCTTATGAGAATACAGCAATTTTGGCAGAAAAGATTTCTGAAGCGCTACAGGAGGTTTGTGACTTTAAAGTGACTATCTGCGACATAGAAAGCATAAGCGCCATAAACCTTGAAGAAAAGATTGCGCATTGTACAGGTATTATTGTGGGGTCTCCAACCATCAACCAAAATATTTTACCACAAATATATAATCTCTTTGCAACAATAAATCCTATACGCGACAAAGGTAAACTCGCAGCAGCTTTCGGTTCATACGGTTGGAGTGGAGAGGCTTCTAAAATGATAGAGAATAATTTTTCGATGCTTAAACTGAAAGTATTCGATCAAAATCTGATGGTAAAATTCAAACCTCATCAACCTGAGTATGAAAAATGTCATGCTTTTGGAAAAGCTTTTGCGGAAAAAATGATTGAGATGTACCAGTTAAGTTGCCCTCTATAAAATATATAACAGAGTCGTAATTATCCATTATTACGACTCTGTTATCGAAAGATAATCTCCTTAACCAACGGTTGTTCGAGCATCTTGTTGAGCTTATTGATAATATCCTGCTTTCGGTAGTTAAGTTCCATTCTCCATGTGGGATTTTTTACTCGAATAAATAACTGTCCGCCACTAAATCGTTCAAGGATAGTTGCTTCTGAAATAGCCTCCCCAACAACACTGCTCCATATATGGAGTGTCTTGTATTGTTGACGAGCCTCTTCCATTCCTAATAACTGACATATTTCAACTAAAATAGTTGAAAATATTTTTGGATCCCTACTTCTGGCCATTAGTCTAACTTTCCATATTTTTAATAAATTCTACAGGAAAAGAGGTAATTTTACTAATTCCTTTTCTTTCTGTAGAAGTAATAACGCTTTGACCAAATGTTTCAAGAATAGCAAAAATATCATTTACTCTTGATGAGTCTAATTCACTAAAAATATCATCAAGCAAGCAGAGAGGTTTTTCTCCAATAGCATCATATAAAAACCGATATTGAGCAAGCTTTAAAGCGATAAGAAAAGTGCGTAATTGACCTTGAGATGCATATTTTTTTATTTCCTTATCATTAAGATAAAAAATAAGATCATCACGGTGAGGGCCTGTTAATGTTTGTGAACGCAATATGTCGATTTTCTCACTTTCTTTATATTTTAAAAGAAAAAGATCATATAAGGTATTATGAGAAATATTGGAAGTAATATTTCCAAGAGAACAACGATACAAAATTAAAGGATACTCATATACTGATAACCTGGCATATATTTCTTGAAATTGATGAATAAATGTTGTGATAAAAAGAACTCTTGTATGAACAATTGAGGCAGCCAGATTTGAAAGAGTTTGATTCCAGAGTTGAAGCGTCTCTATATCTGCCTTCTGATTCTCATGTAATTGTAAAAGAAGCGCATTACGCTGGTTAAGCGCTCGTCGATAAGCAAGAAGATCATCAAGATATCTTCTGTTGGTCTGACTGATTGCATTATCAATAAATCGCCTTCTTTCACCTGGAGTACCATTAACAATTGTAATTTCAGAAGGAGTAAAGGTGATACATGGAATACGTCCGATATGACGCGAAAATGGCTTTATTTCAGAATTATTAACAATAATCTGCTTTTCTTTTTCTTTTTTATATATTATTTTGACAGTTATCAATGTTTCAATTTCACTGATAAAACTACTTTGCAGAAGGAAATAATCTTTTGTAAAAGAAAGGCATTCATTATCGTTTGTACCGACAAAACCTCTCGTCATTGCACAATAATGAATACCTTCAAGTAGAGATGTTTTTCCTGACCCATTAGGACCATAAATGAGGTTTATACCCTCAAAAGGTTCAAATGTCGCTAATTGGTGGTTTCTGAAATTCTGGTATTGTATATATTGGACTTTCAATAAAAAAAACTCCTGCGTATCAATTATTTATTCTTACTGGCATAACAAGAATAATTAGTCTATTATCTTCAATCTCTAAATTTGGTTTAAAAATAACAGCCGTAGTTGGGCTCTTCAATTCTATACGAATCTCTTTATCGTCCAGATGTGCAAGAGCAGCTTCAATAAATTTTGAATTAAATCCAATAATTATATCCTCACCACTATACATACAAGGAAGTTCTTCTTGAGCAGCTTCACCATCATTAATATTCTCAGCAGATAATTTCATTATTTGTCCCTCTATCACCATCTTGATGTCACCTATACTTGAAAATCTACCAACGCGTCGAACAGAATCATAGATTAAACTACGTTCTATTATAGCATACTTATTGTGTTCTACAGGAATAACAGCATCATAATTTGGATAAGGTTCTACAATAAGAGATGCATCAAGGATAAGATTACCACTAATAAAACGAACAAATCGACGATCAGAATCAAGAAACATTGTAATTGATTCGTATTGTGAAAGTTTTTGAAGGATAGATAAAACTCTTGCTGGAACCACAATTTTTTGTTTTTCAGGAATATCTATAGAAATACTTTTTCTGCACCGTACAAGACGATGACCATCTGTAGAAACACCAGTAATTGTATTCCCTTCCAACTCAAAAAGTATACCCATCATTGCAGGGCGCATACCATCAACACTGCAAGCAAAAATTGTCTTTTGAATAAGATCCAGAAATTCAGCGGTCTGAAATTCAAGAGAAATATCATAATTTTTTTCGTATTTCTCCATTTTGCTCTCAAAAAGGCAAGCTATCTTATACTTACCTTTATCAGTAGAAATATGGACAATACCATGATCGCTGATCTCCTGACGTTCTATTGTAAAAACAACTGACGTATCATACATACTTCTCAAAAAATCTTGAAGAAGTCTTGCATTGATACCAATATTTGCTGAATCAACAGTATCTACATCACTTTTTGAGGTTATAGATAATTCACCATCAGTACCAAACAGGGTGAGGCAACCAGGTGCTATCGAGAGGTGTACATTTTCGAAGCGTGGATCCATGGTTTTTGCAGGAATAGCTTGTGCAACTTTGTTGACAGGATCCTGAAGTTGACGAATTGATGTTGTAAATTTCATCTGCTCCAACATTAACTAATTAATATATTATAAAATTGTTGTTGTTATTGTCTGTGTTGATATCTGTATAAGTTACAATATAAAAGCCATAAAAGTTTATGAATAAGTAAGTTAACATTTATTTACATGTAAATAAAAATGTTTATAACCCATCTTTTTACCCTACTCAACTTGTTCTTTATTTGTTGATTACTTTATCCCTTATAATCTCACTCTTGATAACATATTACTTATCAAGATTTATTCAACACTCACTTAACATAGTATCAACAATAATAAATAATACTTTAATTATCAACTACTTATACTGATATTTATTAAGTCTCATAAAAAACTTGATACCCTAACTCTTAAAAAAAAGAGGAGATATTCCTTACATAGAGAGGATCTCTATTCTCTTTCTGATTTCCTCTATTTTTTTTCGATCTTCCCCAATAGTATCAACCTTTTTACTAACCGTATTCACAGCATGGATCACTGTTGAGTGGTCTCTTCCTCCAAAATGCAGGCCTATGGTTTTTAAAGATGAGTCTGTAAGAAGTTTCGAAAGATACATGGCGATTTGACGTCCTGTGGCGATCTCCTTCTTTTTTGATTTACCTTTAAGGTCATTGGATGTTATTGAAAAATAAGAACAAACAGCTTTTTCAATGATATCAAGGGTAAGTTGTTTTGCTGTGTGCCTGATAATATCTTTGAGGGTTGATTTAGTAAATTGCAGATCAATTTCTCTATTATCAAGAGATTGTGCAGCCAGTAACTTGATAATACATCCCTCAAGTTCCCTTACATTATCAGTGATGTTTGTGGCAATAAACTCTATAACTACATCATCAAGATTTACTCCACTCTGCTGTAGTTTACTTAGAATAATAGCCTTTCTTGTCTCATAATCAGGAGGCTGAATATCAGCCGACAAACCCCAGTTAAAGCGGGAAGTGAGCCGATCTTCAATACCTTTAATATCTTTTATAGGTCTGTCAGCCGAGAGAATTATTTGTTTGTTTGATTGATGTAAAGTGTTGAAAATATGAAAAATCTCTTCCTGTGTTTTTTCTTTGCCTGAAAAAAACTGTATATCATCAATAATAAGCACATCAATTGATCGATAAAAGGAGGAAAATTCTTGTATTTTACCGTTTTGTATAGCATTTACAAAGTCAATGGCGAATTTTTCACTTGACACATACAATACCCTTTCAGAGAGTTTGTTCTCACGAACACTATTTCCAACAGCCTGCATGATATGTGTTTTACCAAGACCAACCCCACCATAAATAACCAGCGGATTAAAGGCATTCTGTCCTGGACTCTGTGCTACAGCTTTTGCTGCCGCAAAGGCCAGTGAGTTACAATCTCCCCTGATCAATGTTTCAAATGTATATTTTATATTTAAATGTGTCTCAAAACGTGCAAGATTACGCTCAAAATCAGCACTATTTTTTATCTTGATATCAGAATCCCTTGTTGCTGAAATAAAATCACCATGTATTGCATTACGATGTGGTAACTCTATGGTAACAGGTTGCCCTTGTGATTTATCCATCACAATAGAGTACATCAACCGGGCATCTGGCCCTATCACCTCTTTAAGCGCCTGTTTCAAAAAAGAGGAGTAATTCTCTTCTATCCACTCATAAAAAAATTGGCTTGGGACTTCAATGGTCAGTTCACTGCCAGAAAAACTTAATGGCTTGATTGGAAAAAACCAGGTTTTATAAGCCAGAGGATTAATTTTTTCTCTGATAGTATTCAGGCACGCCTCCCAGACCTGCTGTTCCATTGTGCTGTTTTTACCAGGCTGAGTCGGCACATGTTTTTGAGTTGTTGCTGACGTAACTTCTGCCATAAATAAATAAAAATCGCGGGATAATTGTTGGTATTGTTACCACCATCAACATTTTGTGTTGGCAAGTTAGTTTTTTTAAGTGGATAAAAAATAATTTCCCGTAATGAAAATAAGCTTCTATCCACAAGTACTGACACATAAGGTTTTCAACATCCTAAAGTTATATTTTATTATAATATAAGGTGTGTATAAATAAAAGTAGTCAACATTATTCTGCTTTTCCGGGAGGCCAAAATCTCTCATGTTTATTGGTTGTTGATAATTTTATCAACAAGTTATCCACATTATTGAGGCGCTATGGTGGGAGAATTATTTTTACCACACACACATCTTGTTTTGTTCAAGGCAAGAGCGGTGCTTGTGGGTGAAGCTGAAGTTGCATGAAGAATCTGGTAGTATTTGTTATTGGTAATCAATTGTTTTAAATTGGTGGCCATGTAATTTGAATATTGATATATCTTAAATAAAGTTTGGAGTATATAAGCGATGAAAAGAACCTATCAGCCCCGGAATAGAAAAAGACGGAATAAGCACGGTTTCAGGCAGAGGATGTCTACCAAGAATGGACGAAAGGTTCTCTCTGCAAGGAGGGCAAAGGGGCGTCATTCGCTGACGGTAAGTTGCGATATGGGTACGGCTGGCCAGTAATTATTGTTTTGTTGTTCGATAAAGGATTTTTTTTTCTGGTTTTGGATAAAGCACATCAGCACTCTTTGCGTAAGCATGAGATTTTGAGGAAAAGGGAGCTTATTTCGTTACTGTTCAGTGGTGGAAAAAGTGCAAGGGGTGATTTTTTAAGAATAGTGTATGCTTCCCTGAAATCCGAAAACCGCTTGCATGATGGAGTTCCGGCACTGCTCCTCTTCACTGCGGGGAAAAAAAAAATCTCTTCGGCAGTCAGGCGTAACAAGGTTAAAAGGATGATGAGGGAGGCTTACCGTCTTGAGAGGTCCTCATTAGCGTGTGATGCACGATACGATAAGGATGGTGAAACAGGTAGAAAGCTCTGTATCGCGTTTATTTATATGAGTAGACGAAAGAATTTTCCTGGTTTGGGGGCCTTCAGAGACGAGATCAGGGAATTGATGGCAAGCCTGCCGCCTGCCTGAATCCTTATGATTGGCTTTAGGTTATGGCTGAAGAAGTTTATACTGGGCAAAGGAGCCGTTATAGCATGAGTCACTGGCAGTTTGTTAATTGTATACCGATAGTGTTGATAAAATTCTACCGCGCATTTATTTCTCCATTGATCGGTCCATCCTGCAAATATTTCCCCACATGCTCAAGTTATGCACTGGAGGCTTTTCGGTGTCATAACTTTTTTTATGCTTTGTGGTTGACGGTCTGGCGGGTTTTTCGCTGCAATCCATTTTCAAAAGGCGGGTTTGATCCTGTTCCTTTACGTAAAAATGATGTTTCTGATAAAAAATAACGTGAGTGGTCATGGATAGAAATTCGGTAATCGGCCTGTCAATAATAGCTGTGATCATGATGGTCTGGCTTCAGTTCATGACTCCGGCCAATAAACCTTTACAGAAGGAAAAGGCTGTATATACAGAAATAGTGGAGCAGAAGAGACAGGAAAACACTGCACTCTCCACTTTACCTGTTGTCGATAATTTTGGCATGTTTGCGCCATCTTCGGCTGGTAAAGAGCAACTTTTTACCGTTGAAAATGATCTTTTTCGCGCAACATTATCATCGAAGGGGGCGACACTGAAGTCTCTGGTGCTGAAAAAGCATCTGGACGGAAATCGCAAAGCATTTGATCTGGTCAGCAATGGAAAAAATGGTGCTCTTTCACTCCTTTTTCTTACTCGGGAAGGCAAAAAAATAGATACGCGTGACCTCTATTTCAGTGCTCCTTCTCTTGATACTCTTCGAACCATTACAGGCAAGGAGAGGTATTTACTTCATTATCATCTCGCTATTACGTCACAGCAGGCGGTCGACATTACCTACGTTTTTGGAGGCGATAGTTACAGTGTTGGTTATGATGTAAAGTTGACAGGATTCGCAAACGAACTTGCGGGTAATGAGTATCAGTTGCAGTGGGATGGAGGAGTGGCCTATTCCGAAAAGAATCGGCAGGATGAGGCTCAAAGTACTTGGGCAAGTGCATTTCTTGGCGGTAGTCAGGTAAAGGTTGATGCCACCAAGGAGAATGAGCCCTACCGTGAAGAGCAGTCAGGTGAGGCGAAGTGGGTTGCTGTGCACAGCAAGTATTTTGTTGTTGCCCTGATACCGCAGGGCCATACTGCCGGAATTTATCTTGATGGTAAAAGGGTGGCGGGTAATGAGTTTGAAAATTATGTTGCGGCTCTGAAAATGGGCGTTCCTTCAACAGGGACTGTCCTCAACGATTCATTCAAAATCTATCTTGGTCCACTCGACTACAACACGGTCAAGGCACAGAACGTTAGTCTTGAAAAGGTTATGGACTTCGGGTGGGACTGGCTTACCAGGCCATTTGCAGAGTATATTATACTTCCCGTATTTAACTGGATGAATGGGTTTATAAGTAATTATGGACTTATTATTATAATTTTTGCTTTCCTTATCAAGCTGGTGACTTACCCTCTTTCAATAGCATCAACAAAGTCAATGAAGAAAATGTCAGCTCTTCAGCCAGTATTGAAGGAGTTGCAGGATAAGTACAAGGATAATCCAGCAAAGTTACAGAGTGAACTGGGGCGCATTTACAAGGAGGCGGGAGTGAACCCGATTGGTGGATGCTTGCCCGTAGTGCTTCAGATGCCCCTTCTCTTTGCCATGTTCTATGTGTTCCGTTCATCAATCCAACTGCGTCAGCATGGATTTCTCTGGGCGAAAGATCTTTCGGTACCCGATTCTGTCTTTGATTTTGGTTTCGCAATCCCGATGTACGGGAGCCATATCGCTGTTTTCCCGATTCTCATGGCTGTTACCGTTTATTTGCAGCAGAAAATTACCCCGACAACGCAGACGAATGACCAGATGAAGGTGATGATGTATATGTTCCCGGCCATGATGCTTCTCTTTTTCAACAATATGCCTGCTGGCCTTGGCCTCTACTATCTGATGTTCAATATTTTCAGTGTTGCTCAGCAGTTTTACATCAATAAAACAACAACGGCTGCTGATATGCCGAACCTGAGCCTGGTGAGTGCCTCTTCTTCTGACAGGAAACATAAAAAAGGGGTAGCCAGAAGGTAGGCAACATTATGGAGTTGATTGAGCGGGCTGATGTGTGGCTGTTCCGGTTGCTGAACCTTCGCCTGGTTCACCCTGCTGCCGATGATCTTATGGTCTTTTTGACACAAAGCAATCTTTCTGTTCATATTTTTTTTCTTGTTGCTCTGTTTGTCTTTATCAGGGATGGGAAGTCAGCCATTCTGCTCATTCTTCTTGCCCTTCTTTCTTTAGGCCTCTCAGATTTTGTTACTTCAAGTGTCCTCAAGCCTCTGGTTCAGCGTATCCGTCCCTGCTTCGCCCTCGAACATGTCCGTCTGCTTGTGCATCAGCCCCGCAGTTATTCGTTTGCTTCTTCCCATGCGGCCAATTCCGCAGCCGTTGTGTCAATGATCTGGATTTTTTTTCATCGAGGGGTCATGGTGGAAAAACTCTTTACGGGCATCATGATTCTGTATGCCCTGCTGATCTCTTTGTCCCGTGCCTATGTTGGTGTTCACTATCCAGGCGACCTTTTAGCGGGTATGGTCATTGGAGTTTGGGCTGCCTCTCTGGTCTATCTTTTCTATTCCTGGATTTTAAAGAATGTTCTTCAACCTCGCCTCATTCGTTATGCAGCACAAGAGTAACTGGCGTAACAGGTGCGAAGAAACAATATATTCATCAATACCTTTTAATCCTGTTGGTTATGGCTGAAGAGCGTTTCACGAAAGGTGATGTTCTCACGTTGACAGTAGCGGATATTGCTGAAAAAGATCAATGCTTTGGCAGGCTTGACAATGGTATGGCAGTGATGGTCAGTGGTATGCTTGCTGTTGGTGACCGTGTCTCTGCAAAGATAAAAAAAGTGCGCCAGCGATACCTTGAGGCTATTTTGGTTGAGCTCCTGGAGCCATCATCAGACAGAACCACCCCGTTGTGCGCATATTTTGGTGTTTGTGGAGGGTGCAAGCTTATGCATATTCGCTATGAGGCGCAGCTTCTATACAAACAGAAAAAGGTGAAGGATGCGCTTGAGCATATTGGCGACTTTTCGGCTCCACCGCTTCACCAGGCTCAAGCAGCTTCAACACCATTTTATTATCGAAACAAGATTGAATTCTCTTTTTCGAACATGCGCTATCTTCTGCCTGATGAGCTTTCGCTTGCCGAGCTTTCACGCCCGAAAGAGTTTGCACTTGGTTTTCATGCTCCCGGCAATTTTGAGAAAGTGATCGATATCGACTACTGCTATCTTGCCAAGGAGGTGATGAACCGGGCACTTGTATTGACCCGTTCGTTTGCCATGACCAATGCTTTGGTCCCTTATGCAGCTAAGGCTCATACCGGTTTTTTGAGAAATCTGGTTGTCCGTTTCAGCGAGAACAAAGAGGAGGTGATGGTCAATCTTGTCACCTCATGGCATGATGAGGCGTTGATGCAGCGTTACCGGGTTCATCTCGAAGCGGGTATGGATGCAGAGAAGCTGACGGTGGTGAATAATGTCACTGAGCGACACAACAACGTTGCAACGGGTGATGCGGAGTATACACTCAGTGGTGCAGGCTACATTACCGAGCGTCTTGGCGGACTTGATTTCAGAATATCAGCCAACTCATTTTTTCAGACAAACTCTTCGCAGGCAGAGTTACTCTATCGCAGCATTCTTGAGGTTGCCCGGCTGAATCCGGAAGATACAGTGTATGACCTCTATTGCGGCACAGGAACCATCACTCTCACTCTCGCTCAGCATTGTCGTCAAGCAATAGGTTTGGAGGTAGTTGAGAGTTCAATCAATGATGCCCGAAGCAATGCAACACTGAACGGTATCGGTAATGCTGCATTTTTGAAGGTTGATCTCAAGGATTTTCATTCCATTTTGGAGGCGCTTGAAGCTTTTGATGCTCCCCGGGTGATCATCACCGATCCCCCGAGGGCGGGTATGCACCCAAAAGCGCTTTCCACGATGTTGAGGCTCAGGCCAGAGAGAATCGTCTATGTCAGTTGCAATCCTGCCAGTCTCGCCCGTGATGGCAAGGAGATTGCACTTTACGGCTACACGCTTGTGTCAGTGCAGCCGGTTGATATGTTTCCGCATACAAGTCATATTGAGAGCGTTGCCTGTTTTGAGTTGCTTGCCCACCGCTGAAGAGTGGTTACGTTTTGCCGCTTGCCTTAAGCAGTTTGCGGCGCTCCTCCGGGGTTAATGATGCGTAACCATGCGCTGAAATCTTGTCGAGTATCGCATTAATCTCGGCTTCAGAAACCGGTGGCGCTACCCTGTTTTGCGTATGAAGACGCGGTCTGGCTCTCTTTTTAGAGGCTGACCGTACTGTCGAAAGTCCTTTGTCGAGTAATTCAGAGAGTGATAACTCTGCTCTTTTGATGCTGATAAAGATAAAGCCGATCAGCATTCCACCGAGGTGCGCAAAGTGGGCAATGTTGCTGCCGCTTCCCATGGAGCGACTGCCGAAACCGGAGATAAACTCAATGAGCGCATAGCCAGCAATGAAATACTTTGCCTTGACGGGGAAAAGAAAATAGAGAAAGATATAGCGGTTTGGGAACATCATGCCAAATGCAAGCAGTACACCGTAAATTGCGCCGGAGGCACCAACCGTAGGATAAGGGCTGTTCATGGTGGCCAACAGGTTGATGATTCCTGCACCGATACCGCAGACAAAATAGTAGATGTTGAATTGACGGGTGCCCCAGTGATTCTCTATCTCCGCCCCGAACATCCAGAGTGCAAACATATTAAAGAAGAGATGTGTCATGCCGCCGTGAAGAAACATATACGTCACCGGTTGCCAGATTCTGAAATTGCCGGAACCCAGAGGCCACAAGGAGCAAAATGCAGAAATTGTTTCTCCAAATGGTGTTAACTGGAGCAGAAAAACGGCGACATTGACTAGAATAATGCTTTTGATGGCCGGGGGCATAAATTCAAAGCCCCCGGGACTGTATGGCTGGGAGTAGTTCATTGCCTCTGTAATAGTTCCCCTTTAATCGTTCAGTGCTGAGATGCCCGGCAGATCCTTGCCTTCGAGGAATTCAAGGCTGGCGCCCCCACCTGTGGAGATATGGGTGATCTCTTTGGCCAGGCCTGCTTTTGCAATAGCCGCTGCAGAATCTCCACCGCCGACGATAGTTGTTGCCCCCTTTATGGTCGCCTCTGCCAAAGCTTGTGCCACGGCCATAGTACCTGCTGCAAAATTGTCGATTTCAAAGACACCCATCGGGCCATTCCAGAGCACAGTCCGTGCAGAAAGAATTTCCTTACGGTACAGCTCTGCCGTTTCCGGGCCAATATCGACACCAATCATATTTTCAGGGATGTTTGATATTTTGTCGGTGTAAAAATCAACATCTCCCGAGACCGCTGGTGCAAGAATGACATCTGTCGGAAGGAGCAGTTTTATGCCCTTGCCTTTTGCCTGTTCAAGAATAGCAAGGGCAAGTTCTATTTTGCTCTCCTCAACCAGAGATTTACCAATCGCATACCCTTGCGCCTTGAAGAAGGTGAAAACCATGGCTCCGCCAATCAGTACGGTATCAACTTTTTTGAACAGGTTTTCAAGAACATCAATTTTTCCTGATATCTTGGAGCCACCCAAAATAGCTACAAATGGTCGTTCTGGTTCCTGAAGAGCTTTTCCCAGATAGAGCAGCTCTCTTTCTATAAGAAATCCCGCAACGGCGGTCTGTACATAATGGGTAATCCCTTCGGTTGACGCGTGGGCACGGTGTGCAGTTCCAAAAGCGTCATTCACGTACACCTCACCAAGCGAAGCAAGCTCTCTTGAAAAATCCGGATCATTTGCCTCTTCCTCCGCGTGAAACCTCAGGTTTTCAAGCAGGAGAACCTCACCATCCTGCATCGCAAGCACCTGTTGCATAACCTCAATGCCGATACAATCTTTTGCCATGGTAACCGGACATTCGATCAGCTCGGCCAGCCGCGATGCTACCGGAGCAAGCGAGTATTCGGGATTGACCTTGCCTTTCGGTCTTCCAAGGTGAGACATGAGAATAAGTCGCCCGCCGCTGTCAAGTACCTTTCTGATAGAGGGAAGAGACTCAACGATTCTCTTGTCGTCGGTAATTCTCTTGTTCTCGTCAAGGGGAACATTGAAGTCAACACGCATCAGTACCCGTTTTCCCTGGGTTGATATGTCACACAAACTCTTCTTCTGCATTGTTTTTATTGAGTGAGTTAATAAAATAACACGTCTTTCCAATGTATGTAATTGATACTACATATTTAAATGTTGTTGCTTACTCACCTCCTGTCTGGCGGTGTATTGCGCCGTACTTGTCTATATTTTTTGATGTTTGCAGTATGTTCTGCCAGTGATTCTGCAAAGTAATGTCCACCTTTTCCGGTCGCGACAAAGTAGAGCAATCTGCTCTCCGCCGGGTTCAGTACAGCAAGAATTGATGCGGCGCCCGGGTTGCAGATAGGTCCGGGCGGCAGCCCGTGATGACGATAGGTGTTGTAGGGTGAATCTGCTCCAAGGTCTTTGTAGTAAAGTCTTCTGGCTGTTCCCCCCAGGGCATACTGTACGGTTGGATCTGCCTGCAGGCGCATTTTTGTTTTCAACCGATTGAGATAGACACTGGCGACGACAGGTTTTTCCGCGTCAAGCGGGGTTTCAGCCTCAACTATAGAAGCAAGGGTCAGCAAACTGACTGTGTTCAGCCCTCTTCTGGAGGCAACATTTTTCAGACTGTCGGTGTAAAAGTGGTTGAATCTGCCGATAAGAAATACTGCTGCTTCACGGGGTGTGCTTGCCCAGGCAAAGTTATACGTTCCGGGGAAGAGATACCCTTCAGCATTGGTGGCTGCAATGCCGTACTTCGCCAGCATTTTTTGGTCGGATGCCGCAACCATAAATCCGGTGGAATCAATGTCAAGGTTCCTTGAGAGTATTCTGGCAATATGACTGAGGTCAAGTCCCTCGGGGAGAGTCACTCGAACCTCATCCTGCGGATGACTGTGCAAATAGTACAAAAGTCCGAAATTCGACATGCCCGGCGGTATGATATATCTTCCTGGCTTGATACTGTGCAGTTTTGGAACAAGACTTGCGGTCAGAAGAGAAGGCCATGTCTCTGTAATAGTGCCATTACGATGTAACTCCCCAAGAATGGTTCTGAATCCCGTTCCCCGGTGTACCGTGAGGCGGGTAATGCGGGATGAGGTACTGAGCCCCGGAAGGAACAAAAAGGACGCCACTATTGTCAGCACAATGATGGCGCCAGTCAGCAACGGGACTGGCAAAAATGTTTTTTTACATACCATTGCGCAATAATCCCTTTAACTCTGTATGCTTTGCTGGTTGTTTTTCCACTCATGCTGAAACAGGCGGCTCTCTTCGATGATACAGCGATAGATTTTTTCAAGTGCTTTGGATTTGAGAGGTGAGTCTGCGTGGTTCAGGACATTATCAAGAACTGCCTTTTCTCGTTCAGGCTGGAGCACCTCCTCACCGATCCTTAATTTCAGGGCACTTATGTTCTGTGCGCAATCAAGTCTCCTGCAGAGAAGGGAAGAGAGCTGTTGATCAATGGCGTCGATTTTTTTTCTCCATTCGTCCAGTTCCTGCCAATGCGCTGCATTATTGAGGGGATTGTCAGACATCATGATGACAGCGGTTAAAAGTGGATGAGAAAATTGCACGAATGGCCCTCTTCCATGAGGACTTGCAGGGGTAAAATATGCACCACACGGGACTATTAAAAATAGACAACTATTTTTTTAGTGCCTCCTTTTTTTATACATTTTGGAGTGGCAAAATATGGTAAAAAGTGGAGCAAACAGTTCATTCACCTTTTTTATTTCGATTCCGTGGTTGATACAAGGGTGGAAAGTGGACGGTATCTGCATAGCGGTGCAGAAGAGGGGGTGGGGTAATGGCTGGCTTTATAGGAAAAGAGAGGCATTCCATTGACGAAAAGGGACGCCTGATGGTTCCTGTAAAATTTCGGCGAAAATTTGGTCTGATGGCTTCAGATGCTGATGGCGAGTCTGGAGTGGAGCGTATAGAGGCGCTCTATATCATGAAGACGCCGGATCGTGCCCTGGAGCTTTATGAGCCGTTTATCTGGAACGGGATCAGGCGGGGTATATCTGCTCTTTCCGATTTTAACCCTGATGAGCGCCTGCTGAAGACGTTGATGTATGAAAGCCTTGAAACCGTTGAGCTTGATCGTCAGGGGAGGGTCGCATTGTCAAGGGAGTTTCTGGAACATGCAGGTATTACAAGGGAGGTTGTTATTATCGGGGCTGATACAAAGATGATTATTTGGGAGCCGGAACGACTCTCTGCAATCTTGCTGGAGAGTGCAGGACGCTTTACATCGCTTGCGGGCAGGTATTTTTAGCGGCTATGGGGCAGGAGAGATTTCATCATCCGGTGCTTGTAGCCGAGGTTGTTGCTTTCCTGGTGAGGAGGCCAGGGATTTATATCGATGGAACTCTGGGGGGAGGAGGCCACTCGCTTGCCATGCTTCAGGCGCTGCGCGAGGCAGGTTATCTTGAGCGCTCGCTTTTGATTGGTATTGATCAGGATGATGACGCATTGCGCCATGCTGTTGGCAAGCTTTCAGGTTTTGCTGCCAGTTCTGTTCTGGTCAAAGGGAATTTTCAGGATATTGAGGTCATTTTCAGGCGTGTTTGCCACGAAAAAAGTCTGGAGCCGAATGCTGTCGGTATTTTGCTTGATCTCGGAGTTTCCTCATTCCAGATTGATACTGCAGAACGGGGTTTCAGCTATCTGAGGGATGGCGCACTTGATATGAGGATGGATGGTGATACCACTTTGACTGCTGGCGAGATCGTCAATACCTGGGAAGAGAGAGAGCTGGCGAGGCTATTTTACCGATATGGTGAAGAGCCAAGAAGCCGGAGTATTGCCAGGGCTATTGTTGCCTATCGCCAGGCACATGGTTCAGTCAGTGGAACACAAGAGCTTGCTGCGCTTGTTCGTGCGAATGCCCATGGTGGTGAAAAGGTGATCAAAACCCTTTCAAGAGTGTTTCAGGCACTGCGAATTGAGGTGAACGGTGAGCTTGATGTGCTCAGCGTGGCGATGGACGGTGGCGTTAATTGTCTCAATGGCCACGGTCGTATGGCGGTTATCAGTTATCACTCCCTTGAGGACAGGATAGTTAAAAAAGCGTTTGCTGAAAAAGCAAAAAATGACTGGGGGCCAAAAGGGGTCGGCCTCAGGGAGCCTTTGGTCACTGGCGACATTACTCTTATAACGAGAAAGCCTCTGGCTGCTACCCCGGAGGAGATAGCGTTGAACTCAAGGTCGAGGAGTGCGAAATTGCGCGTTATTGAAAAAAATCCGCAGCGGAGTCTGTTGTGAATAAGAGTAAAGTAATTGATTTCCTGGGACGTTTCAGGAAAAGCATCAAGGGTGGAGAGCGAATTGTTGCCGCCGGGGCTTCTGCTTCAACACGATTTGGTGAGGTTAAGGGTGCTGAGGGTGTTGGCGATTATTCGCCGAATGAGCCGGTTATGGCCGCATTAAAGTTTGATATTGCAGCGTTGCTGCAGCTCAAAACATTTCTTTATCTGCTTGGTGGTACGCTTGTTTTTCTGCTTCAAACCTATAATACCCTTGCAATCATCAACCTCGCCAGACAGAATGAAAAACTGCGTGAGCAGATTCTTATGACCACCAGTGTGATTACCTCGCAGGAGCTGAAAGTACATGAATTGCACGGTATCCATAATATTGCACAAGATGCCTTAAAAATTGGTCTGGAACCTTCAGGTATTCCTCCCGTTGAACTTCGCCCCTGAATGAACGCGGCTGCTCAATGAAACGATGAACGGGATAACGTATGAATGATCCACAGAGCATCAGGAGGCCTGATGAAAAAGAGTTTGGCAGGCGGCTTGGTATTGTCGTTTTCGGTTTTTCGATGTTTATCGCTGCCATCATTGGCATGTTATTGAACATCCAGGTGGTCAACGTCAAAAAATACAAGGAGAAAGCGGTAAAACAGTATGAAAGGGTTGTGACGGAGGTTGCCCAGCGGGGTGTGATTCTTGACCGCAATTCACGTATGCTGGCAGAGAGCATCGAATCCATTTCATTTTATGCTGATCCCGTTAAAGTCAGGAATACTCCGTTGTTTGATGAAAAAGAGAGGCCGATTATTGACAAGGTTACAAAAAAACAGAAAACCTTTGACAATAGTGTGGCGATTGCTTCTGTTTTTGCCAGGCGACTGGGAGGTAATCGCCTGGAGTATCTCCAGGAGTTGAGACGCCCCAAAGGTATGGCAGTGCTTGGAAGGAAGATTGCCGTTGCAAAAGCCTTGCCTCTTATGCAGGAAAAGATACATGGCGTCTGGTTTGACAAGGAGCAACAGAGGTATTATCTGAATGTTGCTGCCCAGTTGATTGGTTCGACCGACAGCAAAAATGAGGGGAGCAGCGGCTTGGAGCTTCAGTTGAATAAAGAGTTGAAAGGACTTGACGGGACAAGAGTTTTTCAGCGCAATGCCACAGGAGTTCGTTATCCGGCGCCTGATGTCGAGCAGCAGGATGCTGTAGATGGCAATACCGTACAATTGACCATTGATGGTGATATTCAAAGTATTGTCGAAGACGAACTTTCGCTGTCGGTGGAGAAGTTTCAGGCCGAAGCCGCTTCCAGCATTGTTATGGATGTCCGTACCGGAGAGATTCTTGCCATGGCCAACAATCCATCATTTGATCTTAATCGCAGGGAGACGTGGAAACCCGAACTGGCGCGTAATCGGGCCGTGACAGACAGCTACGAACCAGGCTCGACCTTCAAGCTGATCATGGCCGCAGCAGCAACGGATGTACTCAAAAGGAAAGCTGAAGATATGGTATTCGCCAATAATGGTGTTTTGCCTCTCTATACCCTTAAAATAAAGGATCATGAGGCTTATGGTACCATAACGTTTCGGGAGGCAATCATGTACTCAAGCAATATTGTTGCGGCAAAGACTGCCATGGCGGTTGGCAGAGACAACTTTAATGCCTATACAAGAAATTTTGGCTTCGGGAAAAGAACTGGTATTGGTCTTATCGGTGAATCGCCGGGCAGGGTGCGCTCTCTTGCACATTGGGATAAAACCACTCTTCCCTGGATGGGTTATGGCTATCAGGTGATGGTAACTCCCCTGCAAACCCTGCTCTCTTATGCGGCTATTGCCAATGATGGCGAGTTGATGCGTCCTTATATTATAAAAAAGATTGTTGCTGCTGATGGCCGGATTGTCCGGGAGAATGTGCCAATGAAAATACGTCGGGTGGTTTCCGTGGCCACAGCGCGATATCTTGGCAAAGAGTACTTCAAAGCTGTCGTTGACAGCGGTACTGCGAAAAATGCTGCGTTACCCGGAATCAGTGTAGCCGGAAAAACGGGAACTGCTCAACGTGCGGCAGGCGGCTCTTATGCCAATCGGGTCTATGTCTCCTCATTTGTTGGTTATTTTCCGGTTGAAGCTCCACGCTATGCTATTATTGTGAATGTGGAAAGACCGAGAACCGCCTATTATGCCGCTGCCGTTGCCGTACCCGTTTTTGCAGGTATTGCCAAAAGAATGATCGCCTGCTCGGAAGAGATGCAGAAAAATCTTTCTGTTCCATCACCGGAACAGGCAACACTTGATGCTGTTGCTACGGTAGCTGTTCCTGAACTCAAGGGCCTTTCAGGGAGGGACGCGCAGCGATTGCTGAAATGGCTTAAGCTGGAGATGGATTATTCGGGTAATTTTGACGGGTTTGTTGTTCGCCAGAACGTCACTCCCGGAAGTTTGGTTCAAAAGGAGAGAACAATCAAGGTTCAGCTTGCTTCTGGAAAGATGAATAAAACCTCATCATGACTCTTTCGATAAAATGCGCCAGGCGGCAGGCGCTGCATCTTGATGTGCTGCTCAATACCGTTACCTCTCTTGGACATGCCGGAGAGGTCGTGCCGGGTACTGTTGTGCAGCATGTGACGATTGACTCGCGAGAAGTTCAGCCGGGCTCTCTTTTTGTGGCTGTGCGAGGCTACTGTACTGATGGCCATCGTTTTATCCAAAGTGCGGTGGAGGGAGGTGCTGCGGTGGTTATCTGCGAGGAGTTTCCGTCTGATATTGCATCCTCCTGCCTCTATATCCAGGTTGTCGATGCACGCAGGGCTCTTGCCAGGGTGGCTCGGCTCTTTTATGGGGAGGCTGGTGATCAATTAATGATTATTGGAGTGACTGGTACCAACGGGAAAACCACAACAGCCAGGCTGATTACGGCAATGCTCAACGCCAGCGGTATTCCTGCAGGATATATTGGCACCAATCTATGCCGGATTGGGGAGTGTGATATTCCGCTTGAGCGTACAACTCCGGAAGCCCATGAGCTGCATGCCCTCTTCGCCCTTATGGTGGAAGCCGGGTGCAGGGCTGCCGTGATGGAGGTTTCATCCCATGCGCTTGTATTGCAGAGAGTGTATGGAATCCGGTTCCACGCGGCGCTTTTTACCAATCTGACCAGAGAGCATCTTGATTTTCATGCAACGATGGATGAGTACGCTTTAGCCAAACAGCAGTTGTTTGACCAGCTCACTCCAGAAGGGTTTGCCGTTTTCAACAGTGACGATTCCTTTGCAATGCAGATGGCTTCACGGTTAGCGTCAGAAAAAATCTACTGCTGTACCTTGCAGAGCAGATTTTCTGAGCAGGTGCGGTGCCGATACCATTTTGCGGCAGATATTCTTCAAAGTACTCTTGACTCAAGTACGGTTGCCATCCATTTTCCAGAGAGGGTTATAACGATGGAGGTTGGGCTGCCGGGCTCTTTCAATGTTATGAATGTGCTCGAGGCTGCAGCCATTGGCGCTGGTATGGCGCTCTCTCCCGAAGAGATCTGCCAGTCTCTTTCGGCCATTTCTGCCGTTGATGGCCGTATGGAAAGAGTGAGTGGCGATAGCCAGGGCTACTCGGTTTTTGTTGATTACGCTCATACCCCTGATGCGCTCTTTAAAGTGCTTGAAATCATTCGTCAACTCAAACCGCCGGATTCCCGTCTGGTTCTGGTTTTCGGGTGTGGTGGAAACAGAGATCGTGCCAAGCGCCCTGACATGGGGCGTATCGCTTCTGAAGGAGCCGATGAGATTATTCTGACCTCCGATAACCCTCGGGATGAGGATCCGGAGATAATTCTTGATGAAATTGAGCGTGGGATTACGGGAGACCATTATCTGCGGATCTGTGACCGTGCTGAAGCCATCACCCGGGCGGTCGGCATGCTCAGGGCGGGGGATGTTCTTCTTGTTGCAGGCAAAGGGCACGAACGGTATCAGGAGATTGCTGGAGAGAAATACCCGTTTTCGGATCAGGAGCATCTCATAAGGAATATGCGGCAAAACGGTGCCGGTTATTCGGCGAAGGAGAGCGTATGCCGATAACAGGAGTATTGACGATCAATGATTTTCGTCAGGTCGGAGAGGTTGTTCTCCCCAGGTGTGAAGAGCCTCCTCTTGAGATGACTGAGCCAAAAGTGGTTATTGATTCAAGGGAGATCACTGATGGAGGTATATTCGTAGCCTTGAGTGGAGAGCGGACAGATGGGCACAGCTATATTGGAACTGTCATGGAGGCGGGAGGGAGCTGGGCTATGGTCAGCCGTGCATGGTATGAGGCAGAGGCCTCACCTCAGCCGCCTGCTGGTAAAGGGTTTATTGTGGTTACGGATCCTGTCGGGGGGTTACAGCGCCTGTCAGTACTCTATCGGAATACCTTTTCTATTCCTGTCATAGCTATTGGCGGAAGTAATGGCAAGACGACAACCAAAGAGATGGTTGCGTCGGTTCTTGGAACCAAATTCAGGGTGACGATGAGCCAGGGCAATCGTAACAACCATCTTGGGGTTCCTTTGACTTTGTTGCAGATGAGGCGAGATACAGAGGTGGCGGTTGTTGAGGTGGGGATTAATCATCCAGACGAGATGGGCTTTTTGACTGGTATCGTCAGACCGACCCATGCTCTCCTGACCAATATCGGTCACGAGCACCTTGAGTTTCTTCATGATCTTGATGGTGTAGCCGCTGCCGAAACAGAGCTTTTTGACTATATGCGTGACCATGGCGGCACTGCTTTTGTCAATGTTGATGATACTCGTCTTAAGGCTTCAGCGTCGACTCTCCCGGGGAGTCTCTGTTATGGCACATCGGCACATCCGGGCCTGCACTGTTGGGCGGGCATGATTTCAGTGGAGCGGGATGGTCGTCTCACTTTTCTTTTAACGGCACCAGACGGAGTGGAACAGGTTACCCTGAATTTTACGGGTAAGCATAATGCTGTCAATGCTGTTGCAGCATCCTCTGTCGGGCTTCATTTTGGCCTTTCGTTGAGTCAGGTTCGTGAGGGGCTCGAAGCACTTGTTCCTGCCCCTGGCTGGAAGCGGCTTGAGGTGATGGATGTGGCTGGACTGAAGATTCTTAATGACACCTATAACGCCAATTCAGATTCCATGCGTCTGGCAATTGATGCCCTGTGTGATATGCCATGCGCAGGTCGCAGAGTGGCTGTGCTTGCAGATATGCTTGAGCTTGGCGCAGCATGCGATGTTGAGCATGAGATTATTGGCCGTTATCTTCATGATCGGGCAGTTGATAAACTCTTTACTTTTGGCGACAAGGCGCGACTGATATGTCGGGAGAACCCCGACTCTTGCCGAGGCCATTTCGGGAGCCATGAAGCGCTTCTCAATGCCCTGCTGGGCGAGTTGCATGATGGGGATGCGGTGTTGTTCAAGGGATCAAGGGGAATGAAACTCGAGCGTGTTGTCGAGGCGCTTGTCAAAGAAAAAATCATAACCAGGCAAAAATAAAATATGCTCTACTATCTGTTAAAATACATAAATGATACATTTGATCCTCCGGCTCTTCATGTTATCGAATATCTTACCTTCAGGGCAAGCGCTGCTGCTATAACGGCACTGCTGATTACCATCATTGCCGGTCCTGCATTTATCAGATTTCTGAAATCCCGATTTATTGAACCTATCAAGGAGGAGGCCCCCCCGGAGCATAAAAAGAAAAAGCAGTTACCCACCATGGGCGGTGTCCTTATTATCTTTTCCATCGAGACCTCGGTGCTGCTCTGGTCAAAATTTACGGATCCTCATGTCTGGCTTATCATGCTTGCTGTGCTCTGGATGGGCATTATTGGCTTTATTGATGACTACAGGAAGGTGGTGCTGAAGATCAAGGGGGGCTTGTCAGCTCGTTACAAGCTTATCGGGCAGGTATCACTTGGTCTTGTGATAGGCCTCTATACCTGGTTTGATCCCGCATTTTCGGTGTTGCTGTCCACCACTACGGTGCCGTTTTTCAAGCACCTGACTATTGATTACGGTATTTTTTACATTCCGATTGTCATTTTTATTATTACTGCGGTATCGAATGCTGTCAATCTGGCCGACGGTCTTGATGGGCTTGCGGCCGGAAGTTCGGCTATTGTGTTCATAGGTCTTGCCGGTTTTTCCTATCTTGCCGGCAATGCGGTCTATGCGGTCTACCTCAATATTCCCTTTATTCCTGGCGGCGGTGAGGTGGCGGTGGTCAGTATGGCCATTGTCATGTCCTGCGTCGGATTTTTGTGGTTCAACACCAGCCCTGCGGAGATAATTATGGGCGATACCGGCTCACTGGCTCTTGGCAGCGCTATTGGTGTGATTGCTCTTCTTATCAAGCAGGAGCTTCTTCTGCCGTTGATGGCCGGGATATTTTTTATCGAAACGCTTTCGGTCTCATTGCAGGTACTCTACTTCAAGTACACGAGAATGATGACCGGAGAGGGGAAGCGCATCTTTTTGATGGCGCCCCTTCATCACCATTTTCAGTTGAAAGGGTGGGCTGAACAGAAGATCGTGATAAGGTTCTGGATTTTGACTATCCTCTTTTTTCTTGCAAGCCTCATGACCTTAAAACTCAGATAACGATTATGCATATAAAGGGTAAAAAGGTATCAGTCATTGGCGCGGGAAAGAGTGGTGTTGCTGCGGCAGAGTTGCTTGTGCGTGAGGGTGCGAAGGTGTTTGTCAGCGAATTGGGCGCTATTGGTGCGGAAGGGCTGCTGCGTTTGCGCGAGATGCGGATTCCTTATGAAGAGGAGAGGCACTCAGGGCGGATGTATGAAGCGGATTTTTGCGTTATCAGTCCTGGGATTCCACCCTCTGCGCCAGTTGTACAGTCGATGCAGGCACGAGGCATCCCGCTATACAGCGAGATAGAGATAGCGAGCCTGTTTTGCCAGGCGCGTATTGTCGGCATTACCGGTACGGATGGAAAGACCACAACGTCCACGATAGTTCATCGCATCTGCGAAGAGGATGGTCGCCGCAATGGGTATCACTCGTTCATTGTCGGTAATATAGGGGTGCCCTTCGCTTCGATGGTCAGGGAGATGTCCGTTGGCGATGTTGCTGTGGTGGAGCTGAGCAGTTACCAGCTCGAGCGCTCCCCTGCTTTTCGCCCTGATGTTTCGGTTATCACCAATATTACGCCAGATCATCTCGACCGCTATAGCGGTGATATTCAGGCTTATGCGGCAGCAAAGTTCAGGATATGCGCGAACCAGCGGCCAGAGGATACGCTGGTGTATAATGCGGATGATCCGCTTTTGCATGCTCATTTTACTGCCGTTCATGCTCAATTCCCCTTCAGGATCTCTTCTTTCGGAATGGAGTCGGTTGGCAAGGGAGAGATTGATTGTCGTACTGTTTTGCTTGATGGAGAGAGCATAGTTGTGCGTACTTCCAATGGTGTTGAGCGGATTATGGAAACTGCAGAGTTTCTCAAAAAAAGTTTTCGTGGTCGGCATAATATCTCTAACGTGCTGGCCGCTGTTGGAGTGGCCTGGGCGCTGGGTATCGGTGGTGAGCCACTCCTTGCCGCCCTGAGGTCGTTTCAGGGGGTTGAGCATCGCCAGGAGTTTGTCAGGAGTATCAACGGGGTTGACTGGGTTAACGATTCAAAAGCCACAAACCTTAACGCAATGCGTCAGGCACTTCAGTCGCTTCCCTCCACAGCAGTTCTGATTGCAGGAGGTCGGGACAAAGGAAACGATTATGCGACCATCGCTGAACTGGTCAGAGAGAAAATTTCCCTGCTGATTGCGATTGGAGAGTCTCGGGAAAAGATAATTGCCGCTTTTGATGGTATTGTTCCTCTAAAGGCAGCAGGCTCACTTGAAGAGGCGGTTCTACTGGCCAGTGAGGCAGCTCTGCCAGGTCAGAGCGTACTTTTTTCGCCCGGATGTGCAAGTTTTGACATGTTCGATAATTTTGAGGAGCGTGGGCGGCAGTTTAAACAATGCGTCCATCGTTTACCGTTATGCTGACTTCCGATACCTTGCACAGTTCATCAGCCTCACCGGCCACCGAAGCGCCTGTATCGCCCTCAATCGGAGAGGTGATTGCCGGAAAACTGTTGATGCTCATTGTTTTTCTACTGATGTGTATAGGCATTGTCATTGTCTATAGCAGCGGTGCAGGCTGGGCGGTCACGAAGTACTCAAGTTCGGAGTATTTTCTCTGGCGCCAGCTTACCTTCGCGGTGCTGGGAATTTTCACGGTTCTGCTTGTTGCGCAGATGGATTACCACGTTTTCTGGAAGACGAGCAAGATCATCCTTTTTGCCAGTATTATTTTGCTGACGCTGCTTCTGGTGATGAAGGTTGTTGGTCTCATCTCCGGTGCGGCGCGATGGATAGGGTTTGGGCCTATTAAATTCCAGGTATCGGACTTTGCAAAGTATGCCATTATTTTCCATTTCTCGCGACTGATCACCGAAAAACAGTCCTACATCAGGGATTTGAATAACTCCTATTACCCGCTCCTGACGCTTCTGATGACGGTTGTTGCCCTTGTCGCTCTTGAACCCAATTTCAGCACTGCATCACTTATTGCCATTATTGGCTTTATGCTCATGTTTATCGGCGGGGTCAATATCCGTTATCTCCTGACCACCTTTTCACTGCTGATACCCATTGCCGGTGTTTTTGCCATTGCGGCTCCCTATCGGGTTGCGCGCTTGCTCTCATTTTTCAGTGGAGATGAAAAGGGGTTGAGCTACCAGGTTGTGCAGGCCTTGATTGGATTGGGAAACGGCGGGCTGTTTGGTCTCGGCATCGGGGCAAGCAAGCAGAGAGATCTTTATCTTCCGCTCTCCTATAATGACTTTGTTTTTGTTGTTATCGGAGAGGAGTACGGGTTTTTAGGGGCTCTTGTGGTTATTGCGTTGTTTGCCGGATTTTTTGTCTGCGGAATTATTATTGCCAAGCACGCCCCTGATAATTTTGGCAAATATGTGGCAAGCGGCATCACGACGGCAATCTCTCTTTTTGCATTCATTAATATTGCGGTTGCCTGCCATTTGCTCCCGACAACCGGAGTTGCCCTCCCCTTTATAAGTTATGGAGGCACTGCGCTCCTTTTCAACTCACTCGGCGTCGGAATTCTGATGAGTATCTCGCGCCATAAAAAACGGGAACTTCAGAGAGAGGTACAAGCTGATGTTTCTGAGAGGAGGAACGTATGAGGATACTGTTTGCTGGTGGCGGCACCGGCGGCCATTTATACCCGGGGATTGCCATGGCTGCAGAGCTCAGGAAGATGTTGCCGAATGCGGAGATCTCCTTTGCTGGCACAACTAGTGGCATTGAAGCAACGGAGGTGCCCCGGCTTGGTTACAAGCTTCATCTTATCGCGGTCAAAGGTTTGAAGAGGGGGCGATTTTTTACCAATATAGTCGCAAATCTCGGTGTGCTCGCTGATTTTGTGGCGGCTCTGGGTCGAGCCATTGCTTTGGTTCATCGCGAGGATTCGGATGTTGTTGTGGGTACTGGCGGGTTTGTGAGTGCACCACTGCTTTTGGCGGCACAGCTTATGCGTAAAAAAACTCTTGTTCAAGAGCAGAATGCTTTTCCGGGTGTGACGACAAAACTGCTGGCGGTGCTTGCCAGTGAGGTGCATCTCTCTTTTGAGGAGGCTCGACGATTTCTTCCAAAAACACGTCGAATTTTTGTATCCGGTAATCCTGCGAGATTGTTTGAGGGAGAAGATGTCACTCAGGCGCGAGCTCGTTTTGGCTTGCTCGAAGAGCGCCCGACTCTGCTGGTGTTCGGGGGTAGCAGGGGTGCGCGCTCCATCAACAATGCAGTGCGTCAACATCTTGGCGAGATTACCGCTTCAGCGAACCTTCTCTGGCAGACCGGCTCCCTTGATTATGAGCGAATCAAGGGGCAGATCTTGCCCTCCCCCTATCTCTGGATTGCTCCCTATATTAAAGATATGGGTGCGGCGTACAGTGCTGCCGATCTTGTGCTCTGTCGTGCGGGAGCCTCTTCTATAGCCGAATTGACCAATCTTGGCAAACCATCGGTTCTGATTCCCTATCCGTATGCAACTGGCGACCATCAGCGTCATAATGCAAGAGCGCTGGTGACAGGTGGCGCTGCGCTGGTGGTTGAGGACGATTCTCTTGGCGAGGATGGTTCAATAAAAAAAATTCTTGCATTATTGAATAATCCCGGGAAATTACGGAATATGGGTGAAGCCGCCCGGCAATTGGCCTATCCCGATGCTGCCTGTCAGCTTGCCCTGCGTATCATTGCGCTGGCTCAACAACATTAAGGAATTTGACTCATGGAACTTGGAAGAACAAAAAGTGTTCATATCGTAGGCATAGGTGGAGCTGGCATGAGCGCCATTGCAGAGCTGCTCCTCAAGTCGGGTTTCGGTGTCACTGGCTCTGACCTCTTGTCGGGGGAGGTGACCGACAAGCTGGTTGAACACGGTGCAATAATTTATCGCGGTCACCGGGCAGAGCAGGTCACGTCGTGCGATGTGGTGGTTTACTCCTCTGCGATCCGGCCGGAGGAGAACATAGAGATCATGGCAGCCCGGAAAGCGGGTATTCCGGTGATCAAGCGGGACGAGATGCTCGGTGAGCTCATGCGCTATAAATATGGAATATGTATCTCCGGTACCCACGGCAAGACGACCACGACAGCAATGATTGCCACGATGCTTATCGAATCGGGAGAGTTACCTACGGTCATGATTGGAGGTATATCGGACTATCTGAAAGGAAGTACGGTTGTTGGTGACGGGAAATTCATGGTTATTGAAGCTGATGAGTACGATCGCGCTTTTCTGAAGCTTACCCCGACCATTGCCATTGTCAACAGCCTTGAGTCGGAGCATCTGGATACCTATGGGACGCTGGAAGAGCTGAAACAGGCCTTTATTTCCTTCGCCAACAAAGTCCCTTTTTATGGGAGGGTGATCTGTTGCGTTGACTGGCCGGAGATCAGAAAGATCATCCCTATGATGAATCGTCTCTACACCACGTTCGGTATTGATGAGTCCGCTGATGTTATGGCGTCTGATCTGCTTCTGGATAAAGGGCGGGCCACGTTCACCATCAAGGCTTATGGTCGAGAGTACCGGGATGTCTGTATCAATGTTCCAGGACGCCACAACGTACTCAATGCTCTGGCGGCCTTTTCCGCAGGTCTTGAGCTGGGAATTCAGCCTGAAAAACTTATTACCGGTCTTGGTCAATACAGCGGAATGAGGAGACGCTTCCAGGTGAAATACGACAATAGTGCTGGTCTGATGGTGGTGGACGATTACGCACATCACCCATCAGAGGTCAAGGCGACTGTCAGGGCGGCAAAAAGCGGTTGGGTGGAATCCAGAGTAGTTGCTATTTTTCAGCCGCACCTGTTTTCCCGTACAAGGGAGTTTGCTGATGAATATGGCTGGGCGCTCTCAAGGGCAGATATGGTTTATGTGGCAGACATTTATCCTTCCCGTGAGAAGGCGGTTGATTATCCCGATGTCGGAGGTGACCTCGTTGCCTCGGCTGTTCGGAAGGCCGGTGGCAAGCATGTAGAGTATATTGCGGATCGTGACTCCCTGTTTGCTGCAATCATGGAGCAGACGGTCAACGGGAATATGCTTCTCTTTATGGGAGCTGGAGATATTACCCATCTTGCGTCAAAAGTTGCCGAATCCTGCATGTCACGTTGACGGGCTGAACAGGTCGAACGAGTTGAGTCATGAAAGAAAAAAATATATTGTATGTCTGATTCCGATCCCGGAGATTATCCCGATTATCTGACTGAACCCGCGCTTCCGGAATCAACGGATGGTGCCGCTCCGGGCCGCAGGCTGGGGCTGTTGCTTCTTGTCATAACCGTGATTCTTGCCCTGGCCTCCCTGGCCTCCTCTGCATCGCGGTGGAAAAAAGAGGTGATTGTCCGTGACTTTGCCATTGACGGTGTGTTGATTATTCCTGAGCGTGAACTGTTGTCGCGAATGGCAGATTATAAAGGCGTAAATCTTCAGGAACTTGATGCGGATGAACTGAAACGGAGGATTTCGGTGCTTCCCTATCTCAGGGATGCGGTGATCAGCAAGGAGCTGAATGGCATTGTTCGAGTCAAGGTTGTGGAGCGGGAGCCTGTTGCCCTCGCTTTTATGGGTCGCGGCACCATGGTAATCGACCGTGAAGGATTTCTTCTTCCCTGGAGAAAAGAGGTTGCCGTCCGCTTCCCTGACCTGTTTTCAATTGGCAGGGTAAGTCGTTTGAACATTGCCGATAATGGTCTTCAGCAACTCGACAAAAGGGATGTTGCCTTGATCCTCCAGTTTCTTGATGCCCTTTCAAAGAGCGATTATGCCAGACTGCTTATCAAGGAATTTCATCTTGCAACCAACAATATGAGTTGGTGTATTGCCGTTCAGGCACCCACCCGTTTTATTATTGGTAATGATGGCAACTTTAAGGAAAAGTTGAAAAAATTTGAGATATTCTGGCAAAAGGTTGTTTCAAAAAAAGGGTTTGGCTTTTATGACACGGTTGATCTGCGGTTCAAAGAGAGGATATTCACAACGCAGTCTTCTCCTCCAGAGACACAAGTCGGGTCAAACCCTGTGATAATCAGGCAAGAGTAAAACAATGCTGAAAAGCAATATTGCGGTAGGTCTTGATATAGGAACGACGAAGGTGTGCGTTGTGGTGGCCGAAAAAGATGAGATCGGCAAGCTTAATGTTCTTGGCAAAGGGCGTTCCAATTCTGATGGTCTCCAGCGGGCTACGGTGGTCAATATCAACAAGACAGTCGCGGCTATCAGGGCGGCAGTTGCTGATGCTGAGCGTGAGTCCTCCATTCGTATTCATGGTGTCGATGTCGGGATTTCCGGCGCGCATGTTCATTGCATTCACAGCAACTCGGAAATCAGCGTCAACCAGACAGGGATTGTCAATGAGTCGGACGTGAAGCGGTTTTTGGAAAAGGCGAAGACCAATATTCGCTATCTGGATATTGATCATGAAATTATTCATGTCATTCCGCAAGAGTTTATTGTTGACGATCAGGATGGGCTTCTTGATCCGATAGGAATGGCAGGGTCGACCATGAGAGGCAGCGCATATATTGTTGTAGGCTTGAGAACAAAGATTCGCAATATCAGGCAGTGTGTTGAAAAGGCAGGTCTGGAGATCAGCGCCATTACCTTTGAGCCAGTTGCTTCGGGTATGGCGGTCATGAAAGAGCGTGAGAAGAAAAGTGGTGTGGTTGTCATTGATATTGGTGGTGGCACAACCGAAGTGGCGATCTATATTGATGGAGCCATTCGCTATTCAGAGGTGATCAAGGTAGCGGCAAACGATATTACTCATGATATTGCCCATGGAGTCAGAGCACTCTACGAGGTCGCCGAAGAGCTCAAGATAAAATATGGTTGCGCTTACTGCAAGCTAAGTGGAGAGGATGAGGAGCTTCTTATAGAGGGCATTGAAGGACGGCCACAGAAATCTGTGCCAAAGAGCTCATTGACGATGATCATTGAAGCGCGGATGATGGAGATTCTTGAACTGGTGCGTGATTCAGTCAAACGTTCAGGTTATTATGAGTATCTTAATGCCGGTGCGATTATAACGGGTGGAGGTTCGCTTCTGCCAGGCACAGAGGAGCTTACTCATGACATTCTCGGGCTTGATGTTCGCATCGGCTATCCGGAAGGGGTTTCAGGCGGTATCAAGGGATCAGTGAATAACCCTATGTATGCCACGGTTATGGGGCTTGTTGCCCATGCATTTCAGAATAACCTTGCAGTAAATCAGAGTTTTGCTGCGACAGCAGAGGTTCTTCCCAGTGAAGCGTTGTCGGGGCTTCAGGAACAGTCAGATGTACATGAACAGGCTCCCGCAGGTAAAAAAATTGTGGATCGCATGAAGAAATTTTGGGATAATCTTTGATGAACGAGAGGGAACAAGCGTGTTATAAAGGGGAGATGAGCGATGGCATTTGAGCTGGATCCTGGTCTTTTTGACAATGACCAGGGCAAGGGGGTGACGATAAGAATTGTTGGCGTTGGCGGCTGTGGTGGCAATGCCGTAAACAATATGATCGACCGGAAAATAAGTGGCGTTGAATATATAGTTTTTAATACGGATCGTCAGGCTCTTCTGAATTCGAAAGCTCCTCTCAGGGTACAGATTGGGAAAAAAGCAACAAGCGGCCTTGGTGCTGGAGCAGATCCGGCAAAAGGTCGCCAGGCGGCCGAAGATGACCGCGAGATTATTGCGGCTCAGCTTCGCGGGGCTGACCTTGTCTTTATTGCTGCTGGTATGGGCAAGGGCACAGGTACTGGTGCCGCGCCGGTGATTGCCTCGATTGCCCGCAATATGGGCATTCTCACCATCGGTGTTGTGACGAGGCCATTCAACTTTGAGGGGCAGGTTAAGTCGAAGATTGCAGACGGAGGAATAGCCGAACTTCGGAAGTATATCGACACCCTGATTCTGGTCGAGAATGAGAAGATTCTCAGTATTGCTGAAGAGGGGGTAAGTGCCACTGAAGCATTTAATATGGCTAACGATGTTCTCTACAGGGCGGCGAAAGGCATTGCCGATATTATTACCCGTCACGGACATGTCAATGTTGACTTTGCTGATGTTCGCAGCATTATGTCGGGGGCTGGCGATGCAGTTATGGGTTCTGCCGCAGCGGCAGGTGAACGCCGTGCCCTCAAGGCCTCATCCGACGCGATAAACAGTCCTCTTCTTGAGGGTGTATCGATAAAAGGGGCAAAAGGGGTTCTGGTCAATATTACTGGCCAGGTTACCATGCGTGACATGTCGGACGCCATGAACTATATCGAGGAGCAGGTAGGGAGCGAAGCAAAAATTATAAACGGTTATGTTGATGAGCCACAGGTATCGGGTGAGATCAGGGTGACCGTTATCGTTACCGGTTTCAGACGAAAGGATCAGGATGAAGGAAAGAGTCAGACCGCACGACGTCCTGTTACCGCAGTGCCTGGGATGAGGACAGGACAGATGCCGGCTACAGGACGAAAGCCGTTTTCTCACTACCCGGAAGGGAAAGAGGAGGATTTGCGGATCCCAGCCTATATCCGCAGGCAGTTGTCGATTCATGATCCCCATGAAGTGGGAATAAGAAGTAATGGTGGTCATGAGGGTGATCATAACATACCGATGGCAGGGGAAAGGGGAGAGCAGGGAAATATTATTCAGAAAGGTTTATCAGACACTCCGGCATATCTTCGCCGGAAAAATAATGGAAATTAACAGGAATTTATGCGCTATTGTACGCTTTCCGCAGAAGACGCGGTAGCAAGAATAAAGTCAGGAGACAGAGTATTTTTGCATACAGCGGCGGCGACGCCGCAACGCTTGATTGACGCGATGGTTCAGCGCGCCGATGAGTTAAAAAATGTTGAAATTGTCAGTTTGCATACCGAAGGCGAGGCGGCTTATGCCAAGCGGGAGTATCGGGAAAGCTTCAGGCTCAACGCACTGTTTGTGGGGAAAAATGTAAGGCAATCTGTTCAACAAGGGGATGGCGACTCCATTCCTGTCTTTTTGAGTGATGTCCCTTCTCTTTTCTACGACAGAGTTCTTCCGCTGGATGTGGCCCTTGTTCATGTTTCTCCACCCGATCGTCATGGATATTGTTCTCTGGGGGTGTCGGTTGATGCCACTCTGGCGGCAGTTCAGTCTGCCAGGCTTGTTATTGCACAGGTGAATCCGAACATGCCTCGTACGCATGGTGAGGGTGTGCTTCATGCGAGTAAAATTCATGCGATGGTAGAGGTGAATGATCCTCTTCCAGAGACTTCCCGTCATCTGCTTGGAGATGTTGAAATTCGTATTGGCCAGCATATCGCATCAATTGTTGAGGATGGGGCGACGTTACAGATGGGCATCGGTGCCATTCCTGATGCAACACTTGCCGCGCTTTCCGGTCACAGGGATTTGGGTATTCATTCTGAAATGTTTTCGGATGGCGTGATTGATCTGGTGGAAAAAGGGGTGATCAATGGCAGCAAGAAGCGAAGTTATCGTGAGATTATTGTTGCCAGTTTTCTTGTCGGTACGCGGCGGCTCTATGATTTTGTTGACGATAACCCGCTGGTTGAGATGCTCCCTTCCGATTTTGTCAACGATACCCGTGAGATAAGGCGCAATCCTCGGGTAACGGCAATTAACAGCGCCCTTGAAATTGATATGTCTGGCCAGGTATGTGCCGATTCGATCGGACAGAAGTACTATTCCGGTGTTGGTGGCCAGATGGACTTTATTCGTGGGGCTGCCCTCTCCAAGGGAGGCAAGCCGATTATTGCGTTGCCATCCACCACCAAACACGGGCAGTCCAGAATTGTTCCAATGCTCAAGCCAGGGGCAGGAGTGGTTACCACAAGGGCGCATGTGCAGTATGTTGTTACTGAGTATGGTATTGTCAATCTCTTTGGAAAAAATCTCCGTCAGAGAGCCGAAGCGCTGGCCAGTATAGCGCATCCCGATTTCAGGGAGGAGATATCTCGTCAGGCCCATGAACTCTATGGCTCTTATGGCAGGAGGTTTTCGTAGAGGGGTGTTTGCTGTTGAATCCGATCAAACTGACCATTCGTCCGGTTCTTCCATGATCTCGCCGATGTGAATAAAAGAGGCGGCTTTCATAAAAAGAGCAGAAAGGAGATTGTTCAATGCTCAATGCCGGAATTCCGGCATTGAGCAGTTGCCGATAGATGACCATCCCGAGGTTGAGCTGGTATTTTTCATTCCCCGGAGACAACAGCGATCGTCTGCTGCAATCCTCCGGAAATGCACTGGCGACCTCTCTTCCAACCTCATAAGCTTCGGCAGAAATACCTGTTCCTGTATAGGCAAGGCACTCTGCCGGAATAGATCCAAAACTTTTCTGCATGGCATGAATGGTTTTTGTCACAATTTCACCGGCGGCTCCTTTCCAGCCCGCATGCACAGCTCCCGAAGCGTTATGTCGAGGGTCGTAGAGAAGTATTGGATGGCAGTCGGCAGTAAAGACAGAGAGAAAAAGGTTCTCCTGGTTGGTGATGAAAGCGTCATAACCATGGTATTTCCCCGGCTTTACGGCAAGGAGTACCTCTGTGCCGTGAACCTGTATTGAGCTGACCATGCGATTACCATCAATGAAGGCTCTCTGGCACAGGCGCATCATATTCTGCTGGACACTCTCCCGGCTGTCTTCCGTATTGTTTCCCAGATTCATGGTGGAGTAGACCCCCTCACTTACCCCCCCATTTCTTGTGCTTTGCAGGGCGACAAGCCCGGGTGCCCGGCTGAAGATGGCTGGCACAATGACATCAGAGATCGTTGCAATCGGTATGTTCCCTGGCAGCATCATATTTTTTTTTAAGCCTTGCTCAGTTATCCACCACTCCTGCGGAACAGTTGTGTTATCTTGCATTCAGAGGAGGGAATAATATGAATTTTTGTCAATATCCACCCGCATTGGGTGAAAAATTTGAGGGAATGAATTCATTATTCAGATAAGTAGTCGTATCTTCACCTTCAACTCAGCTTGTACATCCATGCAGCCCAGGATTTATTTTTTGCCGATTGTGGTGCAGGTCTGCATGTTAACCAGGAGCGGAATGATGACAATGCCCGATGATGAGAGGTTTTCTGACAAGTTTGGGCGCTCAGTCCGTGCGGTTTCCGATTATCTGGGTATTGGTTTACAGATAGCGGTCAGTTTTGTTTTTTTTGTGTTTCTGGGTTACTGGGCCGATATCCGGTTTGGCACGTCACCATTGTTACTGTTTGGTGGGGTCTTGACAGGGATGGGTGGTATGGTGCTTGTGCTCATCAAGGTTGTTCGGATAGCAAACAAGAAAAATTAGCACTGTTTGGGGATATTATCTTCTGCTTTTCAAGAAAGAAGCTCTTCTTATGAAGCCATTATTTGAATTTTTTATTAAGTTGTTTATCTTGTCCCTCGTTTTGTGGGGGGTTATTTATTCAGGGCTCAAGCCCGGAAGTGTTGATTATGGTTCTGTGTTTGTAGCATGGGCGATGGTGGCTTCGAATACGGCGATAGGGTATCTCCTTTTTGAGTATGCTCTTGATAAAAGTTCAGCAGAGTTCACCAGGTTTGTGTTTGGAGGCCTTGTAGTGCGTTTGCTCATCCTGATGTTGATCATTGCTGTTGTGCTTCTCAAGGATCTTGTTGTGATTAATGACTTTGTCTTCTCGTTTTTCGCTTTTTACTGTATTTATGTGATTGTTGAAATTCTCGGCTATCAAAGGAAAAACAAACAGAAAAAGAATAGTGCATGAAACGGTTAAACTTTATACAGTCCAGGGCTTTTTTCAGGGTTATTGCGATTCTTGTCCCTCTCGTGCTGAATGTTTATGGAATTGCTGCCGGGTCAACCGAAAAGGCTTCCACTGTTTCCGGAAGTGTGGCGGTGGTACCTGCAGGTGAAGTGGTTCGTGGCGCAGAGGGAGGCGAAGAGGAGGAAAAGGCTGGCGATGTTATTATGCATCATATTCTCAACAACAGGGTCTTTGCGTTTCCCCCTTTTGGCGAGGTAAAGCTTCCTGAGATAAAGGTTGGCGGGTACGACATTTCAATTACCAAACATGTGGTGATGCTCTGGGTTGTTTCTGCCATTCTTGTTGTGCTTTTTTCCATAGTTGGAGGCAAGTACAAGAAAATGACGGCCCGCCAGGCTCCAGGAGGGTTGGTCAACGCCATGGAGGCTTTGGTTGAGTTTATCCGTATTGATGTGGCCAAAGCCAATATCGGACACGGGTATGAAAAATATCTTACCTATCTTTTGACGGTCTTCTTTTTTGTTCTGCTTTGCAACCTGCTCGGGCTGGTTCCCTACGGTGCGACCGCGACAGGCAATATTAATGTCACCTTAACCCTGGCTACGTTCAGTTTTTTCCTGACACAGTCAGCGGCATTGAAAGCTCATGGCATAAAGGGTTATCTTGCGCATCTTACAGGTGGCACTCATCCGGCCCTCTGGGTCATCATGATCCCCATTGAATTTATCGGCTTGTTTACCAAGCCGGTCGCTCTTACCATACGGTTGTTTGCCAACATGACTGCAGGCCATATTGTTATTCTCAGCCTGATTTTTATCAGCTTTATTCTTAAAAGCTATATCGTTGCTGTAGTCATGTCGGTTCCATTTTCAATTTTTATTTATTTGCTTGAGCTCTTTGTGGCGTTTCTTCAGGCATTTATTTTTACCATGCTTTCGGCGCTTTTTATCGGTCTTGCCTCTGCACATGAAGGTCATGACGAGCATGAGGCAGGAGTGGCCTCGCATTAAAATGGCACAAGGATTATTGGCAGACAGCTTTTATTTTCACGCGTTTTATTGACTGGTTTTCTTAAAGACTTACAAAAAAATAAACGGGGGTAATTACACGATGGAAGGTTTAGGTTTAGGTTATTTAGGAGCAGGCATTGGCGCTGGTCTTGCTGTTATCGGCGCTGGTCTTGGTATTGGTAACGTAGCGGCCTCCGCTGCTGAAGGTGTTGCGCGTCAGCCTGAAGCGACGGCAGATATACGTACCACCATGATTATTGCGGCAGCTCTTATCGAGGGTGTTGCTCTTTTCGGTGAGGTTATCTGTGTGCTTCTTGCTCTTAAGTGAGTTTTGGGCCTTCAGCAGATTCAGTACAGAAGATATCCCGATTGTAGCTGATGCGATCACGCTGCAATCGGGCTTTATTAATCGTTAACGGAAACATTGTTCATGCTTACCTCAGGAGTTATACTTCTTGCCGGTAGTCTTTTGAGCCCGGAACCCGGTCTTATTTTCTGGACTGCTGTTACATTTGTGATTGTGATGGTTATTCTGAAGAAGATAGCATGGGGACCAATCATTACTGCTCTTGAAGAGAGAGAGAAAGGAATTCAATCAGCTATTGACCGTGCGCACCAGGCCAAAGATGAGTCAGAGGCTATTTTGCGCAAGAACAGGGAGCTTCTTGCAAAGGCAGATGCCGAGGCAGACAAGATCGTCCGCGAGGGGAAGGAGTATGCCGAAAAACTTCGTGCGGATATTACCGGGAAGGCACAGGAAGAATCGAAAAAAATGATTGCTGCGGCATTGAGTGCCATTGAGCAGGAAAAACATCGTGCGCTTGATGTCTTGAGGAATGAGGTTGCCGATCTTGCGGTCATGGGTGCCGAAAAGATTATCAAAACGGCGCTTGATGCTGATATGCAGAAAAAAATAGTGAACAGCATGCTTCAGGATCTTTCAACAAAACGTAACTGAAAACGCTCGCCCTATGTCAAGTTTAATTGCAAGCCGTCGATATGCCTCAGCTCTGTTGACTGCGGCTGTGGAGGGAAATTTTCTTGATCAGATCGTCGGAGAGTTTGAGGTGATCAAAGAAGTTCTTCATAATTCTCGAGATCTCACGCATACGTTGCGTAGCCCGGTTGTCAACGGGGACAAGAAAATCAAGATCCTTGAAGAGGTTTTCAGGGGTTCTGTTGGTGAGCAGATGTTTGTTTTTTTAAGACTGGTTGCCAGAAAAAAGAGAGCCGGGCAGCTCCCTGAAATTATCGACGAGTTTCAAATTCTCATCGATGAGCGTATGGGAGTTGTCAATGCCGACATAGTCAGCGCTGTTGTGCTCTCCGATCAGCAGTCTGCAGACTTGATTGCGCAGCTTGAATCCTATACAGGCAAGCGTGTGCGTGCACACAGCTCAATCAATGCTGCTTTTATTGGTGGTGTGTCTGTTAAAATTGGCGACACTATTTTTGATGGTACGATCAGTCACCAGCTCAGAAAACTCAGGGAGATTCTTGTTTCTGAGACTGCTTGAGAAAGGATTTTTTTGATGGCTTAACAGTCGATAGCCTGCCAGTGCAGGCTATTTTATTTATCACTCTGTGGCCAGGTTCTGACAGTAATGCCACAGTGAGATAAATGTCGGGGCTTTAGCTCAGTTGGTAGAGCGTCTCGTTCGCAATGAGAAGGTCAGGGGTTCGACTCCCCTAAGCTCCACAGAGTATATTATCCATACACTGGATGCTGATTGACCGTGTAACTTTCGGCGCAATTGACGTAGTCGATTCAGGGGAGAATTATTCTTTGCAGCGGGTTTTGTTCAAACATTTACGAGATAATGGAGCTATTGCATGTCTAAGCCTGTCACCAGTTTTCTTTCATGTTCTGCGGCTATACTGTTGGCGGTCGGGGTATTGATGAGTTCAGGTTGTTCATCCTCAAAGCCGCCCACCTCGGTGCATGCAGCACTTAACGAAAGCTATTCCAGAGCAGCCAAAATGTACGAAAACAAGGAGTATCAGGCAGCCTCTGTAGCCTTGGAAACACTCCTGTTTACCTCGCCCGCAACGGCGCTTGAAGATGATATCGTTTATCTGCTTGGGCAATCGTATTACCACTCGGAGCAGTATCTGCTGGCATCCGAGATGTTTTCACGGCTGCAACAGCAGATGCCTTTGTCACCTTATGCTCGCGCCTCCCAGTTTATGCTGGCAAAATCCTATGAACAACTCTCTCCCCCGACAGGGCTGGATCAACAGCCGACCCATAAGGCTATTGAGAATTTTTCGCTCTACATGCAGATGTATCCAATGAAAGATTCATCAAAGATAGCAAATGATGTCGAGACCTACCGTGAGTTACTTAAAATCAACCCTGATAATGATTCGTACAAGCAGCGCTATGCAACAGCATCCTCTCAGTTTGCGCGGGTTGACAGTCTCAGGTATTCCAGAAAGGCCATTAGCCAGTTGAGGGAGAAACTTGCACAACATGTTTTGATTGTGGCCCGCGAGTATGTACAGTTCGGGAAGTTCAAGGCGGCAGGCATTTTTTACGATGAGCTGATAGAGCGGTATGGAGATACAAGCTGCCTTCAACAGGCCATGGAAGGCAAGATAGAGGCGCTTGTTGCTCGAAAAAAGTGGTTTGATGCCCGGCTGACACTTGACCAGTACCTGAAGCGTTTCCCTGATAAAGAGAAGCAGATGCAGACCGTAAGGAATAAAATAGAACAAAATTCAAAAATCTGATCTCTACCACCTTGCATCTTGCAGTTTTTGGCGGCACCTTTGATCCTCCTCATAACGGGCATCTTGCTCTTGCCCTTTTTGCCAGAGAGTTGCTTGCCCTTGACCGAATAATTATTTCGGTCTCCAACAATCCCTTTAAGCAAGACCGTGTGGCAGCGGGTGAAAAACACAGATCTCGCATGACTGAGCTTCTGGCATGGGAAATCAACATGGCAGGTAAATGCTGCGAGGTGAGTCACTGGGAGTTGCAAAAAAAGCGAACCTCCTATACTGTTGACCTTGTGCGCCATATCAATGCCTCTTATTCCCACGACAAGCTGACCCTGCTTATTGGTGAAGATAGTTTTGCAGAGTTACCGTCGTGGAAAGAGTGTGATGCTCTTGTTGAGATGTGTGATATTGTGGTGTTCAGAAGGTGCTTGATTGACGGAAGCTTCGGGATTTTTGGTGGTGATGCCGGAACCCGGATGATCGATTTTCACTATCCGGTGTCATCAACCGACATCAGGGCACTTGTGGCTTCCGAAAAGTCTGTTTCCCCGCTTGTTCCGCCTTCTATTAACTCCTACATGAGGCAACAGGCGCTCTATCGATAACAATATTTTTACGTTACATCGATTCTGGCGCTGAAATACCAAGGATTCTGAAGCCGATCCGCAGCACCTGGCGTGTTGCTACCGAGAGAAACAACCGAGCCTTGCAGATATCAGGTTCAGCTTTAAGGATGGGGCACTCCTGATAGAAGCGGTGAAACAGTTCCGCAAGGGAGTGGAGGTATTCAACCATTTTTTGCGGTTCCAGAAGTCGCAGACTCGCTTTTACCATATCGGGATAGTTCAGCAGTGCAAAGCCAAGCTGAAGCTCCGCTGGAGAGCTGAGCAGCCGGAGCAGTTGATACTCTTTGCTGGATGCTGGATCGAAACCTGTCTCCTGCAACGCCATACGCAAGAGGCTGCAGATTCTGGCATGGGCGTACTGCAGATAGAAGACCGGATTTTCCTTTGACTGTTTTTTTGCCAGTTCAACATCAAAGTTCAGGTGTGAATCCTTGCCACGCATGATGAAAAAGAGTCGTGTAGCATCTGCGCCAACATCATCAATCAAATCGTCGAGCAGATCGGCATTACCTTTTCTTGTCGACATTTTGAGCGTCTGACCATCAACCGTTGTGGTGACAAACTGGTTGATGGCGATTTTTATTCGCCCGGTATCGTACCCCAGAATTTTCAGCGCTTCGAGGACATCAGGATATTCATCAATATGATCTGCGCCGAAAACATTGACCATCATGTCAAAGCCTCGATCAAATTTCGTGATGTGGTAGGCGATATCGGGCAGGCGATAGCTTGGTTCTCCTGAAGATTTGATGAGAACTTTATCCTTTTCCTGTCCGAGCTTTGTTGTCAGAAACCAGGTTGCTCCCTCGTATTCGGCGATGAAGTTCATCGCTTTCAGCGCGGCGATTACCCTCTGGTTTGCCGCAATCCCATGGTTATCGATTTGGTAAAGTGTGTGTTCGTTGAAGAAGGAGTTGTGTTGTATGCCCAATCTTTCGAGAGTCTTTCGTATAGAGGCGAAAATAATAGTTTCTGCACTTTTTTTGAAAAAAGAGAGATCACTACTCTCTTGGAGGGTTGCATGATGTTCAGCGAAGATCGTTTCGGCAATCTCCCGGATATATTCGCCCTGGTAATGAGTTGCGGGAAACTCACTCACTCTTCCACAGCGCTCCAGATAACGGAGCTGTACCGACTCGGCAAGAATCTGCATCTGTCGACCAGCATCATTAAAGTAGTATTCCCGAGTGACGTTGTAACCCTGGGTTTCAAGGAGGTTGGCAATACAGTCTCCAAGTACTCCTCCCCTGCCACGCCCAATGGTCAATGGCCCGGTAGGATTGGCGCTGACATATTCGACAACAGCTTTTTTCCCCTGGCCTGTGCTATCCTTGCCAAACTCATCACCATCATCCAGCACCCTTTCAACCGAGCGCATGATAAAAACAGGCGCAAGGTAAAAGTTGATGAATCCGGCTCCGGCAACCTCAATTTTTGCGATGGTATCCGGTTGAAATTGTATGTGTTTGATAATATCCTGTGCCAGCTCACGCGGATTTCTTCTGCACTCTTTGGCGACAAGCAGGGCGATGTTCGTTGAAAAGTCCCCAAACTTTTTGTCTGAGGGCTGTTCAATCTGAATTGGTTTATCGGTTGTAACGCCAGCCGAATGGAGGGCTTTCTGTATGACGGGAGAAAAAAATGAGTGCATAAGACATTTTATTGTACTAGAGTCGAAAGAGCTTGTGTGGAGATGGTATTCAGGAGATCGTTGGGAGAAAGCCTGGTAAAATCGTCGATAACCGCCACCACATTATTGAAACAGTTAAAGGCATCGGCACTGTTTGTGGTGGTAACGGCAACACATGTCATCGTAGCCCGACGCGCAGCCTCCACACCTGGCAGGGCATCTTCAAAAACGATACAGTCAGAAGGGGCAACCTCCAGAAGTTCGGCGACACGCAAAAAAATATCGGGCTGAGGTTTCCCCTGGCTCACTTGAGACGGGTCAACAATGGCCTGAAATCTTCCTGTAAGGTTCAGCAAGTCAAGCACATACTCTATGTTTTTCGCTCCAGCGCCTGTACCTATGCCGAGCCGGATACCCTGCTTGTCAGCCATATCAAGAAAAGCCTTGAGTCCAGGCATGGGGGTAATGCGTTTGCGTGACATCACTCGATACAGAAAATCTTTTAATTCTGTCAACCGTCCCGCTTCAGCTTCTGTGATTTTTGGGTCGAGAAAATAGCGCAGCACATCGTGACCTTTCATTCCTGCGGTCTCAACAAGATAGCGTTCAGCATTCAACCCCTCAAGACCAAAGTCTTTGAAGAGTTCAACCCATGAGTCAGCATGGAAACGCATGTTATCGGTGAGCACACCATCCATGTCAAAAATAAAGGCCTGTATATCTCTCTTGTTCAGCATTCAGTAGGAGTGATGTTGCTGGAAGGTTGTTTCGCCAAGCCTCATGGCAGCTCTCACCTCCTGCATGGTTGCGTGGGCAATGCGTTTTGCTTTTTTCTCTCCATCAAGTAGAATATCGGTCACCATACCCATACGGGTCTCAAAGTATCGGCGTCGCTCAAGGAGCGGAGCAAGTTCCTGCGAAATATTTGTTGCACAGAGCTTTTTGCAGTCCACACAGCCAAGTGCGCCGGCACGGCAATCAGCAGCGATACCCTCCAGTTGTGACGATGTTGAAAATTTGGAATGATAGCTGAAGACGGTGCAGACCTCAGGATGACCCGGGTCGTTTTTGCGAATCTTCAGGGTATCAGTTACCGCCATGCGCATTTTTTTCATCACCTCATCCGGGTTGTCGGAAAGTAAAATGGTATTGCCAAGAGATTTTGACATCTTTGCCTTGCCATCAAGTCCAACAAGTCGAGAGAATTTGGTGATTTTTGGCGCTGGTTCTGCAAAGACCTCGCCCAGAAGAGAGTGAGGGTATTGATTGTTGAATTTGCGGGCGATCTCCCGGGTAATTTCAACATGGGGAATCTGGTCTTCACCAACGGGGACAACATTTGCCTTGTAGAGAAGAATATCTGCCGATTGCAAAACAGGGTAACCCAGATGGCCATAAGTCAGCGACTCCATATTCAGGTCACGCACCTGCTCTTTCAGTGTCGGGTTTCTCTCCAGGCGTGAGGAGGTGATCAGCATGGCGAAAATCAGAAACAGCTCAGCATGTTCCTTGACCTGTGACTGGCGGAAAACCGGACTTTTTTCTGGTTCAATTCCAGCAGCAAGCCAGTCAATAAGCATCTCAAGCGAATGATTGTAGATCCCCCCGGTTTCAAGGGAGGTGGTGAGGTTATGGTAGTCAGCAATAAGAAAGCATGTTTCATAAGCTCTCAAGCCGCTTTCGTCAAGTAAATTTTGCTGTTCAACCCAGTTCTCAAGGGCGCCGGTATAATGTCCAAGGTGGAGCTTGCCGGTAGGGCGCATTCCGCTTAAAATTCGCTGAGTTCCCATAGAGGTGATGGTTGTCGCTTCCACTGGAGCGATGAGGCTTGTTCCGGTCGCATTGTGACTACTGATTACATGAGCCTGAAGTTATCATAGTTGACAGAAAGATAAAAGGCCTTTGTTTGTTTTTTGTTTTCACTCTTATAAGCACTATATTTGGCCACGTGTTTTAGATTTCTTGACAGACGGGGAGTCCGAAAGCCACTATTTTAGAGAGTAAGTCCTATACAACGCTCCGTTGCCCAACCATGTCAGATCCGGAAGGAAGCAGCATCCGGTGATTTGAGTGTGTGATATAGCAAGCTTGCTCTCTATTTTTATTACGTCATTATTTAATCGCATCGGGAGCAGTTATGCCGTCAGAATTCACAAAAAAGGAGTTACTGAGTGCGCCGGTTCGCCACATCGATATCAAGCAACTGAATATTGTGCCACTCATCGACCAGATGGCCGACACGGCGTTTCAGGCAAGGAATCTTGCCCGAGCCGCCTCCATTCTTGATCTTATGCAGCAGGACAGGGATTGCGCGGTCATTCTCACCCTTGCCGGCTCACTAATAAGCGCAGGATTGAAGCAGGTCATTATTGACATGATTGAGAGCAATATGGTGGACGCCATTGTCTCCACCGGTGCAAACATTGTTGACCAGGACTTTTTTGAAGCGCTTGGATTCCGTCACTACAAGGGAAGCCAGTTTATGGATGATGCCATTCTCAGGGAGTTGCATATTGACCGCATTTACGATACCTATATTGATGAAGATGATCTTCGTGTCTGTGATGATACCACAGCTATTATCGCCAACTCCATGGCACCCGGTACCTACTCTTCACGCGAATTTATTGTGGAGATGGGCAAATACATCAAGGCAAATAATCTCGACAGGAACTCCATTATCTATAAAGCCTGCGAAAAGGGGGTGCCGATCTTTTGCCCCGCCTTTTCAGACTGCTCTGCCGGATTTGGTCTGGTGCACCACCAGTGGAATAACCCCGAAAAACATGTATCAATCGATTCTGTCAAGGATTTTCGTGAGCTGACCAGAATCAAGATCGAGAACGACAAGACCGGTATTTTCATGATTGGCGGCGGCGTCCCCAAAAACTTTACCCAGGATATTGTGGTTGCTGCCGAGGTGCTTGGTCACGAGGATGTCTCCATGCACACTTATGCGGTACAGATCACCGTTGCCGATGAACGTGATGGCGCCCTTTCCGGCTCAACCCTCAAGGAGGCCAGTTCATGGGGCAAGGTAGATACTGTTCATGAACAGATGGTCTTCGCTGAAGCCACCATTGCACTGCCGCTCATCGCTGGCTATGCCTGGCACAAACGCAACTGGGAGGGTCGTCAGGCCAGAAACTTCAATGCACTGCTTGGGTAGAATCCGATGGGTGCAGCCCTATGCATGGAAGTACTGTCAGTGAGGATAAGCCCTGTGGGAAACATCCCTCGAAGCGAAGCAACTTCTCGCCGCAAGCATAAAAAAGTGGCTATGATGTTTTTTACTTTGACAACACTTCGATTTTCACCGTTGCCGTTCCTTTCTCAAAGAAACCAAGTCTTTTTGCAGCCTCCGCACTCAAATCGATAACGCGGTCGCCGATAAATGGCCCCCTGTCATTGACGCGGACAATAATCGACGATCTGGTATCAAGGTTTGTTACCTTCACAAGAGAGGGGAGCGGGAGGTATTTGTGTGCAGCGCTCGGTTGAGAGGGATCAAATACCTCCCCATAAGCGGTCAATTGCCCACTATGCTGGTCGAGAGTCTCCTGGCCGTACCACGAGGCAATTCCGGTCTCTTCATAAGCGATAGCCTCTTCATAATTCATGGGCACATAGGTCTTCCCGTCAATGATGTAAGGCGTATTTTTTATTTTTCCGAGTCGGTAGGCATCGTAGGGTGAAATGAGGCCAGCATCACTTCTGTCACTTAACCCTGGTCTTGATGAGGAGCAGGCACTGAGCGCCAGGGGCAACATCAGCCAGAGGGTCAGCACAACCTTACGCATCGTCTTGTTCTGTTATGTTTACGTGTTGAGCAAGCTTGAATTGCTACAGCATTCCCTGAAACTCTCCTTCGGGAACGAATTTCCTTTATAAATAAATTTGTATCCCGCAGCTCCGCCTTGGGGTAGTTGAATAAAACATAGGTAATTTACCGGAATTTTCCCTATAACTTGTATCTTTCTGACAATGCGTTTGCCGATGTTTTGTTGAGGTATAGATACGGGTATTTTACAATTATTGATCAATGGCGGACCGACACGACGAGACAAGCTTCTTTGGTGTTCTCATTTTTCACGGGTTTACGGGGACACTTGAGAGCGTACAGGCGTTGAGTGCACCACTTCAAAAGTTGGGCATTGCAGTCAGTATGCCTCTGCTGGCGGGCCATGGAGCAGCTTCGCCAGAGCTGCTCCGGGGAGTGAGTTGGCATGAGTGGCTCAATGATGCGGAGGTGGCATTGCAAAAAATCTGTTGCAATTCGGAGCGGATTATTGTGATCGGTCACAGTATGGGGGCTCTGCTTGCCCTGCATCTTGCCATCAAGTATCCTGACAAGGTTGATTCCTTGGTGCTTGCCACACCAGCCATAAAACTTGTCTCCCTTTTTGCCCCGGGCCGCCCCATGCAATTCCTTGCGCCGCTTGTCAGTAAACTGTTTAAAAAATGGGAATTGAAAACACTTTTTGCCGATCGGCAACATTCCAGCCTCATGTTGCACTACTCCTGGGTTCCGACCAGTGCGATTCTCTCTTTTTTTGAGTTGATCAAGCATACTCAGCCAGAGCTTTGCCGTGTCACCGTGCCTGTTCTGGTACTGCAATGCCGAAGGGACAGTACAGTGCATCCCGAAAGCGCCACCATACTTTTCAACAATATTGCGACAGAACCATCCGCAAAATCCATTGTTTGGCTGGAGCATTCCGATCATCAGCTTTTTTGTGACGGAGAACGGGCGAAAGCGGTTCAGGTTATCATTGACTATGTTGCTGGCAGAATGCGCAGAAGAGGGATTCAGCCTGACTTTTCTATTGGAGGTTTGTAAAAAGAGCTGTACATTAGCGCTCACTGGACACAAGTCCTGAGTTCTTTTTCATCGAAATAACCATTGAATGAACACTATGTTTTTGTATTCATCCATTACCAAAAAAGTTCTTATGGCGCTTGCCGGGCTTTTTCTGGTTACTTTTTTAAGCGTGCATCTTGGGATCAACCTGATGTTGCTGAAAAATGATGGAGGGCGTTTGTTTACTGAGGCGGCCACCTTTATGGGTACCAATGCTCTCATCAAAGTTTTTGAAGTTGTGCTTTTTGTCGGTTTTTTGCTCCATATCATTGTCGGTGTACTGGTGTCCAGCCAGAACAAGGCCGCCCGCCCGTCTCCTTATGCGGTCAGCAACAGTTCCGATACCTCCCTCCTTTCCAAGTACATGTTTCATACCGGCGTTATTGTCTTCCTCTTTCTCCTTCTCCATTTTTTTGATTTTTACTTTATCAAGATAGGTCTTGTGGCTCCACCTCCCGGTGTTGCGATCCACGATTTTTATAGCAGAACCCTGCTTCTCTTTTCAACACCATGGTATTCATTATTGTACATCTTCTGCTTTATTGCTCTTGGCATTCACCTTAATCATGCCATACAGTCAGCATTTCAGACGCTTGGATGGAACCATGGCAAGTATATGGATGCCGTAAAGTTTCTTGGCTCGGCTTACTCCCTCATCATCACGGCAGGGTTCACTCTTGTTCCGATATGTATTCTTTTTTTGAAGCATTAAGCTACTGTTACACGAAAGCAACATTACACAATACTCTTCAATGACACGCCTCAACGCCAGAATCCCTGAAGGGCCGGTGGCAAGCAAGTGGAGCGATTATAAATCCTCCTGCAAACTCGTAAATCCAAGCAACAAGCGGAAACTTGACATCATTGTCGTGGGTACTGGACTTGCCGGCGCTTCGGCTGCAGCATCGCTCGGAGAGCTTGGTTACAAGGTCAAGGTTTTCTGCTACCAGGATAGCCCTCGTCGTGCCCACAGTATTGCTGCACAAGGCGGAATAAACGCGGCAAAAAACTATCCAAACGACGGTGACAGCGCGTTTAGGCTCTTCTATGACACGATTAAAGGTGGCGATTACCGCGCTCGTGAAGCCAATGTTTACCGGCTTGCTCAAGTCAGCAACCAGATTATTGACCTTTGTGTTGCCCAGGGGGTGCCGTTTGCGCGCGAGTATGGTGGACTTCTTGCCAATCGTTCATTTGGCGGTGCCCAGGTATCAAGAACCTTCTATGCCAGAGGCCAAACTGGTCAACAACTGCTGCTTGGCGCCTACAGTGCTTTAAGTCGCCAGATTGCGTTGGGCAACGTAACACTTTTTAACCGCAGGGATGTTCTTGACACGGTGCTTGTTGATGGCAAGGCACGAGGCATCATCACAAGAAATCTTGTTACTGGCGACATAGAACGTCATGCCGCTCATGCGGTCGTTCTCGCCAGCGGCGGCTACGGCAATGTCTTTTTTCTCTCCACGAACGCCATGGGCTCCAATGTAACGCCAGCCTGGAGCGCCTATAAGAAAGGGGCAATGTTTGCTAACCCCTGTTTCACCCAGATTCATCCCACCTGCATTCCAGTGCATGGTGATACGCAGTCAAAGCTGACCCTGATGAGTGAAAGCTTGCGTAACGATGGCAGGATATGGGTTCCACTCAAGAAAAAGGATGTTGAAAAATTAAGGACTCAATCGATCAAACCTTCTGATATTCCGGAAGAGGATCGTGATTACTATCTGGAGCGTCGCTACCCGGCCTTTGGCAATCTGGTTCCGAGAGATGTGGCGTCCAGGGCGGCCAAAGAGCGTTGTGATGCGGGTTTCGGTGTGGGCAGTACCGGAGTTGCCGTGTATCTTGACTTTGCCGATGCCATCAAGCGTAAAGGGCATGATACCATTGATGCGCTCTACGGTAACCTCTTTCAGATGTACGAGCAGATAGTTGCGGAAAATCCTTATGAAACTCCGATGATGATCTATCCTGCTGTACACTATACCATGGGCGGTCTCTGGGTTGATTATGAACTCATGACCACTATCCCGGGCCTCTTTGCTATCGGGGAGTGCAATTTTTCTGACCATGGCGCGAACCGCCTCGGCGCTTCGGCGCTCATGCAGGGGCTGGCTGATGGCTATTTTGTCCTTCCCTACACCATTGGCAACTATCTGGCAGCAGAAATTCATACACCGCGCTTCGATACAGGCGCTTCCGAATTTACGATTGCCGCTCAAGGTGTTACCGATCGTCTGAAAAAAATGAAGGAGAGTGCTGGCAAGGAGTCAGTTGACAGTTTTCATCGTCGCCTTGGAAAAATCATGTGGGAGTATTGCGGCATGGCGCGCAACGATGCCGGGCTTACCGAAGCACTGTATCAGATTACCGAGCTGCGCCACGAGTATGCCCGAGGGGTAAGAATTCCCGGTGGATTTGATGAATACAACCCGGAACTCGAAAAAGCATGCAGGGTTGCTGATTTTATTGAGCTTGGCGAGCTTATGGTGCGCGATGCCCAGCAACGAAAAGAGTCGTGCGGAGGCCACTTCAGGGAGGAGTATCAGACAAGTGAGGGGGAGGCATTGCGCAATGACGAGAGGTTTGCCTCTGTTTCAGCATGGGAATACAAGGGGCGTGAGGTCGCAGCAAGCCTCAATCGTGAGGACCTTCAGTTTAACGAGATCAAGCTCTCCCAGAGAAGCTATAAATAACTGGTTATTATGAACTTTACGCTGAAAATCTGGCGACAGAAAAACGTTGCGGCAAAAGGTGAGCTTATTGCTTATGATGTTTCGGGGATTTCACCCGACAGCTCTTTTTTTGAAATGCTTGACACGCTGAATCAGAAGCTCATCATGACCGGTGGAGATCCGGTTGCTTTTGACCATGATTGCCGCGAGGGTATCTGCGGGACATGCAGTCTTTACATTAATGGCCGTCCCCACGGTCCGGTCAAGGGGGTGACAACATGCCAACTGCACATGCGCTCCTTTGTTGATGGGGATACTATCCACATTGAGCCATGGAGAGCAAAAGCATTTCCGATTATCAGAGATCTTGTTGTCGATCGTAGTGCGCTTGATAAAATTATTCAGGCAGGCGGCTATGTCTCCGTTAATACAGGAGGAGTGCCTGATGCCAATACCATTCCTATACCTAAAGAGAAGTCAGAAGCTGCAATGGATGCAGCGGCCTGCATCGGGTGCGGAGCTTGCGTAGCCGCCTGTTCAAACGCTGCGGCAATGCTCTTTATTGGAGCAAAAGTCTCCCATCTTGCCTTGCTCCCTCAAGGGAGGGTTGAAGCGTCCAAAAGGGTACAGAAGATGGTGGCCTGTGTTGATACGCTTGGTTTTGGAAATTGCAGCAACACATACGCATGTGAAGCAGAATGTCCCAAAGGGATATCCGTTGTCAATATTGCGCGTATGAACCGTGAGTTCATCGGCGCAAAACTCTTTTCAGAAAAAGAAAAAGTTGTCAAAGTCTCTTTTTGACACAGAAAAATACCGATAATAAAGCCCTGAAAGGGCGGAATATGCTAACGATGGGTGCAGCCCATCGAGTACGAACGGCGTATGGATTCCCAGATCACAGGGATGCACGTACGGACTCCCATCACAGGGCTGCACCCTGTTTAATAGATAACGCCCTTTCAGGGCTAAAATTGAGTAAAAGTCGCCAGAAACTCCTCTACACTTATTTTTCTATTTGCTAGGGAGTTTAAAATGTTTTAACTTCAGGGAAAGTACTGGAGCTGTTGCCAGTATGCGATATTCAAAGAATAAATTTTCTCCATAACCCTCAAAACAATACAGAATATGTCAAACGAAAACAACGATCTCTCAGGCGCTATCAGCACCTTCATCGAAACCTTTGGTAAACTTGCCCAGCAGCAGGTTGATCTGATCAGCAATGGCCTCAAGGCTGCTGCTCAGCTTGCCGAGCCTCTCAGCAAAACAGCTACTGACCTTGTTGGTAATGTGGTCAACACACTGGGCCAGGTTTTGCAGAGCATCACTTCAGCGATTGCTCCTAAAAAGTAAGCGCTGAGTTTTTGTATAAGCACCCTGTACATTTACTGTGCAGGGTGCTTTTTTTTTGTACTTGTTATCATGTCGCCTCATTGTACACCCTTTGTTCATTGTCGATAGGAAATTGTCCGTGAAGCGATGTCTTGGCGCTTCATTTTTCGCTTGTTGAGCCTCATGATACCGTGATGCCGATATCAAATATTGCCGTATGACCATCCAGAACAATATTGCCTCCCTCTTCAGGTCTTTTTTCCATCGCGAGCCACTATGTATAGCTCCCATACAGGGCGATGCTTCAAGTCGTCAGTATTTCAGAGTTACCAATGCAGACGGTACCCTCATAGCCTGTCACGATCCGGCATTTAACGCCGCAATCCAGGCTGGTTACACTTTTTTGCTCATGCACGGGATTTTATCTCGTCATACTATCCCTGTTCCTGCTCTCATTGCTCTTAATGCCGAACATGGGCTTCTCTTTCTTGAAGATTGTGGAGATCTTCTGCTGCAACATCTTTTTGATGCACCAGATAAGGCAAAAATTCCTGATTACTATCGGAAGATTATCGATCTGCTGATACAATTTCAGTCAATTCGGGGTAACGATAAAGAGGTGCCCTTCTGCCTCAGTTTTGATCGGGAAAAACTGAGGTTTGAGTTTGATTTTTTTATTGAACATGCCCTGCTCAACTACTTTGCGCCAATTTTTGATGAGAAGTCGATGAGCGGATTGCGCCATGAGTTTGAGAGCATTGCAGAGATTCTTGTTCAGCCCCGCCATTTTGTGCTGAACCACCGTGATTTTCACAGCCGTAATATTCTGATTCACCACGACAGAGCAGTGATTATCGACTTTCAGGATGCCCGTATGGGTTTGCCACAATATGATGCCGTTTCACTCATCAGGGACTCTTATGTCACCCTTGATCCAGTATTAACGGAGGAGCTTAAAGCATATCACTACAACGCTCTTCGAGATCATAATTTGAGTGTCATGAGTTTTGATGAATATCTTTACTATTTTGATATCATGGCCTTTCAGCGCAACATCAAGGCTCTTGGCACTTTTGCGTACCAGACAAGCGTCAAAAAAAACAGCAGCTTTGAACATTCGATTGCTCCAACCCTGGCCTATATCCCGGAGTATATCAATGATCGCAGTGAACTGAGAGGTGCTGGCAACATCCTCCAACCACTGCTTGAGCGCGTCGTACCATGAAAGCATTTATCCTTGCCGCCGGACTCGGCACCCGCCTTCGTCCCCTGACCTCTCATATTCCGAAACCGCTGATACCCGTGCTCAATGTTCCCAGCCTTTTCTATACCGTTTCTCTCTTGAAACAGGCTGGAATCAGTGAGATTATCTGTAATATCCACCATCATGCCGATCGTATAAGAAGTGAGATTGAGGAGACTCATCTTCCAGGAGTGCGCATCACCTTCTCCGAAGAGCCAACCATTCTTGGCACAGGAGGTGGCCTCAAAAAATGTGAGAAACTCATTGGTGATGAGGATTTTATTCTGGTCAACAGCGATATTATTACTGATATTGATTTCACAACGCTTCTTCGCTGTCATGCAGAGTCAGGGCGCCCCGGGACGTTGACCCTCTATGCAACACCGGATGCAGCATCTTTTCGTTCTGTTGGTGTTGATGGTGCTCTGGTCAGGGATTTCGCCAATCGCCGACATACCGGACTTCGCTCCTCGCTTCTTTATACAGGAACGGCAGTGCTGAGCCCAACTATTTTTCGTTTTATGACAACAGAGCATTCGAGCATTGTTGATACAGGCTTTACAGGGCTGATTGATCATGGCGGACTTGGCTTTTACGAACACAAGGGGCTGTGGATGGATATCGGCACGATGCCGCGTTACTGGCAGGCCAATCTTGACCGGACAGGGGTTATCGGCAATCTGGCAGAGTCGATGAGGCTTACTACAGGGCTCTTTCCCCACGCAATCTCTTCAGATGCCATCGTGAGTCAGGATGCCGATATCTCTGGCTCAGTTATAGGCAGTGGATGCCGGATCGGGGCAGAATCTGTTATCAGGAATTCAGTCCTCCTGCCAGGGGTAGAGATTAAGCCAGGCAGTGTTATTATCAACTCGGTTCTTGACCCTTATAGTGTTACGGTTATGGAAGATGTGCAACAACAGGAGAGGCATTGATGGTAGCTACCGGGCTTGATATGCTGCTCAGCAATACGGAACGCATAAAAAAAAGGAACATCGGCTTGATTGTCAATCAAACCTCTGTGACCACTGATTTGAGCTATTCCTGGCATGTTCTGAAGGAGAGAGGCGTTTATGTCAAGCGGATATTCTCGCCTGAACATGGCCTCTTTGCAACTGAGCAGGATCAGATTGCTGTCAGTGATCAACCAGCTCACGGGAGTGAACTGGTAAGCCTCTATGGCAATACAGCCGGGACGCTGATACCCGATTCTGCGGTACTGGATCATCTCGACCTTGTCATTTTCGATATTCAGGATGTGGGCTCCCGTTACTACACCTACATCAATACGCTTGCTCTTTTTATGGAGGCCGTTGCAGGTCGCGATATTGAGATCATGGTGCTCGATCGTCCAAATCCTCTCGGAGGAGAAATAGTTGAGGGGCCGCTGCTCGATGAGGCGTATGGCTCATTTGTTGGTGTTTTTCCGGCACCGGTGCGCCACGGCATGACTGCCGGTGAGCTTGCATTCTTCTATCGTGACATCAAGAAGCTGGATCTCAACCTTACCGTTATTCCTATGGAGGGGTGGCATCGTTCCATGCTTTTTCCTGAAACTGGCCTTTTCTGGCTTCCACCATCCCCGAATATGCCAACCTTTGCGACGGCAGAAGTGTACCCCGGGATGTGCCTTTTTGAGGGGCTCAATGTTTCAGAAGGAAGAGGTTCAACCACCCCTTTCCAGCTCTCCGGTGCGCCTTTCATTCATCCGTTTGAGCTGGCAGAACGCTGCCGCTCCTATGGGCTGGAGGGAGTCCTGTTTCGACCGCTCTGGTTCAAGCCGACGTTTCATAAATATTGCGGAGAGGTTATTGGTGGCCTCTGGCAGCAGGTGACTGACCGCTCCCGTTACCGCTCCTTCGCCACGGGTGTTGCCATGACTGCGGCGATTCATGAACTCTATCCCGGGCAGATGCAGTTTTTGCGCGGCGTTTACGAGTTTAACGATACCATTCCCGCATTTGATCTTCTTGCCGGTAACAGCCATATCCGTACAGCCATTGAGCGTGGGGCTGATGTTGCCTCGATTCTCTCGTTATGGCATCATGATGAGGTGGAGTTTTTGGGCAGAAAGCAGCAGTACCACCTTTACCACTCATAATGAGATGACCATGCAGCCTCTTGATCTTGCTATTATTATACTATTTCTGGTTGGAAATACCCTTTTCGGGCTCTGGCATGGCAAAAGCAATAAAAGCAGTCGCGACTACTTCCTCGGCAATAAAAACCTGCCGTGGATTGCCTCCATGCTCTCGATTGTTGCCTCTGAAACGTCAGTGCTCACCTTTGTCAGCGTCCCAGGGCTTGCCTACAGGGGCGACTGGAGCTTTCTGCAACTCGCCATGGGCTACATTGTCGGCAGAGTGCTGGTGAGCGCCATTCTCCTCCCGATGTATTTCAGGCATGGTGTCAGCTCCATCTATGAGATTATCGGTCTCCGGTTTGGGCCGGGAATGCAGAAGGTGGCGGCAGTGGTCTTTCTTGTCACCCGGACGCTGGGTGATGCCATCCGCTTTCTTGCTGCCGGGGTGGTGGTGCAGGTGGTCACCGGCTGGTCGCTGCCACTTTCGGTGATGATTATCGGCGTTGTCACCCTTGTCTATACGCTTTCAGGCGGCATCAAGGCGGTGGTCTGGCTGGAAAGCTTTCAATTCAGCCTCTACCTTCTTGGCGGAGTACTCTCTGTCATTTTTCTCTTTGACAGCATTGGGCAGGGGGTTCCGGCAATTGTCGGTTCTCTGTTAGAGGCCGGAAAGCTGAAGATTATCAATACAGACCCCCACTTTTTAACCAATCCGCTAACCTTTTTCAGCGCTTTTATCGGTGGTATTCTGCTCTCACTCTCTTCCCACGGCGTTGACTACATGATGGTGCAGCGTGTGCTGGGCTGCAAGGATCTCAGCTCAGCCAGAAAAGCGATGATCGGGAGCGGCTTTTTTGTCTTTTTCCAGTTTTCCGTCTTTCTGCTTGCCGGTTCACTGATCTCCGTTTTTATGCATGGAGCGCCAATGGAAAAAGACCGGGAATTTGCATACTTTATCGTACACCATCTTCCTGTCGGGCTGAAGGGGCTTTTGATTGCCGGAGTATTGTCAGCCGCCATGTCAACCCACAGTTCAGCCATAAACTCCCTTGCCTCCTCGACGGTCAACGATATTCTTGGAGGAAAGTCTTCACTGGTCATGTCGAGGTGGATCAGTTTTTTCTGGGCAATTTTGCTTATTCTTATTGCGCTGCTGTTTGATGCCGGGAACAAGGCGATGGTTATGGTTGGCCTGGAAATTGCGTCGTTTACCTACGGCGGGCTCCTGGGGTTATTTCTGCTCTCCAAAAGCAAGCGCAACTTTCATCCTTCCAGTCTGGCAACAGGTCTTGTCGCAAGCATGGCGATTGTCTTTGTGCTGAAATATTATGGCCTGGCATGGAGCTGGTTCATTCTTGTCTCCGTGACGTTTAACGTCATTGTTGTCTGGTTGATGGATATTATTCTCAGAGTATTCAATCAGGGGAACGGGAGCACTGACGGAAAAAGTGAGCACTGAATGCCGAGCTGGAGCTCGGCGTTCCCAGGGGGTGGGGGGGAGTTCAAAGATTTTGAGCTGCTGGTTGGGGCTTCCTTGTTATACTATTTTCGGGAAATCAGGAGGCAGGGCATCATAACATTGTTCGAGACTTTTCTGTGGTTCTTCGCTCTCATTAATCACCTCAAAAGTCCTGTTTTTGGCATTCTCAAGCCACAAGGAGATGACGAGAAGCTCGGCTACGTCAGCACGGTTGATAAAGCCGTTCCAGAGCCGGTCGCCAGTGTCGACGCGAAGCTTGTGAAGCAGTGGCTCGCCATCTTTGAGGCCTCCCGGTCTTACAATGGTGTACGACCGTCCCTCTTTGGAAAAGAGGGAGCGGAGATGCTCTTCAGCCTCCCATTTTTTGCTCAGGACACCGGAGAAAAGATTGAGAGGATGATACCATTTTGTGACAGCCAGAGAGCTGATGATAGCAAAGTGTTTCACACCAGCCTTGGCCGCTTCATCAACAAGCCTGATCACCCCGTCACGATCCACTTCACCAGGTGATGACTCTCCGGTCACAGCGCTTGACCCCAGCGTTGAGATAACAGCGCAGCACTCCTTGACAGCCCGTGCTATATCGCTACTGCTTTGAATTTTACCATCAACAATCTCTACCTGTTTACCAAACAGAGCCAGCGCCTTCTCCCGATCCCGGGAAAATACCCTGATGGCAATCCCGTAATGCAGCAGCCGTTTAACCACCCACTGCCCTGTTTTGCCGGTTGCGCCGGTTACAAGAACACGACCCTGATATCTCTGGCTCTCTTTCATGATGAAATTGTTAAATGGTGGACAACAGCGAACTCAGTTCAGGCGGAGAAAGCGCTTGCGGTAGAGGAGATGCTGGATAGGATTAACTTTACTGATGTTGGGGTCATTGGCCTGAAGTCTGTTCTTTTTTCCTGTCCGGGTAACAACCTCAAGCGTGCCATCATTATTAACCTGCTCAACCTGCCAGAACTTGTCGACGATATAGTGATAGGACTCACCATGTTCAAGTGGATAGACCTGCCGGGCTTTCGGGCTGGGGCGAAATGAACTTTTTGGCTTATGATAGATAATCTTGTCGCCAACCCTGAATTGTCTCATGGCACTCACTTTTTCTTTTACATGACCGGAAGTCATGGTTATTAATTACTTCGTGACGCTTTATACAAAAAAACAGGGAAAAAACAAACCTGTATTTTGTCGTTTGGGCGATTTATGAGGTAAAACAGTGCTTCAACGGCCCGTTGTTCGGCATACAATCAAAGAGCAATCATTGTTTACAGTTGCACAAGAACGCCTATCTCAATCACCTGGCCTGATGGCAGGTTATAGTAGGCTGTTGCGCTGAGGGCATTTCGAGCCATCAAGGCAAAAAGTTTTTTGCGCCACAAAATCATCTTCGACTTCAGGCCGGTAACAATTTTTTCCCGGCTGAGGAAAAAGCTGATCGATTCTGGTTTAAAATGCAACCCTTGATGGTTGGCCAGCGCAATCACCTGCCGGATATTGGGATATTCAAGAAAGCCATACCGGGCAATAACCTTGAAAAATCCGTCGCCAAGTTTAACAACCTCTACTTTACGACTGTTTGGAACTCTTGGCACCCTTTCCGTGCTGAAATGAAACAGGGCAACCTCCGAGTGCATAATTTTGTTATGGCGCAGGTTGTGGAGCATGGCAACGGGCACAACATCCGGATTGGCTGTCAGATAGACCGCCTGGCCATTGACCCGGTGTGGCTGCTGCAAGGCGAGGCTCTGGATAAACTCTTCAGTTGTCAGTGTACGATCCTGCAACTGTTTCAACAGAAGGCTCCGGCCCTGCTTCCAGGTCAGCATAAGGGTAAAAATGGCCATGCCGATCGCCAGGGGAAACCATGCGCCCTGAAACAGCTTGCTCATACTTGCCCCAAAAAAGGAGATATCAATAACAGCAAAAAAGCCGATGAGCAGATTGAGAGCGATTCTGTTCCATTTCCAGAGATCACGGGCGACATAATAGAAGAGAATGGTTGAGATAAGCATGGTTGCTGTTACCGCGACTCCATAAGCGGCAGCAAGCTTGCTTGAGGAGCCAAAACCAGCCACAAGCGTTATCGTGGAAATCATTAATGCCCAATTTGCCGCAGGGACATAAATCTGTCCGATATGTTTGGCAGAGGTGTGGGTTATGGTCAGCCGTGGGAGATAACCAAGTTGAATGGCCTGCTGGGTCAATGAAAAAACGCCGGTTATCAGCGCCTGTGAAGCGATAATGGTTGCTGATGTCGAGAGTATTACCATAGGGATCATGGCCCACGAAGGGACCAGACCATAAAAGGGATGGTGCGACTGTTCAGGAAAAGCGAGCAGGAGGGCTCCCTGGCCAAAATAGTTCAGGAGCAATGCAGGCAAAACCAGCAACACCCACGTCAGCCTTATTGGGCGTCTGCCAAAATGGCCCATATCAGCATAGAGCGCTTCAGCTCCGGTAACAGAGAGAAAAACCGCGCCCAGCACCATAAAACCCTGGAGATGGTTATTGAGGAGAAAAGAGATTCCGTACCATGGCAGTATGGCCTGCAAAATCTGCGGAAACCTTATGATTTCAACAAGTCCAAGTGAACCGATGACGACAAACCAGACAAAGAGAATGGGGCCGAAAAGGGCGCCAACCCTTGCCGTTCCATTATGCTGGAAATAGAACAGGCCGACAAGAACAATGATTGTGACAGGTATGACAAGATCCTTGAATGCCGGAGCAATAATCTGAACGCCCTCAACAGCGCTGAGTACTGATATGGCAGGAGTAATCATGCCGTCGCCATAGAGCAGAGCCGCACCGAACAGACCAATAACGACCAGGAATCCTCGTTCATACCCAATTTTCCGGCTTTGGGTGATAATGAGCGCCGTGAGGGCAAGAATTCCCCCCTCGCCGTCATTATCAGCTTTCATGATAAAGGTGAGATATTTCAGGCTGACAATCAAAAGAAGGGACCAGACCAGGAGGGAGAGAACGCCAAGAATATTGTCGTGTGTGATGGGAATGCCATACTCTCCATGAAAACACTCTCGAACGGCATAGAGCGGACTGGTGCCTATATCCCCAAAGACAACACCGAGAGCAGCAAGAGAGAGGCCGGCAAGCCGTTTTATGCCATTTCCGCTGGCATCCGACTCTTTCGATAGTGTTGACATGTTAATTGAGCGAAATGAAAAAAGCCTTGCACAATGGTCAGCATCCGCCAAACCACTGATTCAAGGGCACAATATAGACAATATGTTGTAAATCAAATAAACAGCGAATTGTGCTGTTATTGTGCAAGGGGGTGAACCGGTTGAATATGAGGGGACATAATTTCTGTGATATTCATACCCTCTTGAAAGAGGCGAATATTATTCACAATATAGAATGATAGCCTTCATTCTGCGTCAATAAGTGTGGCTCAAGGTAATTAGTCTTGCGTATTTTTTATTGTATTGGGTGCGTGTTAAGTCCGATATTGAGAGGTTTCTGGCAGGAAAAAGGGGTTCGATTGGTTGTTATAACATTTTTTCTTTATATTTGCGTGGTAACGCGATTGAATAGCATTTTGATTTTTATTCATTATTGGTTCTCTGTTTTACCATCGGGAGCCTGAAGAGTAACCAGCTTAAACCATGAGCGTATGAGACATGAAAAACATTTTATCAACTTCTCACTTCTTGCTGTACTGACAGTCGCTGGTTTTTCAGCGATACAGTTCGGCGCATGTAATCCATTTTATAGCACAGCGGAGGGTGCCGATACCGGGGTTCGCACCACAAAAAAGCAGGCTGCGGCAACCGAAGGTACTGCATCATTTTACGCCGGTCAGTTTCACGGACGCAAGACCGCGAACGGCGAGACCTTTAACACCTATCAATTGACCGCTGCCCATCCTTCACTTCCTTTTGGTACGTGGGTAAAAGTTACCAATCTGAGTAACGGAAAAGATGTTGTTGTGCGTATCAATGATCGCGGACCGTTTGTGAAGGGCCGGATCATTGATTTATCGGCTGGCGCTGCAAAAAAGATTGGCATTATGCAGACAGGTATTGTACAGGTAAAGCTGGAGGCAGTCAAGTTGCTCCCGGCGGCATTTATATCCGGTTGAATGTTGATGTGAGACGCACCCGTCAGCATAAAGGAACGGGCACAAAAAAGCCTGCTTGAAGAGAGCAGGCTTTTTTGTTAGAAGGTTACCACCGAGCCGTTTGATTACTTGCCAGTGACAAATTTGCTGATATGATCCAGAAAAGGGGTGGCTTCGAGAAAGCCTGCAATTTTACCGTCGGTTATCTCCTTGCCAGCGCTGTCAAAAAAGATGATGCCAGGAGGGCCAAAGAGGCCAAAGCGTTTCATCAAGGCAACATCATCAGGGGTGTTGCCTGTCACATCAACCTGGAGCAAGGTCAGCGTCTTGAATTGATTCATCACCCTGGGGTCATGAAAGGTGAATTTATCCATCTCTTTACACGATACGCACCAGTCGGCATAGAAATCAAGCATGACCGGAGTTTTGGTTGAGAGCAGCGCCTTGTCCAGCTCAGCAACTGTTTTGATACGGGTAAAGCTGGAGGTTTTCTCTTCACCGGCAATGGTGATTGAGCCGCTTCGTATCGATGAGAGAGGCTCAAGCACATTGGTGCCACCTGCCGCAGAGCCGACAAGCTCCACCACGCCGAGCACAAAGAGCACAAATCCAAGAGCTTTGCCAAAACGCTGGGCGATGGTGGCTTTTACTGGTGAGGCATCAAAAATGCCAAGGAAAAGCGAGCAGAGGATGCCAAAAGCGCCCCACAAAAGCAGGAGAGCCTGGGCTGGCAAAACAGGAGTAACCATCCAGATTGCAACAGCGATCAGAAGAAGACCAAACACATACTTCACACTGACCATCCATAAGCCAGCTTTAGGAAGAAGGCTGCCAGCGGATAACCCTACCAGCAACAGTGGAACACTCATTCCCATCGCCATGGAAAAGAGGGCTACGCCACCAAGAAGTATGTCGTGAGTCTGGCTGATGTAGACAAGGGTGCCTGCAAGCGGGGCGGCAACACAGGGCCCGACAATAAGGGCCGACAGTGCGCCCATAAAAAACACACCCACAAAACGTCCTCTTTTTAATCCGCCCGATGCCTTGCCAAGCTTGCTTTGCAGTGAAGCGGGCATCTGCAACTGATAGACATCAAACATGGAGAGAGAGAGCAGCACAAGCAATAGCGCAAACATAATAAGTACCCATGGTTTTTGCAGCGCTCCAGAGAGTCCTTCACCCGCCAGACCTGCGGCAACACCAAGAGCCGTGTAGACCAGCGCCAGACCGAGGCAGTAGGCAAGTGCCATCAAAAAGCTGCGGCTGCGCGTCACCTTACCCTCGCCCACAATGATGGAGGAGAGAATCGGCACCATCGGCAGCACGCAGGGGGTAAACGACAAGAGCAGCCCGAAGACAAGAAACGCAAATGATACTTTCCAGAGGCTTCCTCCGGCAAGTGTGGATGCTACGATAGAGAGATCACTCTTTGTTGCGACCTCTTTTGGAGCGCTGGCAGAAATCGGTGTCGACGGGGCAGGAGTCGCAGGTGCCTGGGTGGCCACAGTCGAGGGTGTTGCGGCACCCTCCTCACTGGCAATCAATAATGCCCCCGGCTTGCCTGGGTCAACCGTGAACAGTTTTGTTATCGGTGGATAACAGAGGCCATCTTCGGCACAACCCTGGTATCCCACGCTGAGGGTGAAAACTCCATCAGCCTTGACAACAGAGACCCCTACATCAAGTTTATCGTGATAGATCTCCATCTTTTCGTTTGTTGTGGGATCCGTAAAGATGATTCCTTTCGGCATGACCGGGCTTTTCACCTCTGCCTTGCCCTTGTCGATACCGACAGTCACCTTGTCGCGATACAGTTTGTACCCTTTGGCAATATCCCAATGCACAGCCACTTTTCCTGCGCTGTTCAGCTCGGCCCTGATTTTGAACGCCTGTTCTGGATCAAGAAATTCAGCGGCAAAGGCTGTGCTTACCCTGAGAAAGAGCGCCAGAAACAGGACAATAAAGGTGGTTGTGCCCTTGAGCGAGAAGTGGTTCATGTTGTTTTCCGGTAAAAAATTTCTGTAGACACAAGAGTTACTGGTTGTTTTTGTGATAGATGATTCCAAGCTGGTCGACTGCCAGGTATCCAAACCCTGATTGTTCAAGAAAACCCAACCCCTCAGCCTCTTTCAGCATTGCTATGGTTGTGCAGCTTCCGGCAGTAATGGCTGAGGGGGCAACAACCGTTACCGATCTCCAGAAGGTGACAGGATAGCCTCGAACGGGGTGAATAATGTGACAATATCGTTTTCCGTCAACCTCAAAAAAGCGTTCATAATCACCACTGGTTGTCAATGCTCCGGTATAGAGAGGAATGGAGGCTATGGTGCGCTCTTTGTGTCGGGGATCCTGAATCCCAATAACCCAGGGCTCTCCATCAGGCCTTGGGCCTACAACCCTGATGTCACCCGACAGATTTACATAACCATACTTCACCCCGTTGTTGAACACGATTTCCGCCGCCCGGTCAGCAGCGTACTCTTTGCCAAATCCTCCAAAATCAATCTCCATTCCGGCAACAGGCAGGCGAATGGCATTGCCTTGTCGTTCCACCCGTTGCCATCCCACAAAAGAGAGCTGTTCAGAGAGTTTTGCCGGTTCAGGAAGGTTGCCCTTGCTGAAATCCCAGGAATGGCGCAACACCCCCGACGTTATATCAAACAGTCCGCCACTCTTGTCGTAAAGGGTGTCAGCATAGTGGATAAATGCCGCAGTCTCGCCATCACAGTCAACAAAGTCGCAACCGGCGGTCGCATTGATCCTCGAAACAATGCTCTCCGGGCGATAACGGGAGTATTTGTACTCAATTCTCCCCACCTCTGCGAGAGCCATCCTGGCTATGGAGTGCGCCTCCTTTTTATTCTCCAGGGCAATAACGACCTCGCCGCTCCCCCCCATGGCATCAAAGCCAAAGCGATAAACCTCCATAGCTCTTTTTCCGGTTAAAGTAGCAACCATGCAAGAAGGCCAACGCCACCAATTCCGGCAATTGCAATGGCGGCGCTGCTGCTTTCTGCCGGAGGAGCCACGTATGGATCGGCAGTCGTGAAGTCGTAGGTTGTAATCGCATTACTATGGCCAAACAGGTCATGGATACTGCCGCTGGCCAGGGTAACATAATAGTGGGTACTGTTCGACAGGTTGGCGGTTGGATCGATGGTGAGTGTGTTCCCTGATACTGTCGTGCTTGCAGCCACCGGTGCTCCGGTAGATGACCCGGCATGAACAACAATGTCGGTTGCCTTTTCAACAACTTTCAACGCAATGTCTTCACTGAAGGTGAACACAATAGTTGTGCCAACAGCAACGCCAGTGACTCCTGGATTACCAAGATTGACTGAGTTCAATGAGGGATCCAGATTATCGTCAATTTTTCCCACAGGAAAATCGGCAAACTGGAAAACTTCCACGTCGTGGACAACATCTGTGCCATCGGTACCGACGTTATCTTTTATCTGATAGCTTGAATCAGTATCATTAAATTTGATGGTGTAATTTGCAAAATTTCCACTGAAGGCAGCAGTATCGATCCCGTTTCCGCCCCAGAGGGTGTCATCGCCTGCACCACCCCAGAGCGTGTCATTGTCATCGCCACCACTAAGGATATCATTGCCAGCGTCACCAAAAAGCTGGTCAGTGCCACCCAGCGAGCCAATAGTGTCATTGCCAGCACCACCGTGCAGGATATCATCACCAGCACCAAGGAGAATATCCTGCTGGCCAGCGCCTGCGTAAACAATGTTATTGCCTTCTCCGCCACGTATTGTAGTGGTACGGGTTTCGTCGGCGATGATAATGGCAAAGTCTACGTTGTTCAGATCCAGTCGGGCACCAGGGGTCAACCCGGTAGTATCGATAACAAGCGCTTCATGAGCAGAGGGGTTCACATCGAGTGATCCTTGCGAGGTAACGCTGATAGTGCGTACCGCCACATCTGTTGTTGCAGAGTGAAGAGTTGTGAGCGTCTTGTAATAGTCATCCATTCCAGCCTGGACATCGGCATAACCTGTGGCCGGGACATGACCATCAAGTTCAGTATGCAGTGCGGCCACATTCTGAACGGTAGTAACTGGATCCAGTGTGGCGCCAAAAAGAACTGTATCGCTGCTTACACTTTCTGGAGTTCCATGCCCGTCAGTGTAGCTTGCCACAACCTTGATGCTCTTGTTCACCTCATTTGAAGTAAGGGTATAGTTGGCTGCCGTAGCGCCAGAGATAGCCGTACCGCCCGCATACCACTGTATACTGACGGTTCCAACAATTCCGTCAGCATCCGCAAGTGTGGTATGGCTTTCGGTAAGTGTCTGGCCCTGCGTTGCTGTGCCGGTTATGGTAACTGCTCCAGTTGGAGCATGGTTTGTTGGCACAGGAGTGTTGTTGGTAACTGCCGTAGCCGCTAACGTAACCGCATCGTTACCTGCCGCATCCTGGATTGCCTTTACGTCATTGCCTGCTGTCGGATCGGTGTAGGCAACCGTAACCGTTTCACCATTGGCAACGGCTGTGGCAAGCGTGAGTGTAACTGTTTTCGCGGCAGCATTAACGGCAACAGCGCTGACCGTGTGAGCGCCGGACGATGTGCCGGAGACGGTAAAGGCAGTAACCGCAGGAGCGTTTGCTGCATCAAGGGTGTTTGCCTCGGTATAGGTCATGACAAGCGATGAGCCATTGACCGTTGCCGAAGCAAATACAGGTGGTGTGGTGTCAGCATAGGTCAACGTGACCGTCCTGTCAGAGAAGACAAGAGTCTCGACACTGGTCAGATTGAAGGTATAACTTTTCCCTCCAGAACTTGCGCCAGAGACGACAATCACTCCCAATGCGTTAACCGGATTAATAACAAATCCAGTAGATGGGAATCTGGAATTATAACTTAGGCTACCAGTGTTATTTAATTGTAATATATCACTTCCGGCTCCACCATCAATATTAAAAATAGACCCAGAACTCGGGGCATTGAAATTGGTTATACTGCCAATCGCAAAGGTATCATTAGCGGCAGTACCCGTCTTGGTATAAGTAGCCATATTTTTCCCTGTCGTTATGAAAAGTAAAATTGTAGGTCAATGATACGTCTTTGACTCTTTAAGCCATATTAATCGCCGCTTAAATTTCACTTAAAAAGCTACTGCATCTATTCTGTCAGGCAGTCACAAAACTAAATCACGACACCACGAGGCCCATCGAATTTCAGTCAGATCCTGACTAATTTTAACCACAGTGCCGCACTCTACAGTTGCAATGCGCCTGTACATGTAAGCTCGCATGTTATCTGATTTATCAACTTAACGCACTGAATGGCAGGCAGTAAAGGGGAGATTTGTCATTTTAAAAGCGAAGCGAATCCGACAGCCATCTACAATGAAAAGACAGTTGTCGGAATGCTTACTCCCCATTAGGGTTAAAACTGTCGTGACACTCCCAATTGAAAGAAAGTAGCACTGAACGGGGCTAACCCCTTATCTCCGCCGCCAGTCAAGCTCCAGCCAGCTCTCTGCTCATAGATCTCATACTTTGCATCAACTACCCACTCTTTGGCAATCCTTTTTTCAACCTTTATACCAAGTGTAAGTGCTCCAAAAGCAGAAAGACGCTGATCTAATGAAACAGGTAAACCCATTGTTTTTGCGTCTTGAGCCTCTTGAGACACTTGCTGTACAGCAGGATCTGCCGGGTCTGCTGGTCCAACTGGGTAGTAAAAGTCTGCTGCGGTCTGGGATGAGAACCTTACTGACGGCGTTATCGTCCAGTCACTGGCGACAGGTTGAACATACTCAAGGCCAAAAGTATGGGCATGAATGCCGAATGTGTCGGTGTAATAGCGATAGGAGATCCTGCTTGTACCGTCGGTTCCGTCAAAGTGATGGTTCCAGCGCGTCATGATCGTTTCGCTCTCACGTCTCTCTGGCCGAGCATCCAACATCTTGTAGGGGTCATTAAAATAACCCCATCCCCTTGAGAAACCAAGGTTGAGCTGAACAATATCCGTCTTGGTCAAGATTTTTGTTATACCCGCAAGCAAGGCAAAACTCTGCTTGTCATAAAAGGAGGTTTTGTCGGTAGTTGGGTTAATAGTATCCGTTGTATAGCTGCCACCAAGCGTAAAGGTAGTATTCTTGTCCTCGGTAGAAAGGCTACCTTGCGCAGAATAGCTGCGGGATATGTAGTCGTTTTCGCTGGAATAGCTGCTGCCAAGCGTTATGGTTCCTTTCTGGAAGTAACGGGTAAGACCCAGGTCAACCGCCTGCCGATGCTCTTTTATGGATGCACCGGAAACTGCATTGTAGTGACTGGGTGACGCACCGGAAACAGAGTCATTGGTATAAGTTGTGCTAATCGACCATTTACCGGCAATTGGTGCCATGGCCATGACAGTAAAGGCGTTGACCTCAATCCTCTCCTGAGCAGGGTTGGTGTCTTTATCCTCGTAATTAAGATATTTAAAGGCAACAATCCCTTTTTCAGGAGCAGCTTCAGCAAAGGCAGGGTGAGGCGATGGCAGCGCCAAGGCAGCGGCAAAAAGGGTAGCACCTACAAGATGTGTTTTTTTTATCGGGATCGATTTCATAAGAGTATCCTGAAAATTATAATTACAGTTAATTGCATCCGCATCCGCCGCCGCCAACTCCGGCGCCACCAGAGGCAGCCTCTTTGCTGCTGTAGATGTGCTCAACATACTTGGTGTCGAGAGGGTCGCCCTCAAAGGTCATTTCCGGTCTGGCAAGGATTGCCTTGTCCCACGGTTGAACCGTCTCACCAATTGAGCAGCCCGACAAGCCGAGGGTGATGACAACTAACAGGGCGTAAAATATTTTCTGAATAACAGTCATGTTCATTTGTTTGCCTCCAGTGCCGCTTTGATCTCTTTTTCAAGTTTTTCGCTGTCAGCAGCGTTAAACCCTAAATGCTGGGAAATAATTTTGCCATTTTTGCCAATGAGAAAACTGGTTGGCATACCCCTTACCCCGTAACTTTTTGGTAAAACCCCTTTTGGATCAAAGGCAACGGTAAATTTAGCCGGATTCTGTTCCAAAAACTTTTTGGCATCTTCAGATTTGGCATCAAGATTGACACCAATGATTTTCAGCCCCTGAGCTTTGTATTTTTCCTGCATGGCGTTCATCCAGGGAAACGACTGCTTGCACGGTCCGCACCAGGATGCCCAAAAATCGACGTAGATTAACGAACCAGTAGTAGTCGACAGCTTTACGGGGCCCTGCGCGCCGGGCAGCTCAAAATCCGGTGCCTTGGTGCCAACCTCCAGAGCGTGCGACGTGCCACTGAAGCCAACGCAGAGCAGCGAGGCAAGCAGGAGGGTTCTTAACTTCTTACATTGAAAGCGTACCATTGTCGTATCGATTTTGGTTAAAGGAAAACTGGGTGATAAAAACAGGATACACAGGCCAAGCGTCACCCTGCATCACTCTTCAAATCAGCGATGCAGACGCACAACGTCACTAAAACATGCGGTTAAATCTCTCCTGCTTACAAGGATAGCATATTTGAACTTAAATGACAATTAGCCGCAGCTTAAAATTTGCTTAAAAATGCAGGAAAATCCCCTGTGTCAGACTGAATAATGCCGCAGAGTATTGAGAGAACGGGAGGGCTGTGTTGCAAAAGGCGATACGGAGTCTGCATAATAAAAAAAGACATGTCCACTGGTGCTGGACATGTCTTTTGAAGAAATTGCTTTCGCATTTGAAAGCAGTGTCAAGATATCATCAGAAGCCTGCTAACAGAGACACGTTGAAAGCGTTCTGGTCAGAAATATTGTTAAGAGACTCTGCTCCAGCCGCAACATTTTCCCTCCATTCCTTTGTATACCTGGTGTAGGTCGCTGTAACTGATACATTTGGCGCGACCCAAGCAACTAAAGAAGGAACAACAGTTGGACGATGTCTACCAACTGCGGTGCCAGTAGGAGCTGCTACTGTGTAGCCTGTATTTGCTATGTCAGTATATGATACCCTCGCAAAAAGCCAGGGATAGACAAAGTAACCAGCTTCAGCCTTGACGTTGTTCAAGCCAAAATCCTTGTCCCTGCTGACAGCGACACCAACGAGCGAGTTGTTATGGACTGCCTGTATATCAGCGCCATAAACAAGAGTTTCACCGGCATAGGCACCACCAAATATAGCCTTGTTTTTTGCTGAAGAGAGACCAAAACCAAGGGTTACCTGATTATCAAGGCCATTATAAGAGTTGCCTAAAGTCCCATTTGCTCCACTGAGCATACCTGCGCCCACAAGCTTCACCTTTGCCCGCAGATAGACGTGATTATCAATATTCCCGGCAGTTGACAGGGCTGCAGTAGCTGCATTTGTTATTTGGCCTGGAGGCAAGTCAACACTGCTACCTGCAACAACAGAGTATCCACCAGTTTCACCTCTGGTGAGCTGGAGCTCAGCATAGTTGCTCGGTGAAGGAAGTAAACCGCTGACGTTTACGACTCCACCAGCACCTGTTCCATTCCACCCAATAGCACTGAACTGGGTACCCATCGCAAATTTAAATCCGTGGGCCAACCTATAAACAACCCTTGCATTGCTTGTAAGTTGGCTTGTTGGGGACGCTGTACTGGGGGCTGCAGTGAGGTAACCATTAAATCCTCCTAACTGACCAAAGAAAGTAATATCGTCACCGAGCGAGCCGCCATAAAAAAGGGAAACACTGTTTGGCGCGGCCCAGTTAAATTGCTTCCCGGCAAGAGTCCTTGCTGTCGTCCCCCCTACTTTTAATGACTGCTGCGATGTATAGTTAATAAGCCTGCCTCCCAGCGTCATGCTCAGCGCATCAAACTGTGGGAATGAACCCTGGAATGGTGCATTTGGAGCCAGCTTATCCCATTCGTCATTTCCAATCTTGATATTCTTCTGCTTGGTTAATGCAGCTTCGGTTGCGTCTGGAAAACGAAAGCCGTTGTTCTGGAAGGCCTCACCTACGGCATTTCTCTGCGGAAATCCTGAGTGGCACATGTAACAGGATACATTGTATTTCCTTGCCCACGATGGTATTGCCTGACTTTCGGAACTCCAGAACATGGCGGGAACCATACCGAGTGAAAGAATTGCTGCAATTTTAGTTTTCTTCATGCTCCGCTCCTGTTTTTTTAATGAAATTTAATGGGCTTTGTTAAAAATTCAAAAACTTGTCATTCCAACCACGAGACCAAGGCGACAGCTTTCAGTTTTGAAATAAGAATGTCGGATGTCTTATCTCTATAAATCAGAAGACAAATAGACCAAGATACAATGGCTCAATTTCTGCTTTTATTATCAATTTTCCAAACAATGTGTCAAGATTTTGTTAACTCTTGCCATCAAAACAGACATTGGTCTACCATATAGGCAATTGCATTGGAAGATTGTTGTATTGAGAGTGTCTCTATTCCGCCCTTGGAAGGCATTGCATTAAAACCTTCAACGGTGTGCTTGATCAGTGTCGCCATACCATTTGCCATCCGCGGCTTCCATGCCGCTATGTCACAAAATTTTGGCGCTGCTAACAAACCGCTCGCATGACATCCCGAACAGGTGCCCTCATAAATCTCTTTTCCTTCAGCAAGATTGTATTTTTTTGCCAGTTCCGCCTTATCAATGCTTTCGGCATGAAGGGCATCTGTTGTGCAAAAGAATGCAAAAATCAGCATACAAAGTTGCGCGAAACGTTTCATAATGTCTCCGTTATTGTTGGCAAATGATTGTACAATTGTTTGTCAAGGCTCGCTAACACCCCGGATGGGCCAATAACAATGTTCTGTCCGGAATTGCGAGAACTACAGGCAGCAGTCGAAGTTCACCGTGCAATAGGCTTAATATAGGACATTATAGTCAATAACAATTAAATTAACAATCGTTAATTTAATTCGCGGTTCAAAGAATGCATATTTTTTTGCTGGTTACCGTGTTTAAAGAGAAAATATTCTGGCTGAACAATATCATTTGTCTCATATTGTTGTGGTGTTATATTTTGGATGTGTGTAACCCGCTTATGCGGATGGTTTTTTTTCATCAAGCTTATTTCAGGTATATCGTTATGGTGGTTGTCCGGCGTCGCTGGTTTCAGACTCCCTGGGAGTTCAGGGAATCTTCTCTTGGTGCAGCACTTATTGTTGTTGCCGGTTTTATTCTTCAGTATGCAACGTCAGGGCAGGGTGTTCCTCCGCTCCACCTGCCGCTCAATGCCGTTATTCTGGTACTGTTCGCCGTTCTCACCCTGGGCGTTGGCCTTGGATTCAGGGAGAATCGTCTCGTTCAGTGGCTTGGAGGAATTCCTCTGGGACTTTCCCTGATTGTTGCTCTTGCGCTTCTCTCCTTGATAGGAGGGGTTATTCCACAAGGGGAGGTTGCGCCAGGTTCTCTGCCGGCATTGCTTGGTGTAAACCAGATTTTTTCGAGCTGGCCGTTTGCCCTTACGGTTTTACTGTTTCTTGCTAACCTGGGGCTCTCTCTCTCCTGGCGACTTGTTCCCTTCAGCATGAAAAATATTCAGTTTATCCTGTTTCATGCAGGGTTCTGGATAGCGCTCTCCTGTGGGGTGTTCGGAAGCCCTGACATTCAGCGCCTCATCATGAAGGTTGATGAGGGCGGGGAGAGTAACATGGCCTATTCGAGGGAGAGCGACAGTGAGCAACAGCTCCCTTTTTCGGTTTTTCTGCATGATTTCTCGCTTGAGGAGTATCCTCCCCAGCTCTTTTTGTATGATCCAAGGAAAAACCATGCCCTTCAGGAGCTGGCAAAAACAACGACTCTCGTCCACAAGGGGGTTAAGGCCTCCTGGAAGGGGGTTGCTGTTGAGGTGCTCGACTTTTTACCCAATGCGCTTCCCGGAAAAAACGGTATCCCCGAACCGGCAGACCGTACAGCAGGAGTCGCTTTTGCCAAAGTCAGAATCACCAACACAAATGCAGTGCCGACGTATGCATGGATCAGCTCCATTAGCCCAATGATGAAACCCTGGGCAGCACCAATTGGAGAACTCTTGCTGGTCATGGCACCTGGTACACCGAAAGCATTTCGTTCTGACGTAACAGTGCGTGGTGAAAGCGGTCAACTGGTAACAGCGACGCTTGAAGTTAACCATCCGATAAACGTTATGGGATGGAAGCTCTATCAGATGGGATACGATGACGAAGCTGGAAGATGGTCGAAGTATAGCCTTATAGAGGTTATCCGCGATCCCTGGTTACCGGCAGTCTATCTTGGATTTTTTATGATTATGGCAGGCAATGTGCTGTTTTTCTGGAATGGCATTAAACAAAAAGAGGTGGCATCATGAACGTTGATTTTAACACGGCAGCCAAAGCGGCTATAGGCTGCTGGGCAACAGGGTCGCTCCTTTCTCTTTTTGTGCGACGCACTCCCATACTCAAACTCCCTGCATTGATGCTCTCCTTTGCAGGCTCTCTGGTTATGGTTGGCTTTATCGCCTCATACTGGTCGCTCCTCGACCGTCCGCCGCTCAGAACACTGGGCGAAACACGGCTCTGGTATGCGGCGCTTATACCCCTTGTCGGGTTTCTGGTTGAGTATCGCTGGAAGATAGCCTGGCTCAAATTCTACTGCATGGGCCTGGCAGCATTTTTTCTGGTGATCAACATGCTTCATCCTGAGGTGTTCGACAAAACCCTGATGCCAGCCTTGCAGAGTCCATGGTTTATTCCGCATGTCGTCGTCTATCTGGTTGGCTACGTGATGCTGGCGGCCTCCTCAGTAACGGCATTGCACAATATCTCCCTTCAATTGAGATCCAAAGGGAATGTCAATGGTGAATCGGTTTCGCACTATCTGGCGCTTCTGGGTTTTGTGCTCCTCACATTCGGCTTGATATTCGGGGCCTTGTGGGCAAAAGAGGCCTGGGGCCATTACTGGACATGGGATCCAAAGGAGACATGGGCTTTCCTGTCGTGGCTGGCCTATCTTGGCTATCTTCATGCCTGCCGGTACAAGATTGACCGGGGGAAGTTGCAGTGGTATCTCGCTCTCTCATTTCTGGTGCTTCTGGTCTGCTGGTTTGGAGTGAACTATCTCCCTTCCGCCCGGAACAGCGTCCACACCTACACGCAAAGCTGACCTACCCCCTTTTTTTCTGCCATCGTTGCCTGGTGGCAGAAAAAAAGGCCCTCCTGAAAATTTTAAGAATTTTTTAAGTTTTTGTTAAGAACCTCTTAAGGGAAGAGCTGTTATGTTCATGGCATAAGGTGATCATTCGCGCTTTTTTTTTATGTATGAACAACAACAACACTCTTAACTGAAACAAAATTATGAGACAGAAACAGAACACAATGTACGGGTTGCTTCTCCTGGTGATGACCGTGATCACCTCTCTTTTTTATGCTCGGGCAGAAGCCGGGGAGAGGTTTTTCGACATCGACCATAATGGCTACAACACCGTAACCAAGGGTGGCAAAGTGTGGATGAAGGATAATCTGAACGTATCAAAATACCGTAACGGCGATCCTGTACGCCAGGTTGAGAGCAGTGCAGAGTGGCTTGCAGCGGCGGCAAAAGGAGAGGGTGTCTGGTGTTATTACAATAATGACAGCGCCAAAGGCAAAACCTATGGCCGTCTGTACAACTGGTATGCTGTCAATGATCCAAGAGGACTCGCTCCACAGGGTTGGCATATAGCAACCGAAGCGGAGTGGAGGGGTTTGTCCAGATATTTGGCTGGCGATCCTGTTCCCGCAGCAAGAAAGGCGAATGCAACGGCCGCCTGGCGCTATCCTTATGCATCTGTTGATGATGTCATGGACTTTAATGCCTTGCAGGGAGGTCTCAGAGTAGCCGAAGATGATATATTTAATTCTCTTGGTGAAGATGCATGGTTCTGGTCAATCTCCGAGGGCTCTAAAACTCATGCCTGGGCTGCTCAGTTTAACTTCGACAGCTCATTTATCAATGTCAGTGTTCATGATAAAAGAGATGGTCTTGCCGTTCGTTGCGTACAGGATTAATCTTTTTCCGTATTTTGTTGCGGGTAATCCTTCTGTTGATTATCCGCAATGGTTCCACAGAAAGATTTGAAAATATCGTCACTTCCCGATGCAGAACCGGTCAAAGATGAGGGAGAGAATCTCTTCGTTGACCACTTTTCCGGTAATTTCTCCCACAAACTCCAGCGCTGAGCGGAGTTCAAAGGCGACAAGTTCTGTTTCTGCATTCCTCACTATCAACGCCTGGGCATTATTGATGCAATCAAATGCGTTACGAAGCGCTTCATAATGGCGCAGGCTGGTGACGAGCACACTTGCCTCCTGTTGTTTGTTCAGCCCTTCCGCCATGTTACTCATCAAGAGCTTGAGCAAACCAACTCCATCTCCCTTCGCGGCCGCTGTGCCACAAACATCGCAACCGGTTGCTGCGCGAAGTTGTTCGATTCGTTCGGCGCATTTCTGGGTGATGTCGGTTTTATTGGCAACCACCAGCAGATGCGCAGCCGGGTAACGACCGAGAAATTCATCAATTGTTGAAACTTCATCAAGGTAGTTGTCGACGCTGATGTCGATGAGGTAGAGAATCAGATCAGCTTCAGAAATTTTTTTGTAACTGCGCCGGATACCTTCATGCTCAATCTCCCCTTCGCCTTCGCGAAGTCCGGCGGTATCGACGAGGCGGAACATGGTTTTGTTGTGGACAAAGCACTCTTCAATATAGTCGCGGGTGGTGCCCGGTTGATGGCTTACAATAGAGCGCTCTTCGCCAAGAAGGGTATTCAGCAGTGTCGATTTTCCGGCATTTGCCCTTCCAGCAATGACGGTTGCCACCCCCTCTTTCAGAAGTCGGCCATGCTGATAGGAGTCGATGAGACGTGAAAGCTCCTCCTTCAAGAGATGCAGCTCAGCCTGAAGCTGGCTGCGGCTCTGGAATTCAACATCCTCCTCACTGAAGTCAAGCTCAAGCTCAAGGAGGGCGCATGAATGCAGAAGCTCTTCCCTCATGGTGTCAAGACGGGTGGAGAGTGTTCCCTCCATCTGTGTCACAGCGGTGCGGAATGCTGATTCGGATCGCGCATGGATCATTTCGCCAATAGCCTCGGCCTGCAAGAGGTCAATGCGGCCGTTAAGAAACGCACGTCGGGTAAACTCGCCGGGCTCAGCCAGTCGGCACCCCTCATCCAGCAACACCTTCAGAATATGTTTCACCACAACTGGCCCCCCATGACAGCTCAGCTCGACCATATCCTCTTTTGTAAAGGAGTTGGGGAAGCGAAACACCAGAGCAACCACCTCGTCAATCAGCCCGTCACTGTCGTGTACGGTACCGAAATGGGCCCTGAACCCTTTCGATTGCGCAAAGTGGAATGATGGATTCCCCTTTTTGCGGAACACCTTGTGGGCAATATCGAACACTCCTCTGCCGCTGATGCGCACTACAGCGAGGGCACCGATCCCAAGTGGCGTGGCTATGGCGGCGATGGGCTCACCCTGTTCTTGCGGAGAGAATGGTGTGGTCATGATTTCAGGCGGTAAATGTGGCAAGGCAGCTCTCTTCGGGCAAGTATAAGAAATAGTGGCAAGAAAGTGGTAACTTCGGCAATTGAGATGCGAACGAAAAAAAGTATTGACCCCTATGGCTGAAAAAACAACGGTTGAACAGTTGAAAGCTGAGATTGTTGCACAGAAAGAGAGAACCCTTTCCCAGCAGTTTGAGCGGGTGCTGTCGCTTGTCAAGGTGCTTCGGCAGGAGTGCCCCTGGGACAGGAAGCAGACTCCAGAGTCGTTGGCCCACCTGCTGCTTGAGGAGAGCTATGAACTGGTGCATGCCATTGATCAGCAGGATGAAAGCGAACTGAAAAAGGAGATTGGCGATCTCTTTCTTCATCTCTGTTTTCAGGTACTGCTTGGCGAGGAGCGCGGCTCATTCTCCTTTATCGATGTCTTTGATGCTCTTTGCCACAAGCTTGTGCATCGGCATCCGCACGTTTTTGGCGACACTGTTGCTGAAACTGAAGGTGCTGTGCTGAAAAACTGGGAAGCACTCAAGCTTAAAGAGGGTCGAAAAAGTCTGCTTGATGGTGTGCCGACCGCGATGTCGGAACTGCTTCGTGCCTATCGCGTGCAGAAAAAGGTTGCCGGAGTCGGCTTCGACTGGCAAAGTGACGACGGTGTGCTCGACAAACTTGTCGAGGAGATCAAGGAGCTGAAAAACGCCACAAGCATGGAGGAGCAGGAGGATGAGTTCGGTGATCTGCTTTTCACCATTGTCAACTACAGCCGTTTTCTTGGCGCAAATCCTGAAGATGCTCTCCGCAAGGCCACCAACAAGTTTATCAGCCGTTTCATCAGGGTTGAAAAACAGGTCGAGGCGTCCGACCGCCCATGGCAAGAGTACACTCCTGACGAGCTGGACGCGTTATGGTGTGCGGCCAAGAAGGGGGAGGGGTGAAGGTTTGGGCAATTACATAATTTTAGCCCTGAAAGGGCGTTATTTGTAAACACAGGGTGCAGCCCTGTGATTCGGGAGAGAGCCATGCATCCTGATTTCCCGGGAGAAATATAACGATGAAAGAACTATTTTTATAAAATAAAATATGTTACCATATATTTATCCCTGATTTTCAAGAGAATGCAAGTTGTAATTATAACTATTTTTCCGAGCACAAGCTTTCTGGGAATGCCGAGCTGGAGCTCGGCGTTCCCGGGCATAAGCTCAAAGATTGCAATACATCCTTACCGAATAACCTATAATTCATGGAATTAGAAACATTGCAGTGCTGTTTGGCGCTTCCTCGTTATAATATTATCGGGAAATCAGGATACATCCAGCTTGTCGGATCATCAGCATTTTTCTTGAAGGCTTGCCAATCGGTGGCATCCGTTGCCAAGTCGAGCACATTGGCGTATTGCTTTCCGCCGCACAAGTACCCGATCTGTAGCCACT
>CAIPMW010000057.1 GCA_903866255.1 uncultured Chlorobiaceae bacterium | reverse complement strand
CGAGCTGGAGCTCGGCGTTCCCGGGTATAAGCTCAAAGATTGCAATACATCCTTACCGAATAACCTATAATTCATGGAATTAGAAACATTGCTGTGCTGTTTGGCACTTCCTCGTTATAATATTATCGGGAAATCAGGATACAACAGTTACCCATGGATCGGCGGTATAGTTCTGACCACTTTGACGCGACGGGCTCTCATTTTTCCACTCTCGTATCAGATGTTCTATGTTGTTATTTTCATTGGAGTTCCTTCACGTACACTGGAAAAATGATTTTGAAAACAGTGCTTTCTGTGGCTATAGGGTTATTATCCCAACCACTCTTTTCTGTCGTGAACCCCATGAGAATAGCCGCAAAGAGTTGTATATTTGACGTTATTTGATCAACGAATCCGCTCTGATGACTCACGATGAATTGCTCAACAGGCTGCAACATCCCGAATGGTTCGACCTTGAGTGTAAAAAAGCGCAGCACGGTGTCTCTGAAGATGCTTGGCGGACGGTATCGGCGTTTGCTAATAGTGCGGGTGGTACCCTGGTCTTTGGTGTGAAAGATACGCAGGGGAGTCTGGAAATTGTTGGTGTTCATGAGCCGGACAAAGTACAGAACGATTTTCTCAGCACACTGCGAACAGGCGATAAACTCAACCGCATGATTAACGTTCGTGAAGAGCGCTTCAATCACGACGGCCTGACGCTGCTGGTTTTTCATATTCCGGAATCTCCGCGTAGCGAAAAACCGGTTTATCTCAAGGGCGATATTCGCAAAAGCTATATCCGCCGTGGCGCAGGTGATGAGCAGTGCACTCAGAGCGAGATTGAGCGTTTTTTACGTGATGCTTCGGCAGAGCGGTACGACAGCCTGACGGTGGAGTACGATACGGAGCAGTGCTACGACAGGCAATCCATTGCGTGGTACAGAAACCGGTATGAGAGTCGTCCCAATAACCGCTCCTGTACCGGATTATCCGATAACGAATTTTTGTTTCAGCTTGGTCTGAATCGTGCAACGCCCTCTGGAATCAGACCGACCAATGCCTCCATACTGCTGTTTGGTGCTGACGGCTATTTACGGGGACTCTTTCCCCGGCCAGTTGCCGATTGCCAGACATTCAGCTTTCGATATCGGGAGAATCCCCCGGGCATTCGCTGGATGGACCGGGTGGTTATGGAGTCGAACATCATTCAGGCATGGCTCTCTTTTTTCCCCTGGTACCTGAAGTTCGCATCTATTCCCTTTCGTCTTGATCCTCTGACCATGGAGAGGGACGATACTCCGCTTGACTTTGTGGCTTTTCGTGAATCCTTTCTGAACGTGCTTTGCCATCAGGATTATCAGGATCACACCAGAAAACCGGAGATCCGCCATTTTACAGATCGCACCATTTTCTGGAATCCCGGTGACGCGTTTGCCAAAGGCAATTTACTGGAACCCGGGCCGAAAGAGGTTCGTAACCCCAATATTGCTATTGCCTTCCGTCGGATAGGGTTAAGCGAAAATGCCGGATGGGGCTTGAGCGATGTCATTGCAAACTGGACGAAGCTCGGTCATGCCAGACCTGCCATACAGAGTGACAAAACAGGCAAATCTTTTGAAGTTACATTACTTGACCAGGCAGCGTTACCTATTGTTGCTGAACAGGTAAATGAGGTAACCGAACAAGTAACCGAACAAGTAACCGAACAAGTAAGCAGGTTGCTGAATTGTTTGCTGGAAGGGCCTTTGGGAACCTGGCGTCTCATGCATCAACTGCAATTACAGCATCGCCCGACATTCCTTTACGATTATCTGCAACCTGCCCTGGCGGCAAAATTGGTTGCCATGACTCAGCCTGATTCGCCAAATAGCCCGACACAGAAATACCAGTTAACTGATAATGGGCGGCAATTATGTGAAAGGCTGTCAGTGGTGAAATGATTGCGTCACTCGATGCTGAAAGCGATTTCCAGAGAAAAATCATGAAAAAGGTTCAGCGGAACTGACTCCACAAACGCAATCATTTGCACCGCAGTATTGTTCGTAGCGAAGATTGAGATATGCAATTCATTCAATAAAGAGGAGATTTCATGCCGTTACCCGTCAAAACCCCAAGCGTTAAGCCCATCCATAGCAATTAATTTCGCGGGTTTTGTATGGTGGTGGATTTATGGAATCAAGGAGACAAACGAGAACCCTATAAACAACATCTCGATCAATATTATTGAGGTCGCAAGTTGGGACGAATTCAGGAGCCTGACTGATACTTGGGTTGAACGCGGGCATTTCTTTCGGTCAACGTTACCATACTCTTTGCCTGGCGTGAGTGAGTGCAGATTTATG
>CAIPMW010000056.1 GCA_903866255.1 uncultured Chlorobiaceae bacterium | reverse complement strand
TGCCGAGCTGGAGCTCGGCGTTCCCGGGTATAAGCTCAAAGATTGCAATACATCCTTACCGAATAACCTATAATTCATGGAATTAGAAACATTGCTGTGCTGTTTGGCACTTCCTCGTTATAATATTATCGGGAAATCAGGTTACAACAACAGGTTGAACGAATGATTATGATTCGTGCTCAGGAACGAGACATTGAACGATGTGAGGCCCGGCTCCGCAAGGAAAAACAGTTTAACCGGAAAGTAGAGATCAACGCGGAGCTGATTCAGGTGGCCTCAAAACGGACAAGCCCAGAAAGGTAACCATTGGATCAAAATCCCTGTCGTCATTTAATAACAGGAGGTGGTGATGAATGCAAAAAGTTCCAATAATGACATCTATGGTCTTTCTCACCGTCACACCTTTTTTCCGGAGGAATCGATAGTTCATGGCGCTTTCCAACGCCAATTCCCGTCCTCCCATTGGCATAAATGGGAGACCTAACAGAAGGTCTCTTGCTGTTTTGAAGTCTTTATCGCTTTGAAACCCCTGTAGCACTTCTGTCAGGATCAGATCGCCCATGATGATGGGTGTACTGCCAAATGAAGCATCCAGCCAGTCCGTCTGTGCTGTTTTGTTTCCGTTGAAGTAGTCAATCCAGACTGACGAATCAACGAAAATCATTTGTCCAACCTCATCTCATCAAGATTACCAGACCATTTCAGTTTTCCTCGAAAATTCCTGATTTCTTTTTGGCTGTGCACTTGCACCAACAGTTTCAGCCCCTCTTCAATGGCTTCTTTTTTTGTCCTGAGTTCGGATACCTTGAGAGCGGATTCCATCAGAGCGTCATCTATCACGACATTCGTTCTCATCTCTTCTCCTGTGTGTATGTTTTTGAAAATTATACACATTAATTGGAATCTGTAAAAGATTTATTATTTCTGGCACATAACGAGTTCGTGCCATAGCTTGTAAAGGTTTTCTTGTAACTTCTTTTTGGATTGTTTCAGTTCACTCGAAGTGCATTCCAAATAACAGTTTAATCGCAAAGTTGAAATCAACGCGGAGCTGCGAGAGTTGAAAAAGTTACTGACTGGATAGCAGTAAGAACAAATGAGTATGACATCACACCGATGCAGAAACACGACCAGACAGCCATCTCTTGAACGATGTTTGACTTTCGCCTGAAGGTTTGCCAAGCAATAAACCCTCTACACTGATATCCTCATCCAGCTCTTCCCAGTGAATGCCATACCCCTTTCCAATCAACCGCCAATTCTGAAGCTCTGAGGCTGTTGCATTCATCAGTCGTGGATACCAGGCCAGCGGAACGGTAATGGAGCGACCATCACTCAAATCAACGATTAATGCATCATGCGTCACTGTTACCTGCTCCGCTGCAGAAACATTGAGTTCAATTGTTGAAGTAACCATAACAAGCCTCCAGTAAATGCTGTTGATGTTCAATAACGATTATTTGAATCCTGGCAATCTCATGCCTTGAAAAACCACCACTCCTTTGCAAGCGAACCGGATCAAGCCAAAATTTAGCCATATTTTCGTCGCGTTCAACATGAATATGCGCAGGCTCACGGTGATCGCCCGCAAAAAAGAACAACCGATAACCACTAATACGAAAAACAGTTGGCATTGTTTATATCTCTATTTTGAAAAAAATAAAACGTAACCAAGCCAGTCGGAATCAGCCTGTTTGTCTGCTTGACTGATAAAAATAATTCTTGCCAAAGTATAACAAACAAATGAAGTGCATCAAACTCTTTGCTCCTCTTGAGCCGCTTAGCTGAGCAACTCAATGGCATGGTAGTTTCAATGGATGAAATTATTCATGCCCTTTATGTGAATATCAAGTTTTCACACGGAGAACAAGAGATTCGGGAAGGTAAGGGAATATCCCAGGTAGAAGCGAAGAAGAAATTGGAAAAATGGCTGAAATGACTGTGATCGACCAATAGACGACATTGTGAAAAAGGAAATTTACTTTCTTACTCAAAACCCCGGACAAAACCTCATTTCTTCAGCAATAAATTGGGTCAGTGGTTTTATGTCGCCATCACTGCTTGCTTTTTCGAGGGCAGAGATGTAGTCACTGCGCCGCTGAACCCGAATAACTGTCCACGGATAGCCGCCTGAGGCAAGCATGGCGTTCATCAAAAATCGACCGATACGGCCATTGCCATCGAAATAAGGATGGATGAAAACAAAAAGCTGATGACCGAGTACTGCTCTGACTGCCGGTTCGGGCTCCTGTGCAATCAGGTTGAACAGGGTTTCCATTGCATCGGTCAGCGCTTCGCATGGCAGTGGAGTGTGCATTGAGTTGCGGATAAAGACAGAACCATTCCGATAACCGGCGAGCTGATGTGGCTCCAGTATACCGGCAGCGACTGATGGTGAAAAAAGTTCGGCATACCAGCGGTGATGAGCACTCCTGACAACCGTACCGGAATTTTGCCCCCTCAGAATTGCTTCCAGATCTGTTCTGACGGACTGAAATGCCTGATAGTAGCCACGTGCTGCAAGTGCATCCCGATCTTTTTTGTCCTGCTGGTCAGCATCAGGATTCCAGCCCTGTTGTGCGACTCTGTCAATAAGTGCATCAGTGACCTGATAGCCCTCGATGGAAAGTGAGTTATAGGCATCCACGACGTAGCGTTCATCAACATTGGCCAGATAGGCATCGGCATTGCAGGCCACTCCAGGTGCTGGAGGAAAGAGTGCCAGTACCTCTTCTCTCCATCCAGACCACAGGGATTGTAACCGCATGACGTATGGTGATCGCTCCCTGGTATTTCCCAGAGTCGGGACAGGGATATGAAACGGATTTATTTCGCGAACATCGTATTTGAGCAGTTTCATGGTGTGGATAATCCGCTCGGCATAATCGGCACGCCCGACAAAGCGCAGGGCTCCTGCCAGTCGCCCGGCAGCAGCAACCGACCCCTCTTTGGTGAGTAATATTTCCAGCAGTTCACCGGGATCGACAACCATGTTGAGAGCAATTTCGGCATCACGCGGATTGGTGATAAATGCTTGCGGACTCAGCTTACAGAGGGTTTCCGGAAGAGAGTGCAGTTGCAGCCCGTTCACCTCTGTTTGATGACGGGGCGAGTTCTTTTTATCAGGGTAGATCAACACGGAGTTCCCGTATGGGAGGTCGAGCACAGTGGTGCCGCCTTCAGTGGTGATGACGGTTACCTGCGGGGGTATGCGAGTGCTCCTGGTATGCAAAATGAGTGATGCGTCTGCGTTCAGGCAGTATCTCTTTTTGAAGCGCCTGGTCAAATAACCGGACAAGAATGACCAGAAATTGGCATACCACGCCGTAGAGTCCCCCTCATGATCTCGCGGATTGGCACATAAGTACCACCCTTTCATAACCGGTCGCAAGAACCCCTCATCGACAAGAATCACACGCTGCGCCTCGGTAATATCGCCAGACTCAATCACACCATTATACTTGCCCTGCAACCGCTTCAGCGCCCGCAATGCGTCAGCCAGTTTTTCATTCGGCTTTGCCATCTGCACTTGAGAATTGGATTTACCGCAACAGCTACGTCACCTTCCTCCCGTAATATAACTTTGTTATTCCAGTTTATAAAACTTTGTTATTCCATGAAATAGCGTCTTCAACGATTTGTAAAGAAATAAGATAAAATTAGAAATACAATAAGGGAAGGTGGCTTGTCATTGCCACCCGCCTCCGAGGGCTTTGTACAGGTCAATCAGGTTGGCAAGAGTCTGTTGATGAATCAGAATTTCGTTCTGCTGAGCCTCAAAGAGGGATCGTTGGGCATCAAGCAGGGCGAAATGGCTGTCGATGCCATAGTCGTAACGCGCTTTGGTGATGGTCAAGGCTTGATTGCTCTCTTTGACCAGAGCTTGCTGGGCATACCATTGTTCAGTGAAGGTCGCACGGGCTACCAGTGCATCGGCGACCTCCCGGAACGCAGTCTGGACAGCTTTTTCGTATCGGGCGACGGCAATATCGCGGTTGGTTTCAGCCAGTTTGAGGTTGGAGCGCAACCGGCCTCCCTGGAAGATCGGGAGCGTCACCTGTGGGGCGAAGCTCCAGACACTGCTCGACCCGCTCACGAAGAGATCCGACAAGCTGGTGCTGGCGTACCCGGCGGAACCGGTAAGTCCTATGCTGGGGAAAAATGAAGCCCGTGCAGCTCCAATATTGGCATTTTCTGCCTTCAGTGCGTATTCCGCCTGCCGTATGTCCGGACGATCAAGCAGGACGACGGAGGGAATGCCCACGGGGAGCCTCTCCAGCATCTCGAGATCGGCCAATGGTTGGGGCTCGAGGAGCTTCGGGTCGATCTCTTTTCCGACCAGCAGGGTCAGGGCGTTCTTGTCCTGTTCCACCCGACGTTGATATTGCGCTCGGTTGGCCCGGGCCGATTCGACCAGCATTGCGGACTGTGCTACATCAAGTCCGGACTTTGCCCCGAGATCGAAGCTGCGTTTGATGAGATCATACGCATCCTGCCTTGTTTTGAGCGTGCTTTCGGTCAGTCGCAGCAGCTCAATATCGGCAAGGCAGGTGATATAGGCGTTGGCAACTTCAGCAACCAGGCTTGTCTGGGCGGCTTTGCGCCCCTCTTCGGTAGCGAGATACTTGTTTATGGCGCTATTGTTGAGGCTGCGTACTCGCCCGAAAAGATCCAGTTCATAAGCCGTCGTGCCGATCCCTGCGGTATAGGTCGAGGTGATTTCCGCTTGTCCGGTGCCACTCCTGCTTTTTGACACCTCCTGGCGAGTGAAGCCTCCCGAGGCGTTTATCGATGGAAGAAGAGCCGAACGCTGGATGCGCCAGGTGTTGCGGGCCGCCTCGATGTTGAGGGTGGCTATCCTCAGATCGCGGTTGTTGGCAAGAGATTCTTCAATAAGGCTTTGCAGTTTTGGCGACCTGAACATGCTCCGCCATCCGATATCGATGGTACGCGGCTGTTCCCCCTCCTGTCCAGTGGAAGCGACCGGCCATTGCGTGCTAACGGGTGCCGTTGGGCGTACGTATGCTGGCGCAAACGAACAGGCCGTCAGGGTAGTTGCTGCCAGGCATAAAGGAAGCAGAAGCTTAGTGTTCATGGTGCGTGTCGTTTTGATTAACTGCTGTGTCGGTTACCGTTTTTCGGGCAAACCGGGATTGCACGAGGATGAAGAAAAGGGGTACAAAGAAGATCGTCAGCACCGTACCCGACAACATTCCGCCGATCACACCGATGCCTATGGCGTGCTGGCTTGCCGATCCAGCTCCGGAGGAGAATGCGAGCGGCGTGACACCGAGGATGAATGCCAGGGAGGTCATAACGATCGGGCGAAGTCGCTGACTTGCGGCAGAGAGGACTGCCTCCTTCAGATTCATACCGCTTTCGTAGAGGGTTTTGGCAAACTCCACGATAAGAATGGCGTTTTTCGCCGTCAGGCCAACGGTTGTCAACAGGCCGACCTTGAAGTAAACGTCGTTTGAAAGACCCGAGAGGAATGTTGCCAGAACGGTGCCCAGAACACCGAGCGGAACGACCAGCATGACGGCCATCGGCACGCTCCAGCTTTCGTAAAGGGCGGCCAGGCAAAGAAAGACGAAAAGCAGGGAGAGTGTATAGAGCAGCAGCGTTTGCTGGCCCGCAGCACGCTCTTCGTAGGAGAGGCCGGTCCATTCGATACCGAAACCTTCCGGGAGTTTTCCTGCCAGTTTCGCCATGATGGCCATGGCATCGCCCGAGCTTACGCCGGGTGCGGGGGCTCCCTGGATATTGACCGACGATATGCCGTTGAACCGTTCAAGCTTGGGCGAACCAAAGCTCCACCGCCCCGAGGAAAAGGATGAAAAGGGCACCATCTCGCCATTCGAGTTCCGGACGTGCCAGATGTCTACGTCCGAAGGGTTCATGCGGTACGGTGCGTCTCCCTGCATGAAAACTTTCTTGATGCGGCCCTCATGCACAAAATCGTTCACATAGCTCGAACCCCAGGCGGTTTGCAGCGTTGCGTTGATATCAGCGATCGATACCCCGAAGGCGCTGGCCTTTTCGTGGTCGATATCAATCTTGAATTGCGGCACATCTTCAAGGCCATTGGGACGCACGCCGCTCAGGGAGGGCTCTTTCGCAGCCATTCCGAGGAGTTGATTTCGGGCGGCCATGAGAGCCTCATGCCCTTTGCCGGTCCGGTCGACAAGCTGAAGGTCGAAACCGGAGGCATTGCCGAGCTCCATGACGGCTGGCGGATAAAACGCAAAGATCATGGCATCCTTCACGCTCGACAGGGCGCCCATGGTTCTTCCGGCGATCGAGGCAACATCTTGACCCTTGTTCTTGCGTTTCGCCCAGTCCTTGAGCTGGACAAAGCCCATGGCCGAGTTCTGCCCCTGGCCCGCAAAACTGAAACCGGTCACACTGAAGATGCTTTCGATGCTCTCTTTTTCCTGATTGAGAAGATAACCCTCCATCTTTTTAACGCTTTCGAGCGTCCGCTCCTTGGTCGCTCCGGATGGGGTGGAGAGCTGGACGAAAAGGAACCCCTGATCTTCGTCCGGCAGGAACGAGGTCGGGATGCGCGTCAGGACGATGCCAAGCAGCACCACGACCAGCATGAACCCCAGCAGCGATCGGTTGACACTTCCCGTCATTGCGCGGGCTCCGTCCACATAGCGTTCCCGGTTGCGGTTGAACATGCCGTTGAACCAGGCGAAAAAGCGACCGAGGGGGCCTGCGCCGTACAGATGTCCACCCGCTTTGACTGGCCGGAGGAGGCTGGCGCAGAGAGCCGGTGTCAGGATCAGCGCAACCAGGACCGAGAGCAGCATCGCCGAGACGATGGTGATTGAGAACTGACGGTAGATCGTCCCCGTGGAACCTTTGAAGAAGGCCATCGGCACGAAGACGGCCGAGAGTACAAGGGCGATGCCGATCAGTGCGCTGGAGATTTGCTTCATGGATTTCCTGGTCGCCTCCAGCGGGGAGAGTCGCTCCTCTTCCATGATGCGTTCGACATTCTCGACCACGACAATGGCATCATCGACAAGCAGTCCGATGGCGAGGACCATGGCGAACATGCTGAGGGTATTGATGGAGAAGCCAAAGGCCGACATTATCCCGAAGGTACCCAGCAGCACGACAGGAACCGCGATGGTGGGAATCAGCGTAGCACGGAAGTTCTGGAGAAACAGGAACATGACGAAAAAGACAAGGATAACCGCCTCGATCAGGGTATGGACAACCCCTTCGATCGATGTCTTGACAAATGGTGCCGTGTCGAATGGGAAGACAATCTTTACACCCGGCAGGAGCAGCGGCTTCAGGGCGGCCATTTTTTCTTTGACCAGAGTGGCGGTGTTCAGGGCGTTTGCTCCGGTCGCCAGGGTGATGGCCATACCGGCAGCCGGTTTGCCGTTGAAGCGCGTGGTCATGTCGTAGTTCTGCACGCCGAGTTCGACGCGGGCAACATCCCTGAGGCGAACTTGCGAGCCGTCGGTATTGACCGTCAACATGATCTTTTCGAAATCACCAACGCTTTTCAGGCGCGACTGTGCTGTAATGGTGGCGTTCAGTTGCTGGCCCGGAACCGACGGCGTTCCTCCCAATTGGCCTGCGGAGACATCGGCATTCTGTGCCGTGATTGCGGCCTGTACCTCGGCGGTGGTGAGGTTGAAGCTCGCCATGCGGTGGGGATCAAGCCAGATACGCATCGAATAGGGCTGCCCGAACACCTGAATGTTACCGACACCGGGAACGCGGCTCAGCGGATCGAGGAGCTTCGAGTTGATAAAATCGTTCATCGCATAGTCATCGACCCGGGCATCGTCCGAATAGATGCCCACGACCATCAGGAACCCGGTATCTCCCTTGGTGACCCTGATACCCTGCTGCTGGACCTGTTGGGGCAGATTCGCCATGATCGACTGCAACTTGTTCTGCACCTGCACCTGGGCAATATCGGGGTTGGCTTCGGGTTCGAAGGTCACCGTGATGGTGACGTTGCCGTTCGAATCGCTTCCGGCGCTGAAGTAGCGGAGATGGTCGATACCGGTGAGTGCCTGTTCGATGACCTGTGTCACGCTGTTTTCAACTGCTTCGGCAGATGCACCGGGATAGGTGGCACTGATGTTGATGGTCGGCGCCGCGATGCGCGGATATTGCTCGACCGGCAGGGTATTGATGGCGATGATTCCGCCGAGCATGATGCAGATGGAGATTACCCAGGCAAAGACGGGGCGCTCGATAAAAAATCCGGACATAATTGGTACGTCTAAATGTAATGGATTATCTCGCCAACACGGGTGGCAGTGCAGCCTCGACGGTTTTGACCGCCATGCCGGGCTGGATTTTCATGATGCCTTCGTACACGACCTTCTCGCCTGCTTTGAGTCCGCTGCTGACGAGCCACTTGTCGCCGACAACCTCCGTAACGATGATCGGGCGAGGGTTTGCTTTGCCGTCCGCCCCGACAACCCAGACCGAAACCGACCCGTCCGCACTCCTGCTCACCGATTTTTGCGGCACGAGGATGGCATGGTCGTCTCTCCACTGTTCAAGACGTGCATGGACGAACATGCCAGGGAGGATTTCATTGCCGGGGTTGGTGAACAATATTCGCAACAGCACCGTACCTGTGCTCGGGTTGACCGTTACATCCGAGAACTTCAACGTGCCGGGTTCGCCTTTGGGTTTTCCATCCACCAGAAGCTGGACAGGAGTACTCTCTGCGCCGGAATCGCCCACCTGACCCTGATGGCGCTGTCGCAGTTGTATCAGCTCCTCGCTCGGCTGTGAAACGTCCACGTAGATCTGGTCGAGCTGTTGCACCACAGCAAGGGGACTCTGCTGATTGGCATTGACCAGCGCCCCCTCAGTCACCTTCGATTGGCCGATTCGCCCGGAAATCGGAGAGATGACCCTGGTGTAGTCGAGGTTAATACCGGCCATGGAAACTTCGGATCGGGCGATGGCAACATCTGCTTTGGCCTGTGCAAGGCTCGCTTTCGCATCGTCGTAATCCTGTTTGCTGACACCACTGATTTTAACCAGCTCTTCGTAGCGACTTGCTTTGGCCTGGAGTGATTTCACGTTGGCCTCGGCTTTGCTGAGGTTGGCTTTGGCGCTGTTAAATGCGGCTTGATACGTAGCGGGGGCGATCTGGTAGAGTTGCTGACCCTGTTGAACCAGGCTTCCTTCCACGAAGAAGCGCTTTGTAACAATGCCGCTGACCTGTGGACGGATCTCAGCCATACGTACAGCCGAAGTCCTGCCCGGCAGCTCTTTGGTCAATACCAGGGGTTCAGGTTTCATGGTTACGACACTGACCTCCGGTTTCATGCTCAAACCCTGAAGGTGGTCTGACGATCCCTTCGGCCACAAATACCAGCCAGCAATCAGGGTGACAAGCAAACCGGCGATGATAAACGACCTTTTCATGATTGATACCTTATCCTTGTTGTGAGTTTGGTTTGGTAGTCGGATGGCTTTCAACAATAACCGACATACATTTTTCGGATCTGTTCGAGGAACGGCAGAAGCTCCTCGTCGCTTCTCTGGACGAGGCCGAACCACTCGTGGCAACTGAAACCGATAAAGGCGAAATAGGCCAGGCGGGCCGCTTCAGGCTTCGCTCCGCTATCCATGGCTTGCAGGTCCCGTTCTATCCACTTCAGCGTACGCTGCCTGAGCGACTCTTCGCTCGACATTGACGAGGTGATGGCCATGGCGACAGCGCGTTCCGTATCATCCAGAGCACGCTCGGCAATTTTGAGACGGGCGAAAAGTTCAGGGTGAGGGGTGTCGGCGCACTCGACGAGCATTAACTTGATGCGTGCCGTATCCCGCTCAAACTGCCGGTCGATGAGAGCTTCGAGCAGGGCGGTCTTGGATTTGTAGTCGTAGACAACCCTCGATTTGCTTATTCCAGCCTCCTGAGCCACAGCACCGATGGAGAGGTGCGATGCACCTTGCTTGACAACAACCCGCTCGATTGCATCGAGTATTGCTGAATCGGTTACTTTTTTCGGTCTTGACATAATTTGTTTTTCTTGGCCAAATTTAAGAACGATCGTTCTTTTATGCAAATGTTTTCTGCGATTATTTTGACCCGGGGGACAAAAATGCTGTCAATTCGATGAGCACTTACGGACGCAAGTGAATTTGGGAAGAAAAAAAATGCTATGCCCCGGGGCTCGATGCTGGACGCACCAAGGGCTAAGCATCATAGAATAAAGCGGATAGCGATGGCCCTAAGCTGTACCGCCGGTTCAGGGCTGCATGGCTTTTCGAAGTTCTGAAGCGTCGAAGACGAGCCGGATTGAATCGATTTTGCCATTCGACACCTTGAAGAACTCGGCGGTGCGAATGATTCCCGCAGGGCTTGCCGTATGGCAGTCGTAGAGCAATGCAGCTCCGTGTTCGTCACTGAAGTTTTGAAGCAGGTTGACGCTGTTAACCATCTGCTGGAACCGTTGAAGTGCTTCAATGAAGGCATCGGCATTTGAAAAAGTCTCCATGCTTCCCTGAAAATCAAGGTTGTCGGCAAGGCAGCCTCGCGCAGTGGTGAAGTCGCCTTGCGTCCATGCCTCATGATAGCTGTCGATCAGTTGTTTGGTATTCATCATGGTACTCCTGTTGATTGTGTGTAATTTCCGTCAGCCACTGTGCATGCAGATCATCCATATCGGCCCAAGGATGATTATCCCTGTTTATCCGAACATATCGACGGCACTTTTCAATCAATTCCGGGCAAAGATCTGTCTCTCACTCTTGCTCTTTAACTATGAATACGCTCTCTTTCTTCATCAGCAATTTAGGGCCGGGATTTAATTGAGCACGATGTGACTGAGCCTCTTTTTTTCTCAGTGCCTCAACAATTCGGTTGAGATCGTTACCGTACCGCTCAGCATGCTCTTTTCGATAACGACGAATCTCTTCAACAATTGGATCATTTATCATCTGTTATTCCTCCTAACTCTTCAGGTGAACATAATTGTGGGCAGACATACCCGGCAGATTCTACAAGCCGAGTAATAGCGTTTTTTGTTTCAGCATTATTTATATGCTTAAAATTCCATGTTAACAAAAAATCTACCCCTTGTGAAGCCGCAATTCCAATATGCAATGCGTCTTCTTCGCTTCCTTTAGGCACTACTTTTTCAGCCAAAAGCAAATCTGCTATTCTGATTGCTTCATCCGAAATCAACAAGCTCTCGATATCAGCCACTTTTTCAAACCGTTGCTGTGCGGCTGATGAATCGCCTTTACCGATCTCTTCTTCTACCAAAACAGAGATACGAAGCTCAAATTGGTGACGCTGGTTTTCCCACCAATCAAGTGTTATCGCTTGCCTGCCTGCAATAATAACATCTCGATTCGGTCGCGATGTTAAATAACTGATGACTGACGACTCAAGATATACTATCTGATTCATTTAATTGTTTTTCTGATACATACAAATACCGATACAAGCTCTGCAATCAATGCTGATGTATCAAAAAAAATATGATTCATGATCGCTTGGCAATACCATACAGATAATGATCGTGATTTTCGGCAAAATCAACTCTACCGGTATCAACAGCTATTTCATCAAAATTCAGACTATCCCAGGCATCTGTTGACAACGGCTCAGGCGTTATTTCCGCCACAATACCTTCCTGAGTAAATATTTCTTTTACTTTTTTAATAACACGCGATATTTCATCAGGAAGAATATCGGGTAATGTTATGGTCAATTGCATGGTATTAATAAATAAAAGTGATTTTTATTATCGAAATATGGTATTGAGCAGAGCGAGATAATATGTTGTGTTTTACCTCTTCCCACGGAATTCCTGATGAGGGGTTTTTAGCATATTCAGCGGTTCTACGATCAAGTTCATCAAGTTGCCATTGAGTAGCTGAAATTTCTTCAGGCGTTGCTGACAGTTCTGATGGTACAAAACATTATCAGGTATCCACAGCCCAGCGACTGATGAAGCCGGTAAGCATCAAACATTAAGAAATATTCCTGTAATCCGCAATGTAATTCTGACTCTCCGGTAACTGCATGGTGATCAGCAAGTACTGCAAGAAGTTGCGTGACAAACCAATCCTTCTCGATGAAAGAGGGAGCAATGCTTTTGAGAAGCACCACCTCCTCAAAAACTTCCTTTTCAGGCCGCTGGTTCATAACTGACATAAGCTCCACCATATCCTATCTTTCGGCTTATACGGCCCTTAACAGCAATCACTCGCCCTGTTGGCACTTGGGTTGTTTTTCCGGCATTGTAATCTATCTCCATGCGGGATGGAACAGTTTGGATTCCAAGACGAGCAAGAGCCTCTTTCGCCAACTCAGGCAACGGAACCACAGGGACAAGTTCACCTGTAATGGGTGACTTTTTGGCTTTGGCATAGACCCTGATTTCCCGGGAGAAATATAACGATGAAAGAAATATATTTATAAAATAAAATACGTTACCATATATTTATCCCTGATTTCCAAGAGAATGCAAGTTGTAATTATAACTATTTTTCC
>CAIPMW010000055.1 GCA_903866255.1 uncultured Chlorobiaceae bacterium | reverse complement strand
TGCCGAGCTGGAGCTCGGCGTTCCCGGGTATAAGCTCAAAGATTGCAATACATCCTTACCGAATAACCTATAATTCATGGAATTAGAAACATTGCTGTGCTGTTTGGTGCTTCCTCGTTATAATATTATCGGGAAATCAGGGTATATGCCTTGAAGCCCACGCAAGATTTTTGACATATCATCACGGCATTTCGGATCAAAAACAATGGCTGAAATATCGGTACGACCAAACTTTCTCTATCTGATGGGATTCAGGGATCGCGACGACTTATTGCTTCATCAACTGACTTCTTTCCCCGGAGAGAACCTTATACAGACTTTCCCGAGACAACCCACCTTCCCTTGCCACCCATGTCATCCCCTTTTGCCCTTGCGTTGTCCCCCAACCTTGGTAATAAATTGATCTTGATGTCAGGCGGATGTCTTCTCTTTTTTTTCGATGATTCTTCCCGTAACATATTTGTGCAGAATACTCGTAACGAGAGTTTGGTAGGGAATACCTTCTTCAAGTGCTTTGGTCTTGAGGGCTTCCACATCACGTTTGGAGATTCTCACATTAATTCGATAGTCTTTGAGAGCCGTTTCTGAAGCGGCTTTCATAAGCCTCTCTTTCATAAAGGAAAGGTCGGCAACGGAAGACCATTCACCAGCTTCCACCGAGTTGATAAGTTCTGCTTCCTCTGTCTTATTCATTTCTTTTCTCCAAATCGAATTGCTTTGTGTACTTCCTGCCTGGAAAGAGGGTCTTCAAAAAAAAGTCGATATGGCTCTATGTGGGCCTTTTGTCAATCATAATCGCCCCTGCAGAGTCGGCCTAACGCCCAAGCTCAGGGTCCGCGTAGCGTCGGGTTGACCGTAGGGTTCTGTCACATTTCACGCGTTACGGGAATGGCACGTTACGTACTCACGAAGCACACCATCCATTCGCGATTGCCAACCTTCACCGGTTGACTTGAAGTAGGCGACGACCTCGGGGCTATAACGCACAGACACAAGCAGCTTCTTGTTTTCAGACCTCGGACGACCACGCAGCGCGCGGATTGGCACCATCGCCTTCAGTTGCTTTGGCGTGAGTGGCTGCGCGTCAGGATCACTTTTAGCGGCCGCAGTAATGGCCTTGTCCTCTTCCGCTGTGGGCATGAGGATAGTTGAACGCTTAGAGATTTTCGACATAATTTTCGATATAGTGTTTCACCTCTCGACGATTGGCACGGCGCAAGCTGATGACCCTTCGCACTTCGCCTCGGTCAACAAATGCCACGCAGTACAGGATTTCGGTTTGCGGAGCGAGCGCAATCATTCGCGACTCGCCGTACTCAAACCGTTCATCAACCCACACCAGTGCGACTTCCCAGTCAAGGTCGCCTGCCATAGCCAGAGACACACCGTGCTTCGCCTGGTTTGCTGCGTCCTTGACGGGATCGAACTCGACTGTCATAATTTTAATGTAGCTACAATTAATGATATTATCAAACGAACCGCGCGTTGATCTTCAATGCGGCCGAACGACCAAGATCACCGGGGCAGGCGAAACCTGCCCCGGTGCATCTACTTGTTGGGCGGATATTATTTGTTTAGATAAAATCATATCACAGAATCATATATCATAACTTACCGTTGAGCTTCTTTACATTTTTCATATTAATCCAAACTCCCCACTTTTGCCGCGTCAATTCTTGATTTTAGCTGGTACACTTTCCCCGATCACATCACCTCATCGTTAGGAAAAGCCTGTGCAACATCAGGTTCCAAGAAAACAACATTTGTTTCGTCTTTTATGCGATCTGCATATTTGCCGCGTACAATTTCACCTAAATCTGACCTTTTATATTCTGGCCTCGGCTCATCTGACATATCCGAATTACCCTTCTTCATAAATTTTCCCTTCAGTCTTTGTTGCTAATCGTGCCGATATGATGCGAATTGCATTTCCTCTTTCAGTATGTGAAGTGGCTTATTCTTATTTTCCGGTCACACGGTTGACGCTATCGAGAAAGGAATAGTGTAAGTGAGTTCGAAGCAGAAAGCATGAAGAGAGCCTCGAAACCTGCCAATGCTTCTCATCCTGAAAAGCGCTGAGTCATTGTTGTCTGTGGGAAACAGTTTGCCAGCACCTGCTACTGAAAACTGACGTGTGGCTTTACTCCCAAAGCAGCTCCAACTCGGCGCAAAAAAGACAAACTGACGTTTCGGTATGTTCCTGACTCCAACCGGGAAATCGCAGCTTGTGACGTATGTGCCTGACGAGCAAGCTCTTTTTGAGTCATACCGGCAGTCAAACGAAGGTGGATAATCTTTTTGGCGACATCAAACTCTTCTTCGAGAGCGTCATACTCTTTTTTAAAATCTTCCTCTTTGAGATTTTCTGCAAGCAGGTTATCAAAATTTGTTGTCTTCATTATAACATCTCCTCTATAAAAATCTTGCGTAATTTTTGAGCCTTCTCAATTTCTCCATGATCTGTTTTCATCTCTTTTTTTACGTAGCCGGAAGTTGCAACATACAGAGTACCCTTATGATGGAAATAGAATATTCTGCAAATATCGGTACCGACTTTGACACGCAACTCTTTAAGACCATCGGTGCCAACTAATGTTTTTGAATGCGGCTCACCGAGCCTGAAGCCAAACTCTTTGAGAAGTTCAATTGCCCTGAATGCTTTTGCCCGTAGTTTTGGAGAGAGGGAGTGTATGAAATCCACTGCTGGCGGCATTACTTCAACATTATATCCCATAGGAAGAGTATACCAAATTTGATGTTTTAGCGCAACTTTTTATCAGGAATTCTTGATATCAAGCTGATAATGTTTCAGGATTGAAAAGAGATGGGATTTCCTGATAAGAAAATTCCCATAAGCCCGCATTTTCTTTAGCATGCTCAATGGTCATACCGACAAGATTCCCCTTCTCATCAACATCAATCAAGATGTTTTCACTAATCTCGCGAGTTTCAAACACCGGCTTGTCAAGTAATTCAACATAAGCGGTATCGGTATCCTCAAAATATTTCACCTTCATGGTTTAGCTCTCCTTGTATGATCGATAGGGAAACAAGAGTGATTCGTTCACCAGACCTTCTTGCCAAACTGTTCATTTTGTTGTGTGCGCTGCTTCTGCGTGCAATTTCAAGCCAAGGGTGCTTATTACTTTAAAAATAGCATCAAACCCTGAACTGGTTTCCCCGGAATACATCAATAAAGGTTACGGATAAAAAAATGGGTCGTTTTCAACTGCTGCCAAACACTCTTCAAGCGATAAGTCTTGATAAACTTCTACCCACTCACCAGTATAGCGCATAAACGCCATATTGAACTGATAGTCCTTGATATATTTCAGCCGGGCAAACCTGGCTTCAAAGAAAGGTGCAAGTGCGTTGGGGAAAGGAACATTACATGTTGCACAAAAGTAAAAATAGTGTCGATACCATTTTGTATAGATATCAGTAATGTAATTATGCTGAAATTCATCAGGAGCGGGCGGAGGTTGAATGTATTTTGGTTTCAAAACCTTTTCCACAAGTTCGTCCGCCTTTTGCTGGACAATTACTTTTGTATTCGTTGACACTTTTGGGGCAGGTGGTTTGGGTGGACTATACACCCACATTCTCTGATTTTTAGCCATAATGTCCTCTTTATCTATTCAATAGTTCTTTCCGCCATCAAAAACAGAATCATTATCATTGGGCAGATCCATATATTCCCACATTTCATTCTGATGGAGAAATATTGGATCTGCGTTCTTCATAATAAAATCATCAATATCCATTCCATCTATTAAAAGGGGGCGTTTAACCCGCTTTTGCTTACCGTGCATAAATACGAACATATATTCTTGTTGCCTTTTTTTCTTTGCTTCTTTTTCAGCCGGTGTTAACTTTTTCTTTTTTTTAGTCATATTATGTGTGAATATCCTTATTGGACGATAACGCTGATGCCACCTGCGTTGTGTTTGGCGCAAGCCTTGCGAATGCATCGGATGCCGACCGAAGGTCGTATCGAAACGACGATTTTCGATAGCATGATTGTAGGGGCATATCGCAATACGCCCCTACAACATCATCAACGCTAATAAAAAATCGGCCGCCACAAGGCGGCCTTTCTGTTGTTCATGCCCACCTGCTCGGTTGAGGTGTGCGGCAGTTCGTCCCTCACAGCCGCTCTCCTCAACCTTGTTCTTGCTCCGCGTTAGCTCAAAAGCAAAGCCGGAATGAGCAGCCAACTGACTACGGGACGAACACCAGGCGGAAGCCAACATAGTGGTTCCGGTAGTCGGGGGTGAAACAATAGCGATAAGCCGACCGACAGTACTCGGCAGAGTTGCTCCAGCTCCCGCCACGAATAACGCGGTTCGAACCGGTTGCAGGCCCGGCAGGGTTCGACACCGTGCCTGATGCCTTGCACTCGTCATAATACCGCCCTCCGAACCAGTCACTGCACCACTCATTCACATTGCCATGCATAGTGTACAACCCCCACGCATTCGGAGAAAAGCTGTTCACTGGTACTGTATTTTGACGATACACCCCTTTCGGGTTATTGGCGTATGGATAGTTCCCATCGTAGTTTGCTTGCTCAGTTGTCAGGTTGTTCCCTGTATTGAATGGCGTTGTTGTCCCGGCACGGCACGCATACTCACGCTCTGCCTCTGTTGGCAAACGATACGTTTTCCCACTTTTTTTTGACATCCAATCGCCATACGCCACTGCATCATTCCAGCTCACATGCACCACTGGATGGTTTGCTTCACTCTCAGGACGAACACTCCCCGATACGCCATAGCGCCAGTTTACCCCTTCTCCTTTTTTCGCTTCACCATCAATAACAATAACGCTGAAACCCCCTTTTTCAGCATCTGTCCGGTACCCGGTTGCCTCCACGAAACTCCTGAACTCTGACACCGTCACCGAATATTTACTCATATAAAAGTTGCTCAGGCGCACCTGATGCTGGGTCTCACTGTAGTCAATACCAAGTTGTTTGTAGACCGCCTTGGCTGCATCACGGCCAACTTCACTCTCCTGGCTTCCCATTGTAAATTCCCCGCCACGTATCAAAACAAAGTTCTTGGGTGCTGGCACAACAGCGTACAACGCAGTGCTGAATACCATCACTCCGGCAAGCAAAAGGGCTGGCAACATGGCCGCAACTCTCCACTTTCGCTGCGTCAGACGCAACCAGCTCAGGAGCAAAAGAACTAACCACTCCATCGGCGCGGCAACAACACCATCATCAATGGCTCGGTCTCCTCTCATCAGCGAAGCTCTGCCCCGCATGGTCATCCTCTTCATCCTCTTCATCATCTTCCTCCTTTTGGCTGATTACTGATTACTGAAAAAATCGATTCCTGGATAATTTATTTTTTATGCCGGTGTTGAACAAATACATCAGTCGTTCTTTCAGGGATAACAGCGCATTGCTCAACGCCAGTATTTTTTTCGGCATGTTTATCGTTTATAGAGAAGATAACAAATACTTGCGGTTTCATTCGGCACTATTTCCAGAATTAGAGAGTCATATTTTCTTATGGTGCGATGGTCATGTCGAAGCTGATGCCTAACGTCGAAATTCAGCGGTAAGCGAAGCGAACCCACTCCAATGCCATGTCAGGCACCAACTTTCCGCAGCGTCCGTGGCGCAATGTGATTCAGCAATTGCAGCAATTCTGGCAGTAGCAACTCGAGTGCCTGGATGCGATTGTTGCGGGCACAAAGTACGACTATTGCAATTGGAAGAGTCTTCAGATTCTGCTGGAATTCGATGTTTCGATCTGCGGTAAGGAACACGTCGAACCGTGTGGCCGCAAGCGCAAGCAACTTCCCGTTCTTAACGCTGGACCATCCGACCGCTTGAACAGTCACGACCTCATGACCGACTACGAGCGACGCAAGATCACGTGGAAGCGATTCGTCAAGCAGGATGCGCATCTTGCACAAGTGCTGTTCTTGCCTGTTCAAGCACAGACACTGCCATCGCTCTGGTCACTGAGGGAAACTGCGCCAGAAAAACACCAAGCGAGTCACCTTCCTCAATGTAGTCAAATAAATTCTGGATCGGGACCCGCGTCCCCGCGAAGACAGGTGATCCACTCTGGATGTCGGGATCTATGACGATTTGCTGTGTGTTCATGGGGTGCTCTACTGCTAAAGGAGATAATCAGTTTACCGCGATACGTTTTTTTGATGCCTGACACCTGCGTTCCGCGCCCCGCGCTACCCCACAGAAAACGAAGTCACTACACCGCTTTGTAGCATGGGAGTACTCGGTTAACGATGCAATACCTGAGAAAATACAGATGCTCGTAAATCCGAATGGAGATCCGCATTCATCTCGTCTGTCCATCACCCGCCTTTTGCACAAAAGGATAATCGTAACATTGTAGCAAAAAAATCATTGCCACCAAAATAGGCAATCACAACATCGGCATCTTCCGCATAATCCTTGTGTAGATGAAACCCACACAACCCAAGGAAAGCCGAAGCACAGAGCGCTCTGAATCGCACCCATAATGGAAATTGATCCCCCGAACCAAAAAAGCAGATAAAATTTCAACTTTAGTAATATCTTGCGCAGCATAACAAACCCTTACCAAGCCACTATGAGCGAGCTTCTGCTGATCAACATTACAGGCCCCGACAAACCTGGGCTTACCTCAAAAATCACGTCAATCCTTGCTGGCTATAAAGTGCCGGTGCTTGATATTGGTCAGGCTGTTATTCATAATCATCTGTCGCTGGGGATGCTGGTGGAGGTGCCGAAGGAGTCTGCCTCTGCGCCGGTGCTGAAGGATCTGCTCTTCTGCGCTCATACGCTCGGTATTCAGATCACGTTTACGCCGGTCACAGATCAGGAGTATGATCAATGGGTGCATGAGCAGGGCAAGCACCGTTATCTGCTCTCGCTCCTTGCGAGAAAGATTACCGCTGAGCAGCTTGAGCGGGTGTCGTCGATCATCAGCGGGCACAACCTCAATATTGAGACCATCAATCGCCTCTCGGGCCGTATTCCTCTTGAAAACGAGAACGGTGGACACACCAAGGCCTGCGTGGAGTTTTCGATACGGGGCACGCTGCAGAGTGAAAACCGGTTCCGCGAACAGATGCTTGCCATTACCGATACGCTTGGTGTCGATATTGCGTTTCAGGAGGACAACATTTTTCGGCGCAATCGCCGTCTGGTGGTGTTTGATATGGATTCGACCGTGATTACCTCGGAAGTGATTGATGAGCTTGCCATTGAGGCGGGTGTCGGCGCTGAGGTGGCGGCAATAACCGAGCAGGCGATGCGTGGAGAGATCGACTTTACCGGCAGCCTTCAGCGGAGAGTCTCCCTACTGAAAGGGCTGGATGAACATGTTCTGGAAAAAATTGCGCAACGCCTGCAACTGACGGAGGGTGCCGAAACGCTTTTTCATAACCTGCACAACCTCGGATTCAAGACCGCCATCATCTCCGGTGGGTTTACCTATTTCGGCCACTACCTTCAGAAAAAGCTGAATATCGATTACGTCTATGCCAACACGCTTGAAATTGACAGTCACCGGTTAACCGGCAAGGTGATAGGGCCAATTGTTGACGGCAAAAGAAAGGCTGAACTGCTGGAGCTTATTGCGAAAAAGGAGAAGATCCGGCTGGAACAGACCATCGCCGTTGGTGATGGTGCCAATGACCTCCCCATGCTTGGGAAAGCGGGACTCGGCATAGCCTTCAGAGCCAAACCGATTGTGAGGGAGAGCGCCAAACAGGCTATCTCAACCCTCGGGCTCGATGCAATCCTTTATCTGATGGGATTCAGGGATCGCGACGACCTCCTGGTCAATCAACAAATTCCACAAACTGATCAAAATCTTTCGTGACAGGCAGAGTGATAGCGCCGGAAGGACAAACCGGTTCACATCTGGTACACTGCACAACACAGTTGTAGGGGTTGGCGACGGTCATTCTTGCCCGTTTGACCCCTTCTGGCTCGCCAAGCGCAAAAACGCCGGGCCTGCACATCTCTTCGCAATCGCCACAGCCATTGCAGATCTCGGTATCAATCTCCGGAAACCAGGCAATCTCTTCGCGAGGAACAAGCAGCCTGCGTTTTTTCCTTGCTGGTGTTGCTGAGCCGCTCATCATCCTCTCCGTTTTATGGTTTATGCGATCATCCCCTCTCCGGCAGGCTTTCCGTCAGTCTATATACTCCACGAAGTGCTCAAATTTCTCTTTTGGAGGGAGAACAATGGCGCCTGAGGTGCAAATCGGCACACATCTGTTGCAGAGCACAAGGCACTTGTAAGGATGCGCAACAATCAGTTTCGGTCGGCAAATGCCTGTTGGGTCTGGCTCGCCCAACTCGAAGACACCGGGCTTGCAGAGCACCTTGCAGTCGCCGCAACCGTTGCAGAGCTCAGGCTTGATGACAGGATACCAGGCAATCTCCTCCCTCGGAGCGAGCAGCCGCTTCCGTTTTTTTGTTGTATCCTGTTTGGGGTGCGTTGTCCTGTCATGAGGCGTCACCGTCTCCGGTTTCTCCCACGAACCGACCGGAGCGACAGAGGAGTTCTCCTGCCTCTGCATTGCGCGTGACTTGAGGGCAAGACGCAGTGAGCGAACAAGCCCCAGGGCACAACCGTCGCATGAGGGCTTTGCACATCGCCCGAAAAAGCAATCAAGAAGCAGCATAACCGATCATTTATTGTTGACGCATCCCTGTTGCAGCAAAACATTGAGCGATTCGGTATAGGCTGCAAGCGCTCTCGGTATTCCGTCGATATTTTTGCCCCCTGCCGTTGCAAACTCAGGCTTGCCGCCTCCGCCGCCCTGCACCTGCTTTGCTGCTTCACGAATCAGTTTCCCTGCATCAATACCACATGAACGAACGGCCTGGTCGGAAGCAAAACTCACCAGCGAAACCTTTCCCTCGTCAACCGTACAGAGCAGACCCACCGCACAGGGCTCCTTCTCTCGCAACGCAAGGGCCGCCTGGCGCAACGTCTCGGCATCCACCCCGTCAACCACCTTCGTTATCACCCGGCAGCAATCGATATCGGGTGAAGCTGCAAGTTCAGCGCTTAACGTGGTGAGAAGAGTGGTGATCTTGCCCTCAAGGAGCTGCTTTTCCAGCTCTTTTTTAGCCTCCATCAGTTCAGCAACTCTCTCCGACACCGCCTCATCCCCTTTGGCTTTCAAAAGATGGCGCACCTGCTGAAGCTCGCGATACTCGTTCCACAACAGCTTTTCGGCTGCGCTGCCAGTCACTGCCTCAAGACGACGGACACCGGATGCTACTGACGATTCACTGACAATTTTGACCAGACCGATCCGGCCAATATTATCAACATGGGTGCCACCACACAGCTCAACCGAAATGCCCGGCACTTCGACCACTCTGACAAGGTCGGCATACTTGTCGCCGAAAAAGGCGAGGGCGCCTTTGGCAATCGCCTCATCGTAAGGGACATCGGCGTGCTTGACCACCTGCTCGGCTCTTCGTATCTGTTCGTTCACTTCGGCCTCAACCGCCTCAATTTCTGCATCAGAGAGCTTTGAAAAGTGGCTGAAGTCAAAACGGAGACGTTCGGCGCTCACGAATGAGCCCTTCTGCTGCACATGTTGCCCCAGAATCCTGCGAAGCGACGCGTGCATAAGGTGTGTTGCGGTATGATTGCGCTCGGCATCCTGACGCACAGCGGAATCGACAGCGGCTTCCGCTGACAGCTCGTGGGCATCCAGCGAGAGGTCATCAAGAAGAACGGACGAATCGAGAAGCTTGTCGAAAGCTTCTGAAATAACATGAATAATCGTATCGCCATCCTTGACGGTATCGGCAACCTGAAAACGGTAACGGGTCGTCTCTATCACTCCTTTGTCACCAGTCTGACCACCGCTTTCGGCATAGAATGGCGTCTGGTTGAGCGCGAGCAGCAGCTTCTCCTTGGCATGTTTGATGCCGGTAATAGCAACTGGCATGGCAAGCTGGTCGTAACCGGCAAACAGGGACACATGGACATCGCTGAACCAGCTCCACGTTGTGCCATCGTCTCCAACATGCTGCTTCTCCTTGCGGTCGCTTCTTGCGCGAGTTTTTTGTTCAAGCATACAACGTTCAAAGCCCTCGCCATCAACCTGAAGGTCAACTTCCGCAGCCATCAAACTGGTCAAGTCAAAAGGAAATCCGTAGGTATCATAGAGCTTGAAGGCATCCTGCCCGTCGATAATCGAGCCTTTCGCAAGACGGACTTTTTCGACAACATCGTTGAAAATCTCCATGCCACGATCAAGGGTGACAATAAAACTCTCCTCTTCTGCCCTGATGATGTTGGCGACGGTCTGCTGCTGTTTCTGCAGTTCAGGAAAAACATCGCCCATCGATGCGGCCAGGGTTCCAACAAGCTGATGCAGAATCGGTTCGTTATAGCCAAGATTTTTTGAATAGCGCAATGCCCGGCGAAGAATGCGGCGAAGCACGTAACCACGCCCCTCGTTTGAAGGCATGGCGCCATCGGAGAGAGCAAAGGTGAGGGTGCGGGCATGATCGGCAATAACCCGCATCGCAATGTCGAGGGGGTCATCCATTGAGGCACCGTAGCGGACACCGGTAATTTCAGTAAGACGATCGAACAGCGGCTGAAAAACGTCACTGTCGTAATTGGATCCTTTTCCCTGCATCACCGCCACAACGCGCTCAAATCCCATGCCGGTATCGACATGTTTCATGGGCAGCGGCTCAAGATGACCATCGCTATGCCGGTTGTATTGTATAAAGACAAGGTTCCACAGCTCGATAACCCGATAATCGCCGACATTGACCAGCTCCCCGCCGGTACCATCCGGTGTCAAATCGATATGAATTTCGGAACAGGGGCCACAGGGGCCGCTCTCCCCCATCTCCCAGAAATTATCCTTGTCACCAAATCGAAGAATATGCTCCGGGTTGATGTCCGTCTCGTTCTTCCAGATCTCAAAACTTTCGTCGTCATCCTGATACACCGTGGCATAGAGGCGCTCTTTTGACAACCTCCAGAGATCGGTCAAAAGCTCCCACGCCCAGGTGATCGCCTCTTTTTTATAATAGTCGCCAAACGACCAGTTGCCGAGCATCTCAAAAAAGGTGTGATGATAGGTATCGCGACCAACATCCTCCAGATCGTTATGCTTGCCGGAGGCCCTGATACATTTCTGTGTATCAGCCGCCCGAAGATAGGGCCTTGTTCCCTTGGCAAGAAACACATCCTTGAACTGGTTCATGCCCGCATTGGTAAACAGCAGGGTGGGATCATCGGCAGGAATAACCGGAGCAGAACGAACGATAGTATGACCTTTTTGAGCAAAATAATCCAGAAAGGATTGTCTGATTTCCCGTGATTTCATAGAGATTATTATGTTGTTGCAATGCTTTCCATCCATACCGATCCATGAGAACGGCAGCTTACTATGGCCCTAAATTTACTCTTTTTTGAGGCTTGTTGCCAACTTAATTTTATTTGCGCTTCGAGCAATTGTCATTATGTTCGTCAACACAAGGAACACTGAAAGGGTAGAGGCTGAGCGCTCTTTTTCCATAAAAAATTTATATTAATCGGGAATGGGTTCTTGAGTACCTTGAACTTGTCTCTTTTCCGCTAAATAAACAGGAGCAATGCTATGAGTTGGGGAGTGGAACATCAGCAAAAGCGAAAGGATATTCAGGAACTGATGGAGATTGCTTCCAGAATAATGAAGGAGAATCCGAATCACGTCAACGAGGTCTCCAAAAGCAAGAACGATTGCTGGATGGAGCAGATGTACCTTATCCAGCGATGTGATTTCTGTGACCTCTCTCCCGGTTGCCCAACCAGAGAAGAAAAGGAGTGGCAGGAATACTTGACCAAAAACAACATTGTCATCGAAAAAAGTCCTGATAAAACAGCCTGAGGCTTGTTTTACTCCCTTTTTTTTCTTAAACTGGATCGATTGGGGGAGGTACGTATTCGAGTGGCTTCCTCCTGTCATTTACTCACCCGACATACATTTCACCAAAGAAGAGAATCAATGAGCGTCGTCCCGCGATGTTCACTGGTGCGGTTTTTTTTGGTGTGCACCAATTTTGACAAGCAATTAACAGGGTAACAATGACTGATACAAAAAAACCAACCAAACAGGTCAGTGTAACGCCAAAAACGAGCGTCTCAGTGCTTTTTGCAGGAGATTCTGGAGATGGTATGCAGTTGACTGGCACCCAGTTCGCCAATACGGTGGCAGTTCATGGAACTGAACTGAATACGTTTCCGAATTTTCCTTCTGAAATTAGGGCTCCTGCTGGTACTATTGCCGGCGTTTCTGGATTTCAGCTTCAGTTCAGCAGTAAACCAGTCTATACGCCAGGTGCGCGGTTTGATGTTATGGTTGCCATGAATTCAGCGGCGCTGAAAGCAAATCTGAAAGATCTGCACCGTGGCGGTATCATTATTGCCGGCACAGAGGGTTTCGATGCAAAAAATCTGAAGCTTGCTGGCTATCCTGACGGAGCAAATCCGCTGGAGGATGGTTCTCTGGACAATTATATTCTTTTTCCTGTACCGGTGCTGCAACTCACCCGCGAGGCATTGAAAGAGAGTGGCCTTACCAGCAGAGAGATTGACCGTTGTAAAAACATGTTTGTTCTGGGCTTGCTTTACTGGCTCTACTCTCTTCCGCTTGAAGGAACGTTTGAGACACTGCGTGCCAAATTCCAGAAAAATGGCCAGATGGCTGAGGCCAACATCAGAGCGGTAAAAGCTGGTTATTACTTTGGAGATGAGACCGAACTCTTTGCAAATCTTGGTCGTTTCGATATTGCCCCACAAAAGCAGCATGGCACTTACCGCCGTGTCACAGGAAACGAAGCATGTGCTATTGCGCTGACCGCAGCTTCAAAAAAAGCTGGCCTTGAACTCTTCCTTGGCTCATACCCTATCACTCCAGCAACGGAGATCCTTTCGACTTTAGCCAAAAAGAAAAAATATGGTGTCAAAACCTTTCAGGCTGAAGATGAAATTGCAGGTATCGTGAGCAGCATCGGTGCCGCTTACGGTGGAGCGCTTGCTGCAACAAACACCTCTGGCCCCGGTCTGGCACTTAAAACCGAGGCGCTTGGTCTGGCGGTCATCCTGGAGTTGCCACTGGTCGTCATCAATGTTCAGCGAGGCGGCCCATCAACTGGCCTGCCCACCAAACCGGAACAATCAGATCTGCTCATGGCCATGTATGGCAGACATGGAGAGGCTCCCCTTCCAGTTCTTGCAGCCTCCTCTCCAGTTGACTGCTTCTACGCGACATACGAGGCCGCAAGAATTGCCGTTGAACACATGACTCCGGTTATATGTTTGACAGACGGGTATCTTGCGCTCAGCTCTGAACCATGGAAGGTAGAAAGTCCGGATAATCTTTCTGAAATCAAACCCCGTTTTCAGCCGGAGAGAAAACCTGAAGATGCTCCCTATCTGCCATACAAACGCGATGATCGCCAGGTTCGTTCATGGGCAAAACCAGGAACCAGAGGGCTTGAACATCGTATAGGCGGACTGGAAAAACAGCATGAAACCGGCAATGTATCTCACGATCCGGAAAATCATGAACTGATGACGAAATTGCGTGCCGAAAAAATTGCCAAAATTGCAGAGAGTATTCCACTTCAACATATTGATAACGGCCCACTTAAAGGTGATTTGCTGGTACTCGGATGGGGCTCCTCTTATGGAGCAATTAAAACTGCCGTCGAAATTGCACTGGAACAGGGGTACAGCGTAGCCCATGCACACTTGCGCTATATCAGTCCGTTCCCCAAAAATCTTCGTGAGCTTTTTGGCAACTACAAGCAGATACTGGTTCCCGAACTCAATAACGGACAACTTATCCACATCATTCGTGATACTTTCCTGATTGCACCTGAAGGATTCACCAAGGTACAGGGAGTGCCGTTCAATGAAACGGAGATACTGAATAAAATCACCGATCTTATAAAGGAGCTTTAATCATGACCGATAACGATACAACAATGACTGCTCTGCCAGTTCTTTCTGCAAAAGATTTTGCTTCAAATCAGGAAGCTAAGTGGTGTCCGGGATGTGGTGATCACGCCGTGCTGCAGCAACTGAAAAACGTTTTGCCGGAACTGGGAGTTGCACCTGAAAATATAGCCTGTATTTCAGGAATAGGGTGCTCGTCACGACTCCCCTATTACCTTGGAACTTATGGGGTTCACGGTATTCATGGTAGAGCGCTGCCAATGGCGACAGGCCTTAAAATCGCTCGTCCGGATCTGAGCGTATGGGTTGGGACTGGTGATGGTGATGCTCTGTCAATTGGGGGGAACCATTTCATTCACACGTTGAGAAGAAATCCGGACCTGAACATTATTCTTTTCAATAATGAAATTTATGGCCTGACAAAAGGGCAATACTCTCCAACATCAAAACTTGGATTGCGAACAGTCACCTCGCCATCCGGTGTCATTGATCATCCGTTCAATACAGCAGCGCTGACGATTGGTTCAGGTGGCACTTTTTTTGCAAGGGCTTTTGATCGCGACGGCAAATTTCTTCGCGCCATGTTAAAGCGGGCCGCTCTGCATAAGGGCACCTCATTGGTGGAGGTTTATCAGAACTGTCCCATTTTTAACAACGCTGCATTCGAGTCTTTTGCAACACCTGAAAGCAAAGCCAATAACACGATTTACCTGGAACAAGGGATGCCTCTCGTTTTCGGAAATGATAAAAACAGGGGAATTGTTCTTGATGGATTCAAGCCAATTGTTGTCGATCTTGATAAAGAGGGTGTTTCAACAAGCGACCTCTGGATTCATGACGAGGCCGACATCAACAAAGCAGGAATCCTGGCCCGATTTGCAGACGATGACTCTCTTCCAAGGCCTTTCGGAGTTTTTTATGCCGAAGATCGGATAACCTATGAAGATGCCTTGACTGATCAAATCAATGAAGCACAGGTCAATGGGTGCGCTACTCTTGAACAGTTGCTCAAGGGCGACAACTCGTACGAGATCAAGTAAAAAATAGAGCGTGCGTTTTTTATACATCACACAGAGAAAGCCGAACTTGTCATGTTTTGGCTTTCTCTGTTTCTGAGTCCTATACTTCCTCGTTCCAGACCCCCATAGCCGAAAACTTCTCTATCCGGTCACGCACAAGTTCTGCAGGATCCTTTGGTAATAGCACTTTCAACTCCTCTACAAGAATACTTTTCAGGGTAGCCGCCATTGCATCCGGATCTGTATGCGCGCCACCCACAGGCTCAGGAATAATTCGATCAATAATCCCCTGGGCAAGAAGATCCGAAGCGGAAAGCTTCAGCGCTTCGGCAGCCTGCTCTTTATAGTTCCAACTTCTCCAGAGAATTGAAGAGCAGCTTTCAGGGGAAATAACTGAATACCAGCTATTTTCCGCCATGATGATTCGATCGCCAACTCCAATGCCAATTGCTCCCCCACTGGCACCTTCGCCGATAATCACACAGATAACCGGAACCGTCAGCTTTGCCATTTCAAAGAGATTTCTGGCAATCGCTTCAGCCTGTCCACGCTCCTCAGCATCAATGCCGGGAAATGCTCCAGGAGTATCAATCAACGTAATGACCGGTTTGCGAAATTTTTCGGCAAGCTTCATTAATCGGAGCGCTTTGCGGTAACCTTCAGGTTGTGCCATACCAAAATTCCGGTAAAGATTGGATTTGGTATCACGACCTTTCTGATGACCAATAATCATGACTGGTTGAGAAAACCCGGACGAACTCTCTTCAAGACGTGCAAAACCACCAACAATCGCTTTATCATCACTGAAGTGACGGTCACCGGCAAGTTCAACAAACTCTTTCGTCATCATGTAAATGTAGTCAAGCGTATAAGGCCTTTCTGGATGACGAGCAAGTTGCACCCTCTGCCAGCGAGTCAAATTTTTATAGATGGAACGCCGGAGGGCATCGACTTTCAGCTCAAATGTCTCTATTTCACGATGGAGTACCTCAGTTTCTGACTGAGTCTGCTCTCTTGTGCTGCCCCTGAGACACTCTCGCATCTCTTTGAGCTTTGCCTCAAGCTCAAAAAGCGGTTTTTCAAAATCAAGGACAACTTTTGTAGCCATAATGCTTGTGCGATAGTAATTGTAAAAAGCCCATAAGGCAACGGCTCTTGATGGGCTTTATAAAAAGAGAGCGACCTGGAGAGAGAAAATAATGATACAAACCAACGTTCCATTCAATGCAATGCAGGAAAAAATGTCCCGTGAATTTAAACAGTAGAGAACAAACATGCAATGGCTTTTTACCATTATCGATGATATGCTGTTCATGGCAATTGGTAATAGTCCAGCACTGTGTTATATTTGACATCATTAATGCAACAATTCCTGATTAGCAGAAGACATTTTTTATTTTTGCTTATGATTTCCATCAGTAACGTCTCGAAAGGTTCAATTATCCGTTTCAAGAGCGAACCTCACAGTATCGAAAGCCTTATGCACCGTACACCCGGGAACCTGCGTGCGTTTTACCAGGCAAACATGAGAAACCTGAAATCTGGCAAGAACGTCGAATACCGCTTCAGTGCCAGTGATACGGTCGATCTGATTGTTACTGAACGCAAGCAATACCAGTATCTTTACCGTGACGGCAGTGACTTTGTCATGATGGACAATAATACCTTTGATCAGATTCATGTTCCTGAGATTGCCATAGGCTCTTCATCGCGATTTCTTAAGGATGGCATCACGGTGACCATAGTCTTCTCTGACGATGGCGCTATTCTCGAAGTCGAACTTCCTACCTTCGTTGAGCTTGAGGTAACTGAAACCAGCCCCGCATCTAAAGACGACAGAGCGACCAGCGGAACAAAACCAGCAATTGTGGAAACAGGAGCGGAAGTGAGCGTCCCGATGTTTATCCAGACTGAAAGCGTTATTCGAGTCGACACCCGTACAGGAGAGTACATTGAAAGAGTAAAAAAGTAAAATAGTATTCTGGTACCATGTTTATAAACTAAGTAACACTATCATGAACCTTAACGAAATCAAACAGCTCATTGACATTGTCAATGGCTCAGATCTTCAGGAAACCATCATTGAGGAGGGAAATTTTAAAATCATCTTGAGACGCTACTCCCCGAATGCGACTCATCAAGCGACTGCTGTACAAGTACAGACACCGTCAACTCCAGCACAACCACAGCCGCCAGCCACGTTAACCCATGCGGTAAAGCCGGCACCTGTTTCTGACCTTATAGACTCACGATCGCCCATTGTCGGCACATTCTATCAATCATCCTCACCCGATTCCCCGCCATTTGTTGCGGTTAATGACATAGTCAAGAAGGGAGATGTGCTCTGTATTATCGAAGCCATGAAACTGATGAACGAAATTGAAGCAGAGGTTTCAGGCACTATTGTTGAAATTCTTGTTGAAAACGGACAGGCGGTAGAATATGATCAGCCACTGTTCCGGATTAAACCATAATCATTCATCACCAAAAGCTTTGTTCAAAAAAATACTTGTTGCAAATCGCGGCGAAATTGCTTTGCGTATTATGCAGACCTGCCGCGAGATGGGAATCAGCACTGTCGCAGTCTACTCGACAGTTGACGCTGACTCTATCCATGTCAAATACGCTGACGAAGCTGTCTGCATCGGGCCAGCTTTGTCAAGAGAGAGCTATCTCAACATCCCTCGCATCATTGCTGCTGCTGAGGTAACAAATTCAGATGCAATCCATCCCGGTTACGGATTTCTTGCTGAAAATGCAGATTTTGCAGAGGTTTGCGAGTCGGCCAATATCAAGTTTATAGGCCCTACTGCAAAAATGATCAACCAGATGGGGGACAAAAACACTGCAAAATCGACTATGATTACTGCGGGAGTACCGGTAGTTCCCGGAAGCCCTGGATTGGTAACCGATCTGAAACAGGCAGTAGAAACCGCAAAAAAAACTGGCTATCCTGTTATTATCAAGCCAACTGCTGGTGGAGGGGGAAAGGGGATGCGCGTCGTCACCGAAGAGAGCCAGCTTGAAAAAGCTTTGAACACTGCTCGCAGTGAAGCTGAACAGGCTTTTGGCAACAGCGGGGTATATATAGAAAAATACCTTGAAAATCCACGACATGTCGAAATCCAGATACTCTCGGATCAGCATGGAAACACTATGCATCTTGGAGAGCGCGACTGCACAGTACAAAGACGTCACCAGAAGCTTATCGAAGAGACCCCATCACCCGCTGTTGATGATGCCTTGAGAAAAAAGATGGGAGACGCCGCAGTTGCTGCAGCCAGGGCTATCAACTATGAAGGCGCAGGAACCATCGAGTTTCTGCTTGACAAGCACAAGCATTTCTATTTCATGGAGATGAATACGCGAATCCAGGTTGAACACCCTGTGACGGAAGAGCGATACAATGTTGATATTGTCAAGGAGCAGATTCTCATTGCTGCCGGAGAATCAATTAAACATCGTACCTTCACTCCAAATGGCCACTCAATCGAATGCCGCATCAACGCAGAAGATCCTGAGCACATGTTCCGCCCTTCACCTGGGCAACTTCAGGTCTTTCATACGCCAGGCGGGCATGGTGTCAGAGTTGACTCACATGCTTATGCAAGCTATGTCGTGCCATCAAACTACGATTCCATGATTGCCAAGCTTATTGTGACAGCTCATACAAGAGATGAAGCAATTGCCCGGATGTCGCGAGCCCTTGATGAGTTTATTGTTGTAGGGGTAAAGACCACGATTCCATTCCACAAGCAGGTTATGCACTCGCCTGTTTTTCAAAGCGGAGATTTTGATACAAGTTTTCTGGAAAGCTTCCGGTTTGAAAAGAAGTAGCATACGTAAAGCAACACACCCGGAAACGGAAATCTTACATAAGGGCTACCCTGAGAGGTGGCCCTTATTATTTGAAGATTTTACCTCGCACAGATACAGCATAATAAAACAAGCTGCCTCATAAGTAACTCATGATACAGCTTGTTTTATTATACTTTTTTCTACTCTTTTTCCGAAAAAACAAACCTAACGCTCATTGGCAAAACCTTCACGAGTTTCCACAACGACCTCTTGAGCCCCCTCCCTTGATGTAGCTGTGTCCTGACCATCACCAGTCAGTTTTATAGCCTTGTATCTCTTCAGTCCTGTACCTGCGGGAATCAATTTTCCAACAATGACATTTTCTTTCAATCCTGCGAGGTAGTCAATTTTCCCGGCTACAGCCGCATCAGTCAACACTTTGGTGGTCTCCTGGAAGGATGCTGCCGAGATGACACTTTCAGTTTGAAGAGCCGCACTCGTAATCCCAAGCAACACTGGGTGTGATGTCGCCTGAAGCGCCGGTTCAAATGCTATCATATTCTTACTGTTCTTGCGTAGCTCACGGTTAAGCTTGGTAATCTCTCGAATGGTGTAAAGCTGAGCGTCCTGAATTCTTGGTGGCGCATCGCCTTTTTCCGTAATACGTACCTTTTCGGCAACTCCTCTGTTCGATTCAACAAAAGCACTTCGGTCGATCAGGTCACCGGGCAGCAATTCAGTATCGCCTGGCTCCTCAACCCGCACTTTCTGAAGCATCTGACGCACAATAACCTCAAGATGCTTGTCATTGATCTCAACACCAGCATTGATCTGATAGACCTTCTGGATCTCATTGACCAGATACTGCTGCACTGCATTGGGGCCCTGAATACGCAGGATGTCCTGAGGCGATACAGCCCCATCGGTGAGCGGATCACCAGCCTTTACTTCATCACCCTCGTTGGCAAGAACATGCTTGCCAACCTGGACATAATATACCTTCTCTTCACCAAAGTCATTTTTAACCTTGATCTCCTTGCTGCTTCTTCGCTGAGAGCCAAAGCTGACATACCCGTCAATCTCAGTAACGATAGCCGGATCAGTCGGAATGCGCGCTTCAAACAACTCAGTGACCTTTGGAAGACCAGCGGTAATATCACCACCGACACGGTCAAGATTTCTTGGCACCTTGGCAATGATATCTCCGGGACTAACCTTCTGCCCATCTTCGACATAAAGATTTGTCTTGATCGGCACGGGGTAGGTCTTTCTTACCTCACCAGTTTCATCAACAATAATCAACCTCGGCTCCCTTGTTTCGGTAGCTCTCAACTTTGTGCGCCAATTGATGATGGTGTGCTGCGAAAATCCTGTCTGAGGATCAACCTCTTCTTTGTACGTAACACCTTTTTCAATATCCACAAACTTGATAATACCAGGTAATTCCGCAATAATTTGAGCACTGTTGGGTTCACTGCTGAAAATCACCTGATCTTTTTTGATCAGAGAGCCATTCTTGCAGTGCAGATGAGCGCCATGCGGCACAATATATCGCTTAAGAATTTTCCCTGATTCAGGATCAGCAATATTGATCTTGCCGTTTTTCTGAATAACAATTATTCTGAAATCTTCGACCCCATCCTCATTAATGGCCGTATGATCAACGGTCTTGATATCTTCAAACTGAACCTGACCATCGTAAAATGCTTTAGTTTCAGTTTCAGAAATACCGCCCTGGGCTGTGCCACCCTGGTGGAATGTTCGAAGGGTAAGCTGTGTGCCCGGTTCACCAATCGACTGCGCAGCAATAACACCTACCGCTTCGCCGATTTCGACGATTCCATGGACTGAGAGATTTGTACCATAACATTTCGAGCAAATACCTATTTTTGACTCGCAGGTCAACACGGAACGAATCTCAGCCTCTTCCACACCCGCTGTCTCCTGAATCAGCTCAGCAAGCTCCTCGGTAATGATCTCCCCCGAATTTACAATCACCCTGTTACTGAGGGTATCAACAATATCCCGGGCAGCAACACGACCCTTTATTTTTTCACGGAACTTGATCTGTCCGCTCGTCTCTTCCTCAATATTACGATGGACATAAAGTCCTCGTGTTGTTCCGCAGTCATCAATGGTCACAATAACATCCTGCGCAACGTCATGCAATCTCCTTGTCAGGTAACCGGCATCGGCTGTTTTCAGTGATGTGTCGGAAAGACCCTTACGCGCACCATGGGTTGAAATAAAATACTCAAGAACGGTCAACCCCTCCTTGAGATTGGAAATAATCGGGTTTTCAATAATCTCACCCGGCTGTCCCGACATCGATTTCTGGGGACGGGCAATAAGACCCCTCATACCAGTTAACTGGCGCACCTGTTCTCTGGAACCACGAGCGCCTGAATCAAGCATCATGTAAAGAGGATTGAAACCATCACGATCTTTTTTAAGCTTCTGATAGGACTCTTCAGCCACAATGTTCGAGGTTTTCTGCCAGACATCGACAATCTGGTTGTAGCGTTCATTATCCGTCAATGTACCACGGTTGTACTCTTTGACAACCTTGGTGCTGTCCCTCTGGGCATTCTTGATATGCTTCACCTTGGTTTCAGGGACAATAGCATCAGACAGACCGACAGACAGACCTCCTTTCATGGCATAATGGAATCCGACCTCCTTGATATTGTCCAGGAATTTTGCGGTTTCAACATTACCAACCTCGCTACTCAGTCGTCCAATCAACTCCTTGGCAACCTTTTTATCAATAACCCTGTTGACAAACCCGATTTCATCGGGAACGTGCTGGTTGAAGATCACCCTGCCAACTGTAGTCAGCAGAATGGTCTTCTTTTCAATCTGTGATTTGAGCCACCGGGACTTTTCGGTCGTTGCATCAACAATGGTATCAAGAACCCTCAGAGGGTCAAATTTCTGATCAATCTGACCGCTGTACTGAACGAAAATCTGCGCGTGCAAACCCACGCGCTCTTCATTGTACGCTATCAGCACATCCTCAGAGCTGTAGAATATCTGACCCTCGCCAAGGTCTCCTGAGCGCGATTTAGTCAGGTAATACATACCAAGAACCATGTCCTGTGAAGGAACAGTTACTGGCTTGCCGGACTGTGGCAAAATAAGGTTATGGGAAGAGAGCATAAGCAATGATGCTTCAAGCTGCGCTTCCTGTGAGAGCGGAATATGCACCGCCATCTGGTCACCGTCAAAGTCAGCGTTGAACGCTGTACAGACAAGGGGATGAATCTGGATAGCCTTACCTTCAACCAACAGTGGCTGGAAAGCCTGGATACCAAGACGATGAAGAGTCGGTGCCCTGTTGAGTAACACCGGACGGCCATCAATGACCTTTTCCAGTACATCCCATACAATCGGATCTTTCTTGTCGATAAGTTTTTTTGCTGATTTGACCGATTTTGCAATACCGCGATCAACCAGACGACGAATAACAAATGGCTGGAAAAGTTCAATTGCCATACTTTTCGGCAGACCACACTCATGCAGCTTCAATTCCGGACCAACCACAATAACAGAACGACCAGAGTAATCGACCCTCTTCCCAAGCAGATTCTGACGAAAACGACCCTGCTTGCCTTTCAATGCATCAGAAAGTGATTTCAGTGGTCTGTTGGACTCACCTGTTTTGACCGCATTGGCCTTTCGTGAATTATCAAACAACGCATCAACCGCCTCCTGAAGCATCCGCTTTTCATTACGGAGAATAACCTCAGGAGCGCGGATATCGATCAGTTTTTTCAATCGGTTGTTCCGAATAATGACACGACGATAGAGATCATTAAGGTCCGATGTTGCAAACCGGCCACCTTCAAGAGGAACAAGCGGGCGAAGTTCAGGAGGAATAACCGGAACTACCTCCATCACCATATATTCAGGCTTATTACCCTCATAAACATAAGGTTCGGGCATCTCATCCTCAGGAAAAAGACCCTGGGGCTTTTTGCGAATCTTCTTTTGAGGCTCATAGCTCCTCCTGAACGCCTCGACAACCTTGAGCCTCTTAAGAGCATCGGCTCTTTTTTGCTCAGAATTACTCTCTTTCAAGACCTTACGAAGATGTATCGCCGACGCATCAAGACCAATGTTCTTGAGTAACAAATGAATAGCCTCACCACCCATCTTGGCCACAAACTTGTGTGGATCCGAATCCTCAAGATCCTGATTATCCTCATACTCCGTGATAATCTGGAAATACTGCTCTTCAGTCAGGCGATCAAGCTTCTTGATGCCCTGCTTTTCACCAGGTTCACCAGGATTGATAACGACATACACTTCATAATAGATAATCCGCTCCAGTTCCTTGGTCGACAAATCAAGTAGTGCACCGATCTTGCTTGGAACAGAACGAAAAAACCAGGTATGTACTACAGGTACAGCCAGTGAGATATGACCCATACGTTCACGGCGGACACTTTTTGTTGTCACCTCAACACCGCACCGATCGCAAATAATTCCTTTGTAGCGAACTCGCTTGTATTTGCCGCAATAGCACTCCCAATCCTTTGTTGGACCAAATATCTTTTCGCACATCAAACCATCACGCTCCGGTTTAAATGTACGGTAGTTGATCGTCTCCGGCTTCAGCACCTCCCCCCTTGAATGGGCAAGAATACTCTCAGGAGAAGCGATACTAAACTTTATTCTTGAAAACTCACCTTTTAAGGGTGAGGCTCCCTGTGAAAAAATCATAGTCAATATCCTTTTTAAACGACTCTTGTTAACGTCCGTTAATGATGTACACGCCAATTAACACAGTACTAAGGAACCTTGTCGTCAATACGAATCTCAAGACCAAGACCCTGCAACTCCCTTACGAGGACATTGAAAGATTCTGGTATGCCTGGCTCTGGCAGATTCTGACCCTTGACAATGGCCTCATAGGTTTTGTTCCGCCCGACGACATCATCAGATTTAACCGTAAGCATCTCTCTCAGGATATTGGATGCTCCATAGGCCTCAAGCGCCCATACCTCCATTTCACCAAACCTCTGACCTCCAAACTGCGCCTTGCCTCCAAGTGGCTGCTGGGTAATAAGCGAGTATGGACCGGTTGAACGGGCATGGATCTTGTCATCCACAAGGTGGCTCAGCTTAAGCATATAAATATATCCGACAGTGACTTCGTCATGAAACCGTTCACCAGTACGCCCGTCAAAAAGGCTCACTTTCCCATGAGACGGCAGACCGGCCCTTTCAAGTTCATGCTGCACCTCCTGATAGGTGGCGCCATTGAAAATCGGTGTCTTAAACTTGACACCAAGCGTTTTAGCTGCCCAGCCAAGCGAGGTCTCATAGAGCTGACCAATATTCATGCGGCTCGGCACGCCAAGAGGGTTGAGCACTATATCAACAGGTGTACCATTTTCCATGAACGGCATGTCTTCAATCGGCAGGATTTTACCGACAACTCCCTTATTACCATGCCTGCCCGCCATCTTGTCACCAACCTGTATTTTTCTTTTCTGGGCAATGTAAACCTTTGAAAGCTCCTCAATACCCGGAGGTAGCTCATCGCCAACATTGATCTTGTATTTTTCATTATCCCGCTCATCAGCTATATCCTTGAGCATGAAACGAAACTCTTTGACAAGACGCACAACATTATCGCTGTTCTGTTTGGAATCAGTCACCCCTTTTGAAAAATCAAGAGACTCAAGAAAAGGCATTGAGCTGAATTTGGCAAGAACAGACTCATCGTAGACCGCGCCTTCAGGAACAAGCAACTTGCCTTTATCATTGTACAGACCCGTTGAAATTTTTCCTTCCAGAAGTTGTCGCACCCATTTGCTAAACCGCCTCCTCAAGTCAAACTCTTTTGCATCATACCTTTTGTCAACCAGCTCAATCTTCTCTTTAACGTCCATACCAACCTTTTTCTTGCGACTGAAAAGTTTTGTTTTGATAACAATACCCTTCATGCCAGCAGGAACATGCATCGAAGCATCCTTAACATCACTTGATTTATCTCCGAAAATCGCCCTGAGCAGCTTTTCTTCAGGAGTGGGATCACTTTCGCCTTTCGGAGTTATTTTACCTACCAGGATATCGCGCTCCTTTACCTCAGCACCTATACGAACAATGCCGTTCTCATCGAGATTTCTCAACGCTTCATCGCTGACGTTATAAATATCGCGGGTAAACTGCTCCTCGCCACGTTTGGTATCACGAACATTTGCTTCAAACTCATGAATATGAATCGAGGTAAACACATCATCATAAACCAGTCGTTCACTGAGAATAATAGCATCCTCAAAGTTATATCCACGCCATGGCATAAACGCTACCAGAACATTTTTACCAAGCGCCAGTTCACCATTCTCTGTTGATGAGCTATCTGCCAGAATTGCGCCTTTCTCTACACGCTGCCCAATCTGCACCAGAGGTTTCTGAGAAATACAGGTATCCTGGTTAGAACGCTTGAACTTGATCAGTTTATAGGTTTTGACACCCTCATCAGGATCCAGCATTGACAAGCGAACATCATTGTCAGTATTGATATCATAGCGAATAGTAATATGCTCTGCGGTCACGTCTTCAAGCACACCTGGGCCCTCTGCAACAATAACCGAGCGAGAGTCTCGTGCAACCTTTGCCTCCATCCCGGTACCAACCACAGGTGCTTCAGAGGTAAGCAGGGGAACCGCCTGACGCTGCATGTTTGCGCCCATCAGAGCGCGGTTACCATCATCGTGCTCAAGAAAAGGAATCAATGCCGCAGCGGCACTGACAATCTGGACAGGAGAGACATCCATAAAATTGACATCCTCTGCCGCAACAACGGGATAATCACCCTTCGTTCTTGCTTGAACTGTCTCAAGAGCAATTTTCTGATTACTATCAAGCTGAACACTGACTGGTACTGTAATTTTGTTTTCCTCGTCTTCTGCAGAGAGCATCAAGACAGTATCGGTTACATGACCATTCTCAACAACCCTGTAGGGAGTCTGTATAAATCCTTTATCATTGATTTCCGCATAAACCGACAAGGAGGAGATAAGACCGATATTAGGGCCTTCAGGGGTTTCAATCGGACACAAACGTCCATAATGCGTATAGTGAACGTCACGAACCTCAAACCCAGCCCTCTCTCTGGTGAGACCGCCAGGCCCAAGGGCGGAAACCCTTCTCTTGTTGGTCATTTCTGCAAGTGGATTTGTCTGATCCATAAACTGCGAAAGCTGACTGGTCGCAAAAAAGCTTGAGACCACACTTGATACCGTTCTCGCGTTAATAAGGTCAGCAGGAGCAATCTTGTCAGAATCTCTCGAGTTCAGCTTTTCACGTACATTTTTGCCCATTCTGGCAAGACCTATCACAAACTGTGCTGCAAGCTGCTCACCAACCGATCGTACCCGACGATTTGCCAGGTGATCGACATCATCAACCTCTGCCAAGCCATTGACCAATTTAATGAGGTAGTAAATGACTGATATAATATCGTAATGCGTCAGCACCAGAATATCCTCGCCAGTAGGCTCATCTGAAAAAGACTGAATAGTCTGAAGAATTTTTTCGTAAATCGTATCAGAGAGCTGCTTGAGTTCTGGAGTTCTCGAAAGATAACCATCCAGCTCCTCAAACTCACGGGCAAGTTTTTTCCTTATTCTGTAACGACCTACCTCACCCAGATCATATTTTTTCTGGTTGAAAAAAGTTCGTTCAAGAAAACTCCTCGCCGCATCAATATCAGGAGCCTCATTTGCTCTCAACTCTTCATAAACAATCTCAAGAGCCTCCTCCTCAGTTGCCGAATTATCATTGAGAATGGTGTTGATGATGATGGATTTGTCAATCCCTTTGTCTCCACCAGAAAAAGTCTTCATCACTTTGACACTTTTATACCCGGCGGCAAGAATCTGCTCAAAGATATCCTCTGTTATCGCCGTACGCGCACTGACAACCTCACCCGTCTGCATGTCAACAATATCAGATGCGAGATACATACCAACAAGCTGCTCTTTCTTGCCAGCTTTAAGCGAAATCTCCTCTACAAGATCAAAAAGGGAAAGGATATCTTCATCACGTGCAAATCCGATAGCACGAAGAAGGGCGCTGACCAGAAAATTCTTCTTCTGATCGATATAAACAAAAATCTGGTTATTAATATCTGTCTGAAACTCAATCCACGAACCTCGGGTCGGCACTATTTTAGCCGAATACATTTTTTTCCCATTAGGATGGATCGCCTCACTGAAAACAACTCCCGGAGAACGATGAAGCTGAGCCACCACGACACGTTCAGCCCCATTAACAATAAAGGTACCCCGATCAGTCATATACGGAATTCGGCCAAGATAAACCTCCTGCTGTATGGTCTCCTTCCAGTCAGTCTCATCAGCTTCATCCTTATATGAGAGCTTGAGTTTAACCTTAAGGGAAACATCATACGTCAGGCCACGCTCAATACAATCCTCAACAGTGTACTTTGGCTTGTCAAAGCTGTATGAAATATATTCAAGCAGATAAAGGCCCCTTGTATCTGTAATGGGGAACGCTCCGCGCAGCACCCTCTCAAGTCCCTGATCCTTCCTCTTGGCAAGAGGTACGCTATCCTGAATAAAATTATTGAATGAATCTAATTGAACTTTTAATAAATCAGGAGGCTCTATAACACTTTGAATTTTAGAAAAATCAATACAGGGTGTTGTTTTTGCGTCAGCCACTTTCACATGCACCTCACTTTTATCAATTTGCATGAATTACTTACAGATTAAGTCATCACAAAGCCGCCGGAACGACACAATGCCCGACAAAACCTTAATCGTATCATCACAGGAACTACCATCAAAACGGCTTTTATACAAACAGACAAAGCTCCGCTTCATAGAGAAACGGAGCTTGCTTTAGTAATGACTCATGTCAAAGATCACTTCACCTCAACTGATGCTCCTGCATCCTTTAACTCTTTGGCAATCTTTTCTGCTTCATCCTTGGAAACAGCTTCCTTCACCGTTTTTGGAGCGCCATCCACAAGATCCTTTGCCTCTTTGAGACCAAGGCCAGTGATAGAACGAACTGCCTTGATAACATTGATTTTGCTTTCACCAGTAGCTGTAAGTACAACATCAAATTCCGTCTGCTCTTCAACAACAGGCACATCACCTGCCGCAACGGCAGCAATTCCAGCAACAGCTACGGGCGCTGCACTGACACCAAACTTCTCCTCCAGAGCTTTCACTAACGCGGAAGCCTCTGTCAAAGTCAACTTACCAATCTCTTCTACAAGTGTTTCGATAGACATTATTCCCCTCTCTTGTTTAATTTATCAATGTATTATAATTCCTTGAGTGCGTAATAGTTTTGTGTAATTTAGTGCTTCTGCTTTGCGATTTGATCAAGCGCACAAACAAGGTTTCTCATTACCGCATTAACCACCATCGGGACAGAACTGACAACACTGTTAACCAGCCCGGCCGCTCGCCCAATATTTTCAGTCTTTGTCAGCATCTCAGAAAGCATCGGCAGCGAATCAGCTCCAAAAACAACACCGTCAATCGAAGCCATCTTGAACTTCAGGGAGTCATTGACTTTACTGAACTTCTTGATAACTTTTGCTGGCGCTACAGGATCATCATATCCAAAAGCAACACCAGTAGTATACGCAAGCCCGGGCGCCAACTTGTCTGCACCAGAAAGATCCCTGAGAGCCTTCTTAATAAGTGTGTTTTTTACAACACGATACTCTACACCAACTTTACGAAACTCAGCACGCAATTCAGCCATTTTTCCAACACTTAATCCCTGAAATTCCGTCAGATATATACCCTGTGACCTGTTGATCTTTTCGGCAACTTCCTGAACAACCTGCTCTTTTCTATCTCGCTTCATCGTATAAACCGTTTTTATTAGGCGACAAATTTTTCCATTTTAACCTTCACGCTCGGAGACATAGTGCTCGAAAGTGCAATACCTTGCACATATTGGCCCTTGGCGGCTGACGGCTTGAGCCGGACAACCTCCTTGAGAAAGCTGGTAATATTGCTAACCAACTGCTCAGGCTGAAACGAAACCTTCCCGACAGGGGCATGAACATTTCCTGCCTTGTCAACCCTGAACTCTATCTTACCCGCCTTGACCTCTTTGACAGCCTTCGCCACATCCATCGTCACGGTTCCTGACTTGGGATTTGGCATTAAACCGCGAGGTCCGAGAATTTTTGCAACTTTGCCCAACTGACCCATGACATCCGGTGTTGCAATAATTACATCCACACCAGTCCATCCCTCCTGGATTTTCTCAATATACTCTTCAAAACCTACCAAATCAGCACCAGCTTCCCTCGCCTCTTCAGCTTTGGCCTCTTTGCAGACAACCAGAACAGATACAGTCTTGCCAGTTCCGTATGGAAGCATAACTGTGCCACGAACAACCTGATCAGCGTGACGTGGATCAACTCCAAGCTTGACGGCAACATCCACAGTAGCATCAAATTTTGCCTGCGTAATCTCCCTCACCTTCTCTACGGCATCAGCCAGATCATACTCATGAAAACGATCAATCCTGGATGCGGCCTCCCTGTATTTTTTTCCAGCCATTATTTTTATTTGTCAAAGTGGTTAAAAAAGCGGCCTTCCGACCTCCCACAGCCCGAATACCAAACAACTATCGTTCAGTCCTGTACAACTATTCCCATACTCCTTGCCGTCCCCCTTATCATCTCCTCCGCTCCTTTACTATCAAACGCATTAAGATCCGGCCTCTTCAGCTCAGCAATCTTCCGTACCTGTTCACTGGTTACAGTACCAACTTTATTACGGTTTGGCTCACCAGAACCTTTTTTCAGATTCGCCTCTTTGAGAAGAAGTACCGCCGCCGGAGGCGTTTTGGTAATAAAGGTGAATGACTTATCGGAATACACCGTAATAACCACCGGGATGATCATCCCTGCTTCGGTTTGGGTTTTTGCATTAAACTGTTTGCAAAATTCCATGATATTGACGCCTTTCTGACCAAGGGCAGGACCAACAGGAGGAGCTGGATTAGCAGCACCTGCAGGGATCTGAAGCTTGATAAAGCCGATTACCTTTTTTGCCATAATCTATTTCAATTCAGAAGCTTAAATTACTTAAGCACTATTATTGGGAAACTGACTTAACCTGCGAAAAATCAAGCTCAGTGGGCGTACTGCGACCAAAAAAGCTGATCATAACTTTAACTTTCATTCTTTCCGTACAAACCTCATGAACCACACCCATCAGCGAACTGAACGGCCCATCGATTACCTTTACAGAATCTCCTATCCTGAAAGGCGCCTCAACATTTGTACGGTGTTCAACAGTGCTCTCGGGCTCAAGAATTTTTTCTACCTCATCAGGCCTTAATGGAGTAGGGACATCATCAACTCCAAGAAACCCCATAACAGAGGGGATATCAAGTATCAAATTCCTTGTCTGTTTGTCCAGTACTGCCTCTATAAGTACATAACCAGGAAAAGCGTTTTTCGTGAGGCTTCTTTTCTTACCGTTTTTTACCTCTACAAAGCGCTCATAAGGAACATAAATCTGTAATATCTTGTCAGCAAGACCAAATCGAATAACATCAGCATCAATAGCCTCCTTGACCTTGCGCTCATGGCCTGAATAAATCCGGAGTGCATACCAGCGCGCAACCGGAACACCCTGAACATCCACATCCTTTTTTCTTGCGCTCATCAAATCAATCTTAACACCGTTACCTTACAACAACTTACCCATAACAAAATTTATAACCCAGTCAACAAGGAATGTAAATGCTGCAAGAATCCCTGAAACCGTCAGAACAACAATTGTAAAATCCTTGACCTCATCCCTGCTCGGCCAGATAACTTTCCGCATCTCACTGACCACATCACGATAATACTGACCCGCCTTGCCGATATATTTATTCATGAATTAAAAATGCGGAATATAATACAGTGAAAATTTGCCAGTTGCACGTCAGGAGGGAATCGAACCCCCAACCTGCGGTTTTGGAGACCGCTGCTCTACCAATTAAGCTACTGACGTATCATCCATTACCCCAAAACCTGAGCTGATGATCGGACTTGAACCGATGACCTCTTCCTTACCAAGGAAGTGCTCTACCGACTGAGCTACATCAGCCTGATACCGCAATATAAAGGCTGTGGGTAGGGGAGGATTCGAACCTCCGAAGACAGAGTCGACAGATTTACAGTCTGTTGCGTTTAACCACTTCGCTACCTACCCTTACAATAATTCAGAGCTGGTGATGGGACTCGAACCCGCAACCTGCTGATTACAAATCAGCTGCTCTACCAATTGAGCTACACCAGCAGCCCACTGCTCAAAAAACATGGACGGTAATATAATGAGTGCCATTATAAATTACAAAGGAAAAACGATGATTTAATTAATCATCATTTACTGCCGCAAAATAGCCAGCAAGACGCACCGCTGTTTTTCGTGATGCAAATCTTTGTAAAAATACCAATATGGCATCAAGCAGAGTCGGATATATCCGTATCCGATTATTACTCAACCCTCTCATTACTGCTTGAACAACCACATCCACCCCTGAAAGTGGTAACCGAATCTTCGTAACATTATGTCCTGCATGGTCAAAAAAACCTGTGGTAATAAATCCGGGGCAGACAACAAGAACATGTATCCCTTTATTTTTCAATTCCATATACAGCGATTCACTGAGCGTAATAACAAATGCCTTGCTTGCTGAATAGAGGCCAAGTCCGGGAACTCCCTGTAACCCTCCAAGCGAAGCAATATTGATAATATTCCCTTGTCTCCGCGCAACCATCCCGGGCAAAAACAAACGGGTAAGCTTGGCCACTGCCATCACGTTAACCATCATAATATCATCAAGCTTTCCCATCGGGATATCATCAAAATAACCCGCTTGAGACAATCCCGCACAATTCACCAGAAAATCTATCTTGATATGAAGCTGGCTGCAGAATTCATATACAGATACAGCCGCATCAACATGACTTAAATCCTCGACACATACCTCAACCCTGATCCCTCTCTCTCTACACAATTGATCAGCAAGTATCTGTAACTTCTCCCGTGAACGGGCAACAAGCACAAGGTTGTGACCTCTTGCAGCAAACTCACGGGCGAAAGCTTCACCAATCCCCATTGAAGCTCCCGTAATCAGGGTAAAAAAGATATCCACCACGCCCTCAGGGTAGATCAATCGGTTCAATCCACTTTCCCCGCTCTTTTACAAGCGCTATCAGTCGGTCAACTGCTTCATCTTCTGCAATATTTTCCGCGACACACTCTCGACCGACATACAGGCTTATACGATTCTTTCCCGCCCCGACATAGCCGAAATCAGCATCAGCCATCTCACCGGGACCATTGACAATACAGCCCATAATGCCAATCTTCAACCCCTTGAGATGCGCCATACGCTGCTTGATCGCAGCAACTGCCTTTTCGAGTTCAAAGTAGGTTCTTCCACAGCCAGGGCAGGAGATAAATTCTGTCTTTGACATTCTAATTCTTGCTCCCTGCAGAATATTGAAGGCGAGATTAATCTCATCATCGAGGGAGAGTCTCGTCTGGAATGCAACCATGTCACCAATACCGTCGCAGAAAAGCGTCCCTGCCTGAACCGAACTGCTGATAATATTTTCAAGTCGACCGGATGTCTCTCCGTTGAATCGGACCACGAGTGGATAATCAAGCTTCAGAGCATTAAACGTCTGTACAATCTTCCGGTTGACAAAAATCACTTGTTCTGAAACCACCGAAAAAAGAAGTCGCGACACCCCTTTTTTGCGAAGCTTTTCAGCAAGATGAACAAGTACCTTTGATGGAACTGAAATGCCTGACTCTTTATGGAGAAAACATAACTCCACTGCCGCAAGTCGCTCATTGCCAAGTAACTCCAAAAACTCATTCTCCAGCCTTTCACCTTCTATAATATCAAATCGAACCTTTGGCACTTTATTGAGCAACCTGGCAAAGAGTGACATATCGCTTGTAGACGCTACAACAAAACGACCAGCATCCCCAAGCCTGCCCTGCAACTCCTCAAGAGAGTCAATATCAGTTTCACTGTTGACAGAAACCGAAACAAACTCGGAACGAATAGCATCCCGGGGCTTCTTTGGAGCAAGCCTCTGCGTCATCTCTTCAAAAATTGCATCTTTATCCGAGAGCAATGTCTGTACCCCGGTTTCCACCCTCGGTTCAGCATCTCCCCCTATCGTAAGACCTGCCAGTATCAGTTGGCTGGAAACCCTGCGCTGATAACCGAATGGATTGCAAGGAGGAAGTTCATCAGATAAACGATCAAGTTTACTCTGCTTGTTTTGACTCTCTATAATATGCCGCAATGGAACATGTCCCCTGTCACCGTTAACAAGATGAAAATCATTATATTTCTTCACGAGAGCAAAACCAACAGGAACCTCATTGACAGGGTCTTCAGTCAGTGAAACCCTGATGGTATCGCCCAGCCCATCCTCAAGAAGCGCTCCGATACCCATCGCCGATTTGACCCGGCCTTCATCACCATCTCCCGCCTCGGTCACCCCCAGATGAAGGGGGTAAGCGTGAAGAAGTTCAGCATCTGCCTGCTGAACAAGCAATCGGTATGCCTGAATCATCACCCGAACATTGGACGATTTCATCGAAAAAAGAATCTCGTAATATCCCATCGCTTCACAGATTCTTGCAAACTCAAGAGCAGCTTCGACCATCCCTTCAGGCGAATTGCCATAACGACTGACAATTCTGTCGGACAAAGAGCCATGATTGGTACCAATACGCATTGATACCCCATATTCGCGAGCCTTTTCCACCAGAGGAGCAAATTCAAGCTGGACGTGCTCTATCTCCTTCAGATACTCTTCTTCTGAATATTCATTGTTTGAAAACTTCCTGGTATTGGCATAATTACCGGGATTAATGCGGATGTTTTCAACAAATTCAACCGCTTTGAGCGCTGCTCGTGTAGAAAAATGGATATCGGCGACAAGCGGGGTATCAATTTTATCGCGACGAAGCTGCTCCCTGATGTTTTTCAGGTTTTCAGCATCCTTCTCCGCTGGCACGGTCAGCCTTATTATTTCGCAACCAGCTTCATAGAGCCTCCTGCATTGAGCAACGGTAGCCTCAGTATCAAGAGTGTGCGTATTGGTCATGGATTCTACCCGTATCGGCTGATATCCTCCCAAAAAGAGCTTTCCAAATACAACTTCACGAGTTAAACGACGACGGTACTGGTACATGTAAGAGTAAAGAACTGTTAAAAAAAAATTATTGCCCTTTGATGATAAAGAGAGTTTCGCCCTTCCGCCGAAAATTATACCGCTCTCTCGCCGCCTTTTCAATACTGTCAGGCTCACGGGCATGCAGAATTCGCTGTTCGTTATCAAGCATTTTCTGTTGCTCAATTTTCTGCCGATCAAGAAGAGAACGATACTCCGTTTCCATGCGGATTCTTTTCACAACCCCATAATCATCAAAAAGAAACCAGAGGACAACAACTACAGCAGCAACCCTGAAAATAATCTGTTTCGGATTAGAATAGATATACTCCCAGATAGTATCGAACTTGATACGCTTGATGATCTTTTTCACATCCGGAACGCTTGAATTCACTGAATCTTGTAACAGTGGGCAGAAAAGATAAAATGCAAGGGAACCATTGACAAGAGGGTTCCCTGCAACATATAAGTTAAACCCGGAAAGCCTTTTTACCAGGATAACGGGCCTGAACACCAAGCTCCTCTTCAATACGAAGGAGTTCATTATACTTGGCCATACGGTCAGAACGTGACATACTACCCGTCTTGATCTGACCGGCATTCGTTGCTACTGCAATCTGGGCAATCGTGCTATCTTCAGTTTCACCACTGCGGTGGCTGATGACCGAAGTGTAGCCATTGGTTTTGGCCAACTCTATCGCCTGGAGTGTTTCGGTAAGCGTGCCAATCTGGTTAACCTTGATCAGAATGGAGTTCGCCACACCCTGCTCAATACCAGCGGCAAGTCTTTTACTGTTTGTTACAAAAAGATCGTCGCCAACAAGCTGTACCCTTGACCCAATCTTGTCCGTCAACAGCTTCCAACCCTCCCAGTCATCTTCAGCCATTCCATCCTCAATTGAGATAATTGGATAGTTTGTCGCCCACTTTTCCCAGTATTCAGCCATCTCAAGGGAGGTTAGCTCCTGTTTCGAAGACTTCTTGAACACATAGCGCTTCTTTGTCGAATCGTAGAATTCAGAACTTGCCGGGTCAAGGGCTATCATAACCTGAGCATCACCCAGACCACCTTTGTCAGTTGGTGAACCGACCTTATAGCCCGCTTTGCCAATAGCCTCAATCACCAGCTCAATAGCCTCCTCGTTGGATCGCAGGTTCGGAGCAAAACCACCTTCGTCCCCAACAGCAGTGCTCAAACCCTTGCTTTTCAAAAGAGCTTTGAGAGCATGAAAAATTTCAGCGCCACAACGAAGTGCATCGGAAAATGAGTTAAACCCTGCTGGCATGATCATAAATTCCTGGAAATCAACCGTATTGTCGGCATGAGCTCCACCATTGAGCACATTCATCATCGGCACTGGAAGGGTGCTGGCCATGGTTCCACCGATGTACCGGTAGAGAGGAAGCCCTGTATACTCCGCACCAGCCTTTGCACATGCCATGGAGACTCCAAGCAAAGCATTCGCTCCAAGCCTGGACTTGTTTGGCGTTCCGTCCAAGTCAAGCAGCACCTGATCAATCTCCTCCTGCTCAGTAACAAGCATGCCTGTCAACGCATCATTAATGATGGTATTGACGTGCTCAACAGCCTTGAGCACTCCCTTGCCAAGATAAACTCCAACATCACCATCCCTGAGTTCCACCGCTTCATGAATTCCTGTAGAGGCGCCACTTGGCACAGCCGCACGCCCAAAAGAACTTTCCGTGTAGACATCCACTTCCACCGTTGGATTTCCCCTTGAATCAAGGATCTGACGACCAATGATTTTTCTGATAATAGGCATAGAAATATATAGTTATGGTTACTTTGTACTTTCAGCATCCAAGCAGGTTACTCTGCAAGAGCGTTTAAAGCATACTCCAAAATATATCTTTTTTTCCTGACCATTTCATTGTTACTGCTACAGCAAATCATACTTTTTTTTGTTTATTAATGCTCAGGCTTCTTTCGATGTGTCCAAAGAGCAGCCTGGAATTTCGTTATCTGTTAAAACAGGAGTCATACCATGCAAGCCGTACAACCGGATCAACTGCGAAACATTGTCATTACAGGCCATGCCGGAAGCGGCAAGACCATTCTCGCCGAATCACTTGCACTCACGATGGGTGTAATCAACCGACTCGGCAGTATTGAAGAAGGGAACACCATATCTGATTACTCAACGGATGAGATTGAGAGAAAACACAGTCTGAACACCAGTCTCATCAATGGATTCTGGAATGATCATAAAATCAATATTATTGATACCCCCGGCCTGCTTGATTTTCATGGTGACGTGAAATCGGCTATGCGCATTGCTGACACCGTACTGATTACGGTCAACTCCACTTCCGGTGTCGAAGTGGGCACTGACACCGTCTGGGAATATACCAGGGAGTACTACAAACCAACAATGTTTGTCTTGACAAAACTGGATGCTGATCGTGCCAGCTTCAAAACCACCATACAGGGACTTAAAGATCATTTCGGAAATCTTGTAACACCTATACAGTTCCCTGCCGACGAAGGACTTGGTCACCACACCCTTATTGATATCCTGTTAATGAAACTGTTGGAGTTCAGCCCCGATAAACCTGGTGAGATGACCGTTTCGGATATTCCTGATCTTTACCTTAACCGTGCAGAGGAGCTTCACCAGCAACTTGTAGAGGCTGTTGCCGAGACTGATGAAGAGCTGATGAACAAGTTTTTTGACGTTGGGAACCTCACAGAAGATGAACTGAGATCAGGAATACAATCAGCGCTTCTCACAAGAACCTTTTTTCCTGTTTTCTGTACCTCTCCACTACACCTTATCGGAACAGAGAGATTGCTCAATGCTGTTACGAACATCTGCCCCTCTCCAATTGAACGCGGACCTGAACATGCGATCTGTACAGTTGATGAAACAAAAAAATTGATTCAACCCAATCCTGATGGCCCAACTCTTGCCTTTATCTTCAAAACAATGTCTGAACCTCGTGTGGGTGAAATTTCCTACCTCAGGGTTTACTCGGGGCATATTGAAAGCGGTCATGAACTGATTGATGTACAAACTGAACAACTTCAGAAACTTGGGCAAATCTACACCATTCTTGGTCAAAAGAAAACTCCGGTTGAAAAACTACTCGCCGGGGATATCGGTATGGTCGTTAAACTGAAAGATGCTCATACCAACGATACACTGGCCGACAAAGGGACAAGCTGCAGAATAAGTCCTATTATTTTTCCCATTCCTGTCCTGGCCACAGCAATCATGCCTCTTACTCAAGGTGATGAAGAAAAGATTTCTGAAGGTCTCCACCATCTCCATGAGGAAGATCCGAGCTTTACCATTGTGCACGATGTTGAATTCAACCAGACAATTCTGAAAACCCTTGGTGAAACTCATCTTGACACCATTATCAGCAGACTTCAGACAAAGTTTAATGTTAAAGTCGAGATTGCACCAATTAAAATCCCTTATCGAGAAACTATAAAGGTTGCATCATCTTCACAGGGCAAATATAAAAAACAATCCGGGGGCAAAGGACAATATGGAGATGTCTGGATAAAAATTGAACCATTGGCACGGGATACAGGCATTGAATTTGCAAGCGAAATTGTGGGTGGTGTCGTGCCATCGAGATATCTTCCTGCAGTTGAAAAAGGACTAAGAGAAACCATAACAACAGGTATTCTTGCTGGTTACCCTGTTGTTGATCTTAAAGCTGTGGCGTTCGACGGTTCCTATCACCCCGTGGACAGTTCTGAATTCGCCTTCAAGATAGCAGGAAGTATGGCCTTCAAGAACGCATTCGACAAAGCAAAACCGTTCATCCTTGAGCCAATCTATGCGTTGGACGTTTATGCCCCTGAGCACTATACTGGTGAAATTGTGGGTGATATTTCAAGCAAACGGGGTAAAATTCTTGGTATGGAGTCAGACGTACAGATGCAGATCATTCATGCACATATTCCACAGGCCGCACTGACAGCATTCCATCATGCTCTGACTCGCCTGACGCAGAGCAGAGCAAGATACTCTTACAGTTTCAGCCACTACGAAGAGGCGCCTCCAGATATTGCACAGAAGATCATCGCTGAAAAGAGAGACTGAGGAGCACAGATGAGGGGGCAGACACCCGGTTTGCCCCTACAGAAACCCAAACAATGACTTGGTGGTGAGCCACCAGACAATCCAGATCGCTTCACCAATATTCCTTTTTGTCATTTTCGATTTACCCACCGACCGATCAACAAAAACAATTGGAATCTCCCTGATGGTAAAACCTTTTTTCCACGCCCTGAAATTCATCTCTATCTGAAACGAGTAGCCCTGGGAATTTATCCTGCCGAGATCAAGCGATCGCAATACATCAGCACTGAAACATTTAAAGCCACTTGTTGGATCATCAACAGGCATTCTTGTGATCATACGAGTATAGATGCTCGCCATTCTGGAAAGAATCAACCTTCCAAGAGGCCAGTTAACCACATTGACCGTATTATTCATGTAACGAGAGCCGACAAGAAGATGCGCTCCACTCATGGCATCAAGAAAACGTTGGACATCCGCAGGATCATGAGAATAATCGGCATCCATTTCCAAAATATAGTGATAACCCTTCTGGAGTGCATAGTTGAAACCCGTAATATACGCTGTTCCAAGCCCCATTTTGCACTGCCGGGTCATCAGATAAAGAGCATTTGTCTTCCCTTGCATTGAGCGAACAATATCAGCCGTACCATCCGGAGAGTTGTCATCAATAACAAGAATATCAATAAAAGAGGAGTAGCGAGCCAGAAGCTCGCCAAGAAGGCGACCAATATTATCAGCCTCGTTGAACGTTGGAATAATGACAAGAGTCTGAGCTGAAGAGGCTGGTTCAACACCGTAGTCCCCGTTAAATGGCTCAAGAGTCAATATGTTTTGCTCCGGCATAACGATGAAAAATCTTAAAAAAAAAGCATTGCCCCAAGAGAAGCAATGCTTTCATAAAAAAATAAACGTACACTGTTGCCTTAACGCGCCTCTCTGTGAAATCTATGCAGAAATCTCAGATCAAAATCCAGCCGTTCAGGTGGCGTATACGCATAATCAATCACTTCGCCATCGGGATGCACCTCAATGAGCGCTCCTGCAGGACATTCATCTGCATTAAAGCAAGATGAACAAGAGATACAGGCATCCTGATCAATATATGCCCTGAATCCCCCTTCCTGCACATCTCCATAAAACTTGTAACCAATGGCCTGTACCTTTGGTGGACACTTGTCAAGGCAGAGACCACAACCAACACAGAGGTTTTCAATGATGAAATAGTGATCCTTCTCTCTTGGAGCAGCTTTTTTCACAGGCGCTGTTGGAGGTGGTGCGGGTTGGGCTTGCGCAGCCGGAACTGGTGCAACTTTAGGTGCAGGAGCCCCTTTCGCGACTGAAGCTGCGGGTTTCTGTCCCGGAACAGGTTTTGCTCCTGCGGCTGGTTTTGCCCCAACCGCAGGCTTCGCTCCAACAGCCGGTTTAGCGGCTACGGCTGGCGCTGGCTTGGGAGCAGCTTTTACCTCTTTTTTAATCGGAAAAGCTGACTCCTGCGGAAGACCGGTTCTTCCAAGATTGACATTAATGGGCTCAAGACGAACCTTGTCAACCTGTTTCTGAGAAATATCTTTTGGCTTTGCCTTTACCCCTTGTTTTGCTGCCGTATCAGCCGTTGTTGCTGAAGCTGCTGGCGACTTGGGTGCTGCGGGGTTAACCTTGGCAACAGGCTTTGACGATATATCTGGCTTCTGTACAGGATCGGCCATAAAAACCCTCCTCTTTAATTACATGATAAACTAATAAACCAAAGATTTTTTCTGGAGAGGCAGGGAGACCTCTCCAGAAAAACAGTATCAAGCGATCAACTTCACCAGATAATCAACAACCTGCGTCAACATAACCTGACCAGATAGAGCAGCATCTCCTACCTGGGGTGGCAGCGGTTTGTCCGTCTGATAAAAGCCATTCCCGATAAAAAGGAACACCAGAATGAAAACACCACCAAAATAAAGGAATGTACCCGCCATCTTGGAGTCAGAAATAGTCAGGACCGGAAAACGGAAGTTAACATCACGGTTAAGGAATTTCTTTCCGAACCAGCGAATAGTCCTGGTCTGAATATCAGCACCTTCAAGACGGGAACCACGATCCTCAAACCATACAGCAAAGCTGATAAACCACACAAGGTGACCAATCATAAGAATGGTTGAAAGATGTGAACTTGAGAAAATGTTCACTGTCTCTGTCCAGAAATAGTAGAATATACCGGATGTATAATGGTGTGCAAGACCTGCTACAGAATCCCAAGCCTTTGCATCAGCGGCAGGAACACCGTACATCATAGATGCTATCCATGCACCATCAATATACCAGGCAACTGCTGCAAGTCCCTTGATTCCCCACAACATTGCAAACCAGAGCTGATCCTGTATTGATACGCCACAAGTTCCACCATACACCGGACCAAGGCATGGGAATGAGTACGAGTTCTTCTTGAGCCCGAGGTCATCCCAAAGGGGTGAGGTGTGAGAGAAAAAGGCGATACGCACAAGAGCGATCAATGAGAAAAGCGAACCTGCAACAATAACATGAACCATCACCCAATCGTTGATACTTGGATCCCTGAACATCCACTGGAAAATCGGAAGTGGTTTCAGCCAGTAGAACGACATCAGGATATTGGTACCAAAAAGATTAAGCTCGCATATAGTATTCCACACAATAACAGCATAAACGGAGAGCATGGTGGCAAAGCAGAGCGCCATGATCGAACCAAGAATCTTTACCTGGGCCTCCTGATCGCGACCTTTGGTAATAAAAACAGACTTGATCTGGCTGTAAAGGCCATTAAGCTGGATTTTAAGCAGGTACTGCCCTCCATGGTAAACACCAGCAAAAACATAGAGAACTCCGCAGATGATGTGGTTGAAGGTGATAAGGTTAATCACCGTCCTCGCCATTCCAAAGGTAGCTCCATTCTTCGGAAGAATTGCAAAAGCCTCAAAGTCGGCAAACTCCTTGGAACCAGAAATAACCCTGCCACCTTCCTGAACAAAATTATAACTCACACGGTTGAATGGCTCACCATAAAGATAAAATACCAACTTGTCGAGTTCTTTATAGTATGCCGCAAACGAGGGTTGCTGGAATGCAACAAAAGCGATACATCCACATGCAATACTGATATAACCCATTGCTGTGAGGTGAACCGAAAATGCTGCTTTCATGTCATCATTCAGGTGTGTTGCGGCGTTCGGCGGATTATTCCACCAGTAAATGCCAGCAGAAAAGAAAATAACAGCCAGAACAAAAGACATAAATGTTTCGGAATTGATCGTCTGGAAGTCAGGAATCGGCGGAAAACCGAGAACAAACCACATTAACAGACCCCATCCGAGAAAAAGCAGGGACATATAAACCGCATGAGGTCCGAGTGCCTCCCTGTAGCTTTTGGCGCTGATTCCGCTAAAGACTACATCACCGAACTTGCCAAGAAACCTGAAGTCCCGGAAATTGCCAGTACGTCCGGTAAAGGGATTCGTCAGATTATGAGTCCAATGACGCCATCCACCGAAAATAAGAATCGACCCCGAAACAAGATGAAGAAGCGCCCAACCAAGAAGATTCGATGCGGCAAACTCAAGATCCGCTGTTTTGGTGCTATAGGTATCAATTCCAAGCGAAACCATCCTAGGCTTGATTGTCAGATAAAACCAGTTATCATGAAAACCAGGCACACCCCAAGGAAACACCTGAATGCCAGAGATATAATAGATTGCCATCAGAAAACCGAGAACACCGAGAAGAGCAAGATGGGCACCAACCACTTGCTCGTCATCAATCTTGTCGGTATCAAAAATCTGATACCACTTCGTAGATCGAGTCTCCGTTCGCTGGAACAGAAACCTCCTCATTTTAGAAGCATCCTGCTCCTTGATAACTGATGGTGCCCCCGAAACGCCATTTCCCTTGGGAGAAGGAGCGTTCCCCTTGGGAGGTGGGACGGTGCCCTTTGGCTTTACTCCAGCCGGATTCACTTGTTCAGCCATTGTATTTCTCTCCTTTTTTTGAACATAATTCAGATTGAAGAAACCGAAAAGAAAACTATTTCGCCATAAAGCAATGCCGTCAATTCGGACAATTAATCAACTCGACCGAACCCCGGAACCCTAATCCGCATCACCCATGGGTCGAAGCACGCATTACGCATGATAACAACTATCGAATCTATAGAAAAATAAACCAACAATCAACTTAAGCACTGTTATCTGCCGGGAACAGGACCCAACACTTTAGCAGGAAAATAAGAAAAATTATTTAATAATAAATTATTTTACCCCTGCATTGAGCTGCTATAGTTTTATTATAAAGCAGTAAAGTACCTCCTGCATATACTTACAAATGCAGAGGCGTAGCAATACTATAGTTGCGAGTGATAAAAAAACCAATATCCCTGCACAATATGGAGATCTCCTTCACCAAACTATCAGGAGCTGGAAATGATTTTATTGTTATCGATAACAGGAATCTCACCATCCGGCTTTCATCGATGCAGATCAGGGATCTCTGTGCCAGAGGAACAGGCATCGGCGCTGATGGACTGATCCTGGTTGAACCATCGACGCTTTATGACTTCAGTATGAACTATCACAACTCTGATGGTTTTCAGGGCTCAATGTGCGGAAACGGCGGAAGGTGCGCTGCCTGGTTCGCCTTCACCTCAGGAATTCCTGCAGACAGAGACAACAGTTATACGTTTGAAGCAAACGGCAATCCCTACAACGCATGGATTACCAGCCATGAAACCGTAAAACTTCGAATGCTTGCGCCTGATGAGTTCAGAAATGACATAAATATTGAGGGATTTGTCTGTCACTCCATCAATACCGGATCTCCACATGCCATTACCTATGTATCTGACCTGGCAAAGGTGAAAGTAAACGAAACCGGACACGACATCAGACATCGAACGGACATTTTTTCTGAGGGGACCAACGTCAACTTTATTGAAATCACCTCTCCAGACTCTCTCTCCATTCGCACATTTGAACGAGGTGTTGAACATGAAACCCTCGCTTGCGGTACCGGAGCAGTGGCCGCAGTCCTTATGAGTTACCACCTCGGAAAAATCAGCAGCACAACCGTCCGTGTACAGGTAAAAAGCGGAGATAGCCTTCAAGTTCAGTTCAGTGAAAACATGGATGAGGTCTTCCTTACGGGTCCTGCGAAAATTGTTTATAAAGGCAACATTATCATCACCTGAACAACATCATGATGAACAACCATCCCTTTTTTTCATCCCTGAAAGCTGCCGTCGTACGAAAGCTATAGACTTGTTGACCAGGCGATATCGATACACGCCAAATATCCCCGTAATAAGACCAACCGGGATACAAAAAATGCCCACGAATCTGAACCAACCGAATTGAACAAAATGCATGATGGAAACGCCCGCTATAATCAGAGAGACTCCTGAACGCAAATAGGCAAGAAGTGTTCGTTCATTGGCCAAAATAGTACGATCAATCGCGAGTTCATCCCGAAGAATTAATGCCGAATTGGCAAACTTTGAATACGGTGATTTTTCCATGAATTTTTTTTCAAATAAACAATAAAACATATCCGCAGAATGGGTTATGGGATAACGAATAGCCTGTGAACCATTGTATTCCAACCAAACTTCCTCATTAGCTTTGATATTGGCCTTGCTCAAGAAATAAGTTTTTTCGTATCATGCGACCGAAGCGTCCTATTTTATTAATGTAACAGTAACTTTTTTTTGCTATGGAAAAGTGGGTTTGTGTGCCATGTGGCTATGTCTATGATCCTGAAATTGGTGATCCTGATGGCGGGGTAGCACCAGGAACCGCGTTCCAAAATATTCCCGACGACTGGGTCTGCCCTGTCTGCGGTATGGACAAGTCATCGTTTGAACTTGAGTAAATAAAGTATTTGTCGGTCGGCGTCTTCAGGAGAATCCCGCCCCCACCCCAATGATATGCAATGGAGTGTCACTGGGAGGGGGTAGATCGGGGCGACACGTTGCTTCCTTTTCCCTCTTTGACTTCAAACGGATTGTTACTGGTTCTTCCATCAATTATGGTGTGATCACCATCTTTGCTCCTGGTTGCGCTGCTATCAGTGGAGATTGCCTGATCGAGCAGAAACTCCGGCACACCAATCACAACTGAATCCACAGCGGTAGTATCCGAAATGGACTCCATAATAACCTCCCTGTAGTCGGGAATAACAACCCCTCGCTTTCGCATAATGGCATAGATGATAGAGGATCGGTTGCGAACATATCGGGAGGTACCTGTTGGAGAAAAAAGAATCGGGTTAGGAAGTATGGCTGCAAGTCTGGAGGCCTGCTCAGCAGAAAGTTGAGCTGGAGTGACGCCGTAATAGTGACGGGCAGCCTGACCAATACCAAAAATACCATCACCCCATTCAGCAACATTCACATAGAGTTCAAGAATGCGCCGTTTCGAGAGCACTTTTTCAAGTTTCCAGGTAAGAATGGCCTCTTTAACCTTGCGCACCGGATTTTTGGAAGGAGACAGGTAAAGATTCTTGGCAAGCTGCTGGCTGATCGTACTTCCACCCATCTTGAATTTCTTGGCCAGTATGTTCTTCTCAAGCGCCCGCTCCATCGCCTTGTAATCAAAACCCTCGTGCTGCCAGAACTTGTCGTCCTCAGCAATCAGAACCGCCTTGACAAGATTCTGGGAAACATTACGCAACGAAACCCATTTCTGATTAACTTTCTTATCGTATAACCCTTCGCGCCTCCACTCAGCCTCGCGATACTCCATAAAAGCAGTTTTAGCAGGATTTTGATCGAGAAGCTGCTGGACGTCCGGGTAAAAAAAGTAGCGCCCGACATCAACCACGAAGAACACAAGCAGAATAATGATAATTACCCTTGCAAGGCTTTTATATGTAGCTCGCGCCTTGGACACGGTGATATTTGAAAAAAGGGTGACTCTGAAACGCGAACTGCTCATGGAGAAGTGCCCTCGGGCAGACTCGAACCGCCGACCTACAGTTTAGGAAACTGTTGCTCTATCCACTGAGCTACAAGGGCATAGCTTTGAATTTAGTACTTTTGCACAAACTTGCAACCACACAACGGGTTATTTTCTCCCGAACATCTTGTCAAGCTGATCCAGTGAAAGCTTTATTATGACCGGCCTGCCATGCGGGCATGAGTAAGGTTCACGGGTAGCGAACAGATTATCAATAAGTGAACGCATCTCTTCCAGCGAAAGCCTCTGGCCTGCCATGATGGCATTGCGGCATGAGTATGACTTTGCAAGATTGTCGCGCTTGTCAAGCTTGAGTTTTGAAACATTTTCCTGATATTCCGCAATCATATCCTGCAGAATCGTCACCTCAGTACCCGGCTTCACATCCTGGGGAACCCCTTCGATCATGACAGTTTTATTGCCAAACATCCGCAGATTAAAACCAAGCCGATAGAGATCGTCACGAATCTCCTCAAACACCTCATACTCCCATGTACGAAACTCAACCTTCTGGGGAAAGAGCAATTGCTGCGAATTTGGGACACTCTGGTTCATGACATCGACAGCACGCTCATAGAGCACACGCTCATGCGCCACATGCTGATCAATAATCATCAAACCGGTCTTGATCTGACAAATCAGGTATTTATTGTGTAACTGCCATATCTTTGGGTCTGAATCTTTCGGATTTGGAACACCTTCATCGTTATAGACAGGAGAGAGAAGGACGGAAGCCAACTGTTCACTCCCCTCGCGTAACTCTCGCTCCAGGGCGACGAATCCCGTCGAAGAGCGGGATGGCGGAGACGTTTCAGGCTGATACCATAACGACGCCCCTGGTGCAGCAACCTCACCATAGGAGCCTTCGCGATAATTCCTGTAAAGATCATCCGTAGTCGAAACACGATGGGGAATATCAGGAAAAGAAAAACGTCTTGAAGATGATGACTGAAAAACACCAGAGGCGCATGTTTCGCCGCCCGTAACCGCAAGGTCAGGAGAAAAATCGTGCAACTGGATCCTCCTCTTGATAACCGGATAAAACATATTACGCACACTGCGCTCATCGTCAAACCTGACCTCAAGTTTGGCCGGATGAACGTTCACATCAATCCGTGAGGGATCAATCGAGAGGAAAAGCAGCACAAAAGGTGTCTGACGTTCGACAAGCAGATCGCCATAAGCCTGCTGCACCGCCTGTGAGAGCATCCTGTTCTGCACTAACCGACGATTAACAAAAAAATACTGATCGAGTTTCTTCCGTTTCTGCATTGCCGGCTTTCCAAGAAACCCTTTGATTGAGAGATAATCATTTTCATCTGAAAGCTCAATCATGCTTTCAGCAAACTCATCACCGTAAAAAAGATTAAGCCTTTCAAGAATATTTGGACTCTTGAGATGAAAAAGCTCTTCGTCGTCACTGTACATACGCCACTCAATGTCCGGGTATGCCAATGCAAACGACTTGACAATTTCATAAATATGGTTGTACTCGGTTGCGTTGGATTTGAGAAACTTCCGCCGGGCAGGCACATTGTAAAAAAGGTTTCTGACGCTGATCGTTGTCCCCTGCTCTCCCTGCACCCCCGACTCCTCTGCAAGAACTCCACCCTCATACCGGAGCTTCAGCCCAAGCGTCTCTTGTGCCGTCCGTGTTTTCAACTCGAAATGTGAAATAGAAGAGATACTTGCCAGAGCCTCTCCCCTGAAACCCAGGCTTTGCAGTGAATCAAGATCATCAACTCCAGTAATCTTACTGGTCGCAAAGCGCTCTACGCTCAGGAGTGCATCCTCCCTCAACATCCCTGCGCCATTATCTACTATCCGGATCAGCTCTTTACCAGCATCCTTGATCGAAACCGTTATCTTACTTGCACCAGCATCTATCGAATTTTCAAGAAGCTCCTTGACAACAGATGCAGGGCGCTGAACAACTTCCCCTGCAGAAATCTTGTTTGCAACACTATCCGGTAATCTTGCTATTTTGGCCATTGGATACGAGAAAAACAGCGTTTTTCCTTAATAAAGTGACACAATACTACTACAAGTCCCAGAAAGTATTGATACTATAGCTTCTTTTTCAATAAAAGCATCCTGATCTTCCAGGCCGCACGCTACAATATCATTAACCAATGGGTAAATAAACAAGCTTTGTTCCAAAAGAGTCATGATTCCTCCCGAAGGCACTGCCACAACTCACGAAGAGCTGCCTCACTGAAGTGAAGCTTGTTCTGTTTACGATCGCCATGCATATAGAGCGTTCTGGAAATCACATTGGTAGATTTTCTTTTGGCTAAACCCAGACAAACCATCCCAACAGGCTTTTCCGGGGAACCTCCCGACGGTCCAGCGATACCTGTTGTTGAAAGGGCAAAATCCGCGCCACTTTTTTCAAGACATCCAATGGCCATCGCCCGGGCAACCTCTTCGCTGACCGCTCCGAAGGTCTCAATCGTCTCTGCCGGCACTCCAAGATTTCTCTGTTTTGCCCTGTTGCTGTACACCACAAAACCCTGAAGAAAATACGATGACGCACCCGGAACATCAGTCAGGCGACTGGCAAGCAGACCACCAGTACACGATTCTGCAACCGCAACACTCCTGCCTTGTGCAGAGAGCATTGCGCCGACAGTCTCTTCAAGAGTTACCTCGCTGGTCGCATAAACGAACGCTTCAGCCCTCTTGGCAATCGCCTCCACAACACTCCGGTTATCACGATCCACCCCGTCATGAAGCTGACCGATAGTACTGATCATCAAGCTGACACCTGCCGCATGAGGCAGGTAAGCAAGCGTTGTTCCCGCAGGCAGATGATCCTCAATATCAACAATTATCTCTGCAAGACTCGACTCACCAATGCCGACTGTTTTTATCGGAGTGTGACAAATGGCGGTATCTGAAAGTGCCGCAAAATGTGGAACAACTGTGCGCTCCATCATCGCCTGCATTTCACAGGGAACACCGGGCATCAGCACCAGAGAGTGGTGGTGAAACTGCTCTCCACACGAAATAATCATCCCCGCAGCACTTCCCCTTGTATTCGGAATAACCCGGGAACCTTCTATCACCATCGCCTGCTCCCGGAGAGATGACGACATCACCAATCCATGTTTATTTATTCGATCAGCAAGATTTTGGTATGCCGCAGGATTAAGCTCTGTCCCTCTGCCCAAAAGCTGTTGTACCGCTTTTTTTGTCCGGTCATCTCTTGTCGGACCGAGCCCACCGGTAACAAGAACAATATCGGCCCGATGAAGCGCCTCCGAAAAGAGAGAGACCATCTCATCTTCAAGATCAGAACAAGCAACAACTCTCCCGACAGAGATCCCTATACCAGCAAGAGCGGTGGAGATAAATACTGCGTTGGTATTAATCCTCTGACCTTTCAGCAGTTCATCCCCGACTGATACAATTTCTGCACGCATGAATGATTCTCCTCAAACAAGATAACTTGCAATGCGCAGGATATCGGCAAAAACACCGCCTGCCGTCACCTCTCCACCAGCACCGGGCCCTCGTACCACAAGAGGAGTAGTCCTATAGCGCTCCGTCGTAAAGACCACCATATTTTCAGAGCCATCAAGACCAGCAATGGGACTTGTAAGTGGAAGCCGTTTGACCCCGATACTTGCCACTCCATCCCTGATCTCACCTGCATAAGCAATGGTCATACCCTCTTTTCCTGCTTTCGCAATTTCATCGGCATACCATTCATCAATAGTTGATAGCCGATCAAGAAATTCCTGAACCGGCATTTCGCCACGATACTCTTCCGGCACCAGGCTTTCGCAGGCAACATCGCTGTACTCAAGCTTGAAGCCCAGCTCACGACCGAGAATCAGGAATTTCCGGGCAAAATCAGCACCCGAAAGATCATCCCGAGGATCAGGCTCAGTAAACCCGGCCACCTGTGCACGACGAACAATATCACTGAATTTGCCCCCTTTGCGCAGCTCATTGAAAATAAAGCTTAACGTTCCAGAAAGCACACCGTCAATGCAAATAATCTTGTCTCCGCTGTTTTTCAGATCATTCAGCGTGTTGATAATCGGCAAACCTGCACCAACATTGGTTTCGTAGAGAAAACGAGCATTGCTTTTCCGCTGTGCATCCCTGATACTCTGGTAGAGCGGCCAAGGAGCGGCCATACCAAGCTTATTTGCGGTCACCACTGAAATATTGGCAAGCAGTAATTCCGGGTAACTTGCTGCAACAGTTGAGCTTGCAGTACAATCAACAAAAATTGTGTTATGAAGGTTTCGCTCTCGGATTAACTCAATATACCCATCTATTCCCTGGTGCCCTACTCTCTGAGCAAGAGATGCTTGCCAATGTTCAAGATCAATACCGTTATCGTCCAGGGTAATCTGGCGAGTGTTTGCCATGCCACAGACCACGACATCAAGATCATTATCCTTCTGCAGGTTGATGCGATGGGCACTGATCTGCCCAATCAGGCTTTTTGCGATAGTCCCCGTACCTGCAATATAGAGATGCACCTTACGCCCAGACAGGAAAAATGACTCATGAATACAATTCAGAGCTTTGTCCTCATCATGGCAGTCAACCACAAACGAAATATTCATCTCGTTGGCGCCCTGGGCAACTGCAATAACGTTGATTCCATTTTTGCCAAGCGTTTCAAACAATTGGGCTGAAACTCCAGGATGGCCCGACATGTTATTGCCAACGACTGCTATCATCGAAAGGTTGCGTCGAATCAGCAGAGGATCTATCTGACGGGCTTCAATTTCACGAACAAATATCCCCTCAAGTATTTTTTTTGCCTTTGCCGCCTGCGAAGGATTGATGGCAAGAGTAATCGACTGTTCAGAGGATGCCTGGGATATGAAAATAATATTGATCCGATACTGAGCAAGACAACTGAAGAGCCTTGAGGCAATACCAGGGACACCGACCATACCACTCCCCGAAAGGTTCAGAAGGACAACGTTGTTGATTGAGGAGAGGGCTGTTACTGGAAGCGTGCGGCTTATCTCCGGCGGTGTTTCAAGTTCAATGCGTGTGCCTCTTGCCTCAGGATTAAAGGAATTCTTAATCAACAGAGGAATACCAGCCTTCATGGCAGGCTGAACTGCGAGCGGATGAAGAACTTTGGCACCAGCGTGAGAGAGTTCCATGGCCTCCGCGCAGGTTATGAAAGGGAGGATCCTGGCCTCACGAACCCGTTTTGGATCAGCGCTGAAAAAACCGTCAACGTCACTCCATAGACAAATTTCCGATGCACCAAGAGCGGCACCAAGAAGAGAAGCTGTATAATCAGAACCTCCACGCCCCAGAGTTGTCACCGTACCGTCGGGGGCTGCGGCAATAAATCCGGTAACAACCGGCACGCCTTCAAACAATTCAAGACGTTTTTTTATATGGAGTTCGGAAGCAGAGACGTTAACCCGGGCATCAGCATAATTGGCATCAGTAACAATCAACTCGCGGGCATCAAGAAAAAAGGATGGCATCCCTCGCTGCTGCAAATAATAACTGATAATCCTGGCTGAAAGACGCTCCCCAAAACTCAGCACAACTGCCAGACTTTTTTCAGAAAGCTCTCTTAACAAAAAAATACCCTGAACAATGTTATGGAGATCGGAAAGGTCATGACGTATAGCAGAAGTGATATCGCCAAAAGAGTCACCGGAAAAAAGCTCAGCGACCAACGACAAGTGCTGATTATCCAGTTCATCAAGTATCGTACGATAACTATCATCACCACTACACGCCTTTGTGGCTGATTCAAGCAAAAAATCGGTAACATGATGAATGGCCGAAACTACCACAATAAGCTTGCCCTCATCAACTGCACCGGCAATAATATCTCCCACTTTTCTGATCCGTCCTGCCGACCCCAGAGAAGTACCTCCGAACTTGTATATCTTCATGCTCCCGCCCATACATTCATTGAAGAAAGGTGAAAAGAGACCGAACCATCAACCACCTGCTTGTGGAATATAAATCATTTCCCGAATGAGTTGCACAACCGCCGACACCAGTTAAGCCAATGCGCAACAAAAAAGCGCCCATGCGGGCGCTTAAGACATCATAAGGCATTGATATTCGATCAATTACTCAGTGCTTCCGCACCTGCAACAATTTCACTGAGTTCAGTGGTAATTGCCGCCTGGCGTGCTCTATTGTAACTAATGTTAAGTCCACGAAGAAGCTCCTTCGCATTTTCGGTAGCCGAATCCATCGCCGACATTCGGGCCGCCTGCTCGGCTGCATTTGATTCAAGCATCATTCTCCACAGTTGTGTATTAAGATGCTTTGGCACCAGCACATCAATAATAGCCGCTGGTGAGGGTTCATAGATGTAATCACTGCTACTCACGTTTACAGATGAGGCATCAGGTGCAATAGGAAGAATAACTTCCGCTTTCAAATTCGGTGCAAGCACTGACTTAAATTCATTGTAAACGACAACAACCCTGTCAACCTCACCACGAAGATACATACCAGAGGCAGTATCAACAATCTCTTTGGCTATACTGAAATCAAGGTGCTGAAAAACGGATGCGTAGCCCTGAATAATCTTGTACTCTCTTTTCCTGAAAAACTCAAATCCCCGGGAACCTGCACAGATCAGACTGACACCTCCCCTGCCATGGATCGCAGCATAATCCTCGTGAATAACTTTGTGCGCCAGCTTTATGGCATTGGTATTAAACGCACCACAAAGCCCCCTGTCTGCAGTGACAAGAATCACAAGAACATTATTGACCTCCGAACGACCAGAAAGCAAGGGGTTTCGGGAAGTATCAACCTTCAAAGAGAGCGAACCAAGCATATCCTTCAGCTTCGCAGCATAAGGCCGTGCCATGACGGCCCTCTCCTGAGCCCTTCTGAGCTTCGCAGCGGCCACCATCTTCATCGCCTTGGTGACCTGCTGTGTAGACTTTACCCCTTTGATTCGTACACGTATATCCTTTAATGTAGGCATGTATTACGGGACTGTTAAAAAATTGCTTGAAAACCAATCACCTCACTCTTACGCCTTGTTCTTTTCCTTGAAAGCTGCCACAAATTTGACCGCAATCTCCTTGAGCTTGCTGGCAGCATCAGCCTCAAGCACACCACTCTCAGAAATCTTTGATAGCATGTCATTGTGCTTGATCTCAAGCATATTGAGGAACTCTTCCTCAAACTTGCGGATAAAGCGCAAATCAACAGAGTCAAGCAGCCCCTGGGTACCAAGAAAAATAATGGCAACCTGTTTTTCAACCGGCATGGGAATATACTGCCCCTGCTTGAGGATTTCGACAAGTCTTGCGCCCCTGTCGAGCTGTGCCTTGGTGGTTTTATCAAGGTCGGAGCCGAATTTCGAGAAGGCCTCAAGTTCACGGAACTGCGCGAGATCGAGACGCAAGGTACCGGCAACCTTTTTCATTGCCTTGATCTGGGCACTTCCACCCACACGGGAAACAGAAATACCGACGTTGATAGCCGGTCTTTGACCGGAGTTGAAAAGGTTCGATTCAAGGAAAATCTGACCATCGGTGATCGAAATCACGTTGGTTGGAATATAGGCGGAAACATCACCTGCCTGGGTTTCAATAACCGGCAAGGCGGTAAGACTTCCACCACCCTTGATCAACGGTCTGAGTGCATCAGGAAGATCATTCATCTTCTTTGCAACCTCAATATCATCAGTGATTTTAGCAGCTCTCTCAAGCAGACGGGAGTGCAAGTAGAACACATCACCCGGGTAAGCTTCGCGTCCCGGTGGACGACGGAGAAGAAGCGAAACCTGACGATAGGCAACTGCCTGTTTTGAAAGATCATCATAAACCACCAATGCGTGACGACCCGTATCACGGAAAAATTCACCAAGAGTAGCGCCAGCAAACGGGGCAATAAACTGAAGCGGCGCGGGATCGGATGCTGTCGCCGATATAACGGTAGTGTACGACATCGCATCATATTTTTCAAGCGTGTTGACGACCTGGGCAACCGTTGATCCCTTCAGACCAATTGCCACATAGATACAGAAAACGCCTTTGCCCTTCTGGTTGATAATGGTATCAATTGCAACAGCAGTCTTGCCTGTCTGACGGTCACCAATAATGAGTTCGCGCTGTCCGCGACCAATCGGAATCATGGAGTCAATAGCCTTGAGACCTGTCTGAAGAGGTTCATGCACCGATTTACGATAAATCACACCTGGTGCCCTGCGCTCGAGAGGAAGACGAAGATGTGTTTCAATGGAACCTTTACCATCAATTGGCTCGCCGAGTGGATTAATGACCCTGCCAAGCATAGCTTCACCAACGGGAATAGAAGCAAGAATACCACTTCTTTTAACCGTATCACCCTCTTTCACCAGATTGGATTCACCAAACAATACAGCGCCGACATTGTCCTCTTCAAGGTTTAGAGCCATACCCATCACATTGTTGGGAAACTCAAGAAGCTCGCCGGCGGCAACCTTCGATAAACCATAAACACGAGCAATACCGTCGCCAACCTGCAGCACTGTTCCCACATCATACACCTCTGCTTCAGATTCAAAACCGGCAAGCTGCTTGCGAAGTATGGATGAAACCTCATCAGGCCTGACTGTTGTAGACATATCTTATTCCGCTTGGTTATTTGTTAAGAAAAGAGAAAGATTCTGCTTACCTTGTCTCGGGTGGTCGCACCGACCGCCATACCAAAAGATAAAACCTGAATTTAATGAAAAGCTTTTAGTTATTCAAATTCCTTTCGCCTTATTCTGAATACACACTCTTTCATTATTTTTTGAACCGTTGCATTAATTCATCCACATACAGGAATTTTGCCCGAAGAAAACAGTATGAAAACTGTCAGAGGATTCGCTTCAGCAACCGTCGGTAATGTTGCCTGTGGTTTCGATGTGCTTGGATTTGCCATTACCGAACCTGGTGATGAGGTAATTCTGACACTTTCCGACACCAGACAATCCGGTTCTCCAGTCTCAATAACAAGTATCAGCGGGGATGGTGGCGCCTTGCCCCTCGATCCCAAAAAAAACACATCAAGCTTTGTTGTCCTCAAGTTTCTTGAGTATATCCGCGCCCATAAGCAGATTGATTTTACCGGACACATCTCCCTTGAGCTTCTCAAACATCTTCCACTCAGCAGCGGGATGGGCAGCAGTGCAGCAAGCGCGGCGGCAGCGCTGGTGGCGGCAAATGAACTGCTGGGAAATCCCTGCTCAAAAATGGAGCTGGTACACTTCGCCATTGAAGGTGAGAGAGTTGCCTGCGGTTCCGCTCATGCCGACAATGCAGCACCTGCAATTCTTGGCAATTTTGTTCTGATACGAAGCTATACACCGCTGGATCTCATCACGATTCCATCACCCGAACACCTCTACTGTTCACTGGCGCACCCCCATACTGAATTGCGAACCGCTTATGCGCGTTCCGTCCTCCCACAGGAAATATCGCTCAAGACAGCAACACAGCAATGGGGTAATGTTGGTGCACTGGTCACCGGACTGCTCACCTCGGACTATGACCTTATTGGACGATCGCTGGTTGATGTCATCGCAGAGCCAAAACGTGCACCGTTAATCCCCGGCTTTTTTGAGGTCAAAGAGGCGGCACTTAATGCTGGGGCACTGGGATGCAGCATTGCTGGTTCAGGTCCATCTGTTTTTGCTTTTTCCTCCTCAGAAAAAACAGCTCTCAAGGTTGGTGCCGCCATGAAAGAGGCATTCCTTCACTCTAAAGCTCACCTTGCGTCAGATGTATGGGTAACACCGATCTGCAAGGAAGGGGCTCGAATACTGTCATAATTGTCAATAGAGAACACCTGCATACATGATCTATTTCAGCACCAATAAATCATCCATACCTGTCTCCCTGAAGAAAGCCACCCTCGAAGGCCTTGCCCCCGATGGAGGACTCTATGTTCCCTCCGAGATTCCTCACTTTTCACCAGAAGAGATCAAGAACCTTGATGGAGCAAGCTTCAACAACATCGCCTTTGCCATTGCGAAAAAGTTTGTCGGGGATGATATTCCCCTGGATCAACTCAGCGATATGATTGATACCTGCTATAACTTTGACACTCCGATTGTGCCGCTGGACGACAACACCTTTGTTGAAGAGCTTTTCTGCGGCCCGACACTCGCTTTCAAGGATTACGGAGCACGCTTTCTTGCCCGACTCACGGGAATTTTTGCAGCAAAAGAGAAAAGGCTGATTACCGTGCTCGTGGCAACATCGGGAGATACAGGAAGTGCCGTCGCTTACGGATTTCAGGGCATCCCCAACACAAGAGTGGTATTGCTCTACCCTTCAGGAAAGGTAAGCCCTCTTCAGGAGCAACAACTCACCACGGCCGGAAACAATGTTCATGCACTTGAAGTACAGGGCAATTTCGACGACTGCCAGCGCATGGTAAAAGAGGCATTTGTCGATCCATCTCTGAACAAATCCCTGACACTTACCTCGGCCAACTCTATCAATATATCCAGACTGATCCCCCAATCCTTCTATTACGGATGGGCGAGTCTTCAACTCAAAGAGCGTTACGACCACAACAGCCCGATCTTTTCTGTACCAAGCGGCAACTACGGAAACCTTACTGCTGGCGTACTTGCAAAACGGATGGGCTTTCCAATTGGCCACTTTATAGCAGCATCAAACGCTAACGACAGCGTCACCCGTTATCTCACAGACGGTCGCTACGACCCGCATACAACCATTACAACACTTTCAACGGCAATGGACGTTGGTAACCCGAGCAATTTTGGACGATTGAGATATTTGTACCACAACGATCATGCCTCCATGGGGAGGGATATTACCGGCATTTCCGTTTCGGATAAAGAGACCAGAACAACAATCCGCTCAGTATATGACCGATTTGGCTATCTCATGGAGCCACATACCGCTGTTGCATTCCGGGCTCTTGAAGACTACCGGTCAAAAAAAGAAGCTGCTGAAGGCGCTGGTATTGTGCTTTCAACCGCTCATCCAGTAAAATTTCTTGAGGCAATAGAGGAAACGCTTGGCAAAAAGATCGAGATCCCCTCAAATCTTCAGGAGCTTATGGAAAAAAAGAAGAGTGCCACCTTGATCAGTTCAGAGTATAAAGAGCTGGCCTCTTTTCTCAACGGACTCGACCAATAATCCTGCATGAGCGTGCCGAATGAACTTAAGAACACTGATATTTCTTTTCATCCTTATCCCGATCACGTTTTTCGGGATACTGTTGATCCTCTTGCTCAATATCTTTGACCCCCTTGGCAACAGCTTCTATAAAATAGCCGCATGGTGGGGCCGTCTCAGCGCAAGACTCTTCAGAATAACCATCGAGGTTATCGGAGAAGAGAATTACAACCCCGATCAGCACTACCTTGTCCTCAGCAACCATGCCGGCATGGCCGACATACCACTGCTACTCGGCACCATGAAGCTCAACCTACGTTTTATGGCCAAAGAGGAACTTGGCAAAATACCACTGTTTGGCCGGGCTTTGAGAAAGGCTGGTTATGTGATGATCAAACGGGGACAAAACAGGGATGCACTGAACAGTCTTTCAGCAGCAATAGAGGTACTCAAGGGAGGCCATTCTCTCCATATTTTTCCAGAAGGCACCCGATCCGCAACAGGAGAACTCCTTCCATTCAAGCGCGGCGCGTTTCGCGTTGCACAAAAGGGCGACACCCCTGTGCTCCCCGTCACCATCATTGGCAGCCATCTGATCACCCCAAAAAAGAGCCTGAAAATCAACAAGGGTAAAATCATGGTGATCATCGACAAACCAATCGACCCATCATCCTTCAATACCATTGAAGCTCTTATGGCCACCTGCTCGGAGGTGATCACAGCCAACTTCAATCACTACAGCAACGACTATATCTGTCGGTAAAGGTTCACCATTTCAATGGCCGTCATGGCAGCATCAAATCCCTTGTTGCCGGCTTTTGTTCCGGCACGCTCAATTGCCTGCTCAATATTTTCAGTGGTAAGAACACCAAAAGCAATCGGTACTCCGGTATCAAGAGAAGCCTGGGCTATTCCTTTGGTCGCTTCCGCAGCAATGACATCAAAATGAGGAGTAGAGCCCCTGATAATAGCGCCAAGCGTCACAATGGCATCATACTTGCCGCTGAGGGCAACCTTTTTGGCCACCATCGGCAGTTCAAAAGCACCGGGACAACGGTAGATAGTAATATTTTCCTCCGCTCCACCATGGCGAAGAATACAGTCAATGGCACCCTCAACAAGTTTCTGCCCAATAAAATCGTTGAAGCGAGAAACAACCAGGGCAAACCTTGTATCTTGCGCACCAAGCGCCCCCTCAATCTGCTTAACCTGCATAAAGAATAGTCGTTTTGAGTTATTATAGCGAAATTAACAATAACCAAGCATCCGCTCTACAAGATCAATAAGGACATGGCCAATCGTAATATGACACTCCTGTACCCGGTCTGCAGAGCCTGAGTGGGGTACAATTATTTCCAGATCAGCCACCCCTTTCAACACCCCTCCGTCACCACCAAGCAGAGTAAATGTTTTCATCCCTTGCCGCCTGGCTACTTCGAGTGCGTTGACCACACTCTTGCTGTTGCCACTGGTAGACAACCCGACCAGCAGATCCCGTTCACGACCATAAGCCTCAACAAGACGGGCAAATACAGCGTCATAACCAAGGTCATTGGCACCTGCCGTCAAGGCTGAGGTATCTGTAGAAAGGGCAATTGCCGGAAGCGCCGGACGATCCACACTGCTGCGATACCGAATAGTCAGCTCAGTTGCCAGATGCTGAGCATCTGCCGCACTACCACCATTACCACAGAAAAGCACCTTGCCGCCTTCCTCAAACGTCCCGGTCATCATGCGTGCCATAGCAACAATAACATCACTGTTCCGCCTCGCCACAGCCTCCTTGAGACGTGCACTGTAGAGCATAACATCAAGAACCACCTCCTCATAACGAGTGCGATCAGTCAGCCCATCGGAACAGCTCCTGCATTGCTTCGACATATAATAATGTTTTAATCAACATTGTGGAATCAGGGTCACAATATAAAGAAAAAAATAAAGGCGAAACCTGCACAGTTTACTTCAGCCTGGCAAATATCTTTCGCACACCAGTAAGTAATTGGCAACACCCGCCCTTTCAGGTACTCAACAGCACAAAAATAACTTATAAAATCTGCCAGCACTGTACTTTTGCCCATTCTACCTTTTTTTTATTACTTTCGGTTAAAAGTCGATTGCTGAAAAGACAAACTGACGCGGTTGCCAATTTATCCACCATTGTTCCATTTTCACGTTTATGAGATTAGCCGTCAATATTGATCATATTGCCACGTTACGAAACGCCAGAGGCGAGCAGGAGCCCGACCCCGTTGAAGCTGCCCTGCTTGCTGAACGGTACGGTGCCGCAGGCATTGTCTGCCACCTGCGCGAAGATCGCCGCCACATCAAGGACAGCGATCTGGCAAGGCTTCGTCAAGCGGTGAAGAGCAAGCTTGACCTGGAAATGGCAATGACCACAGAGTTGCAACAGATTGCCCTGAAAACCAGACCGGAGCTTATCACCCTTGTCCCTGAAAAACGGGAGGAGCTCACCACGGAAGGGGGGTTTGACATTGCCCGCCATTTTACCGTACTGGTTGAATTTTTGAAACCATTCAAACCCGCAGGAATAGAAGCAAGTGTCTTTATTGAACCCGAAAAAAAAGCCATTGACCTGGCTTCAGAGGCTGGAGCTGATATTGTGGAACTACACACCGGACTCTACGCACTGAAACAGGGTGATGAAAAAGCACTGGAGCTGACCAGAATCCGTGAAGCCGCAGCTTATGCAAAAGGCCTCGGACTGAGGGTTGTCGCCGGTCACGGGCTTGACTATCACAACATAACGCCATTCAGGGAGATTCCTGAAATTGAGGAGGTGAGCATCGGTCATGCAATTATCGCCCGTGCCGTCATCACCGGCCTTGAAGAGGCTGTCAAAGAGATGCTCCGAATCATCAAGTAACCAATTCCATGAGTGACAATGCTATCAGCAACCAGATTGCCGTCGTCCTTGCAACCGGCAACCGCGACAAGGTCAGAGAACTTCGCCCGCTGCTTGCAAACATTTCGCCCTTTTTCAAAGTTTTTTCGCTTGATGAGCTTGGATTGGAGGTCGAGATTGAAGAGACTGAAGAGACGCTTGAGGGAAACGCTCTCTTGAAAGCAAGGGCTATTTTTGACCTTCTGTCTGAACGATTCCCCTTCATGATTGCACTGGCCGACGATACCGGTCTGGAGGTTGAGTTTCTCAATGGCGCTCCTGGCGTTTATTCCGCACGATACGCCCCGATGCCGCACGGACAGACACCAACCTGCGTCGACAATATCTACCACCTGCTCAACTGCATGAAAAGCATAACCAACAGGGCCGCACGCTTCAGAAGCGTTATTGCCCTGAAAGGCGCTCTTCCTTCGCCACAAGGTTTGCGACTGTTTGAAAAGGTGGAGGATGGAGTTGTTCATGGCACCATAACGATAGAACCAAAAGGAGATAACGGCTTTGGATATGATCCGGTATTCCTGCTCATGTCTACAGGTAAAACATACGCCGAGATGAGCAGCGCTGAAAAAAACAGCTTCAGCCACCGTGCCCTCGCTGTCCAGAATGCCCTCGTCGCCCTGCAGGATATTCTTGATACACACGACATTTTACCAACTAACAACAACGAATTTGCATGACCCATATTGAAGCAATTCTTCTTGGTATTGTTCAGGGTTTGACGGAATTTCTGCCGATCAGCAGTTCGGCACATCTCAGAATTATTCCGGCTCTGATGGGATGGAGTGATCCGGGAGCAGCGTTCACCGCCATTGTACAGATCGGAACGCTTTTCGCAGTCATGCTCTATTTCCGAAAGGATATTTTTGTCATTGGCCGAGGCGTGCTTGATGGCATTGTAAAAGGTAAACCCTTCGGTACTGCTGAAGCAAAAATGGGATGGATGATTGCTGCAGGAACCCTCCCGATTGTCATATTCGGTCTGCTGTTCAAATCAGAGATTGAAAGCAGCCTCCGTTCGCTCTACTGGATCAGCGGTGCACTTATTGGTCTGGCCATCATCCTCTCCCTGGCGGAACAAAAAATAAAAAAACGGCTGCAAAAGGGGCTTTCACTGAAATCAATGGAGAATATTGGGTGGAAAGAGGCCCTGCTGATCGGCCTTGCGCAAAGCATCGCTCTCATACCAGGCTCCTCACGCTCTGGAGTAACCATAACCGGTGGACTTTTGATGAATCTTTCCCGTGAAGCCGCAGCCCGTTTTTCATTTCTACTCTCACTCCCGTCAGTATTGGCCGCAGCACTCCTGCAGCTCTATAAAACATGGGGCAGCATCACTGCCTCTTCTGAAAGCGCAACCAATATTGCGGTAGCAACCGTTGCCGCTGCTCTTGTGGGTTACGCATCAATCGCCTTCCTGCTCAACTACCTCAAAGAGAACACAACAACCATCTTTATTATCTACAGACTGTTGGCGGGAGCGACCATTCTTTACCTCGTTTTTACAGGATACCTGCTACCATAAGCAATAACACCACAAGGCAACTTCTTTGTCTGAAAAATAATTCTGTTTTCTGAGAACCAGCCGAAAAAATTTTCTTATTATATAGTAAGAGCAAAATTAACTATTTAATCATTCAGCCGTGCCGTACAGCTTGTCGAGCGTAGGGTATAATGGCTTTGAAAAAGCAGACTTACACATTCATACAAAATGTTCCGACGGAATCTTTACACCGGCAGAAATTGTTAAAAAAGCAGCACTTGCCGGATTAAAGGCCATCAGCATTACTGACCATGATTCTGTTTTAGGTATTGACGAAGCAAAGCCATTAGCCTTCGAGAGGGGTATTGAGCTTATTCCTGGTGTAGAGATGAGCTCAACCTACAAGGGATATGACATTCATGTCCTGGGTTATTTTTTTGATTTTCAGCATTCTGAGCTGAAAGGATACTTGGACCACTGCCGTCATCTGCGGACGGAAAGGGCTGAACGGATGGTGAGTAAACTTGCCAAAATGGGTGTAAAAATCGGGATTGAGCAGATAATCGTCAAAGCTCAGAATGGAAGTGTTGGACGGCCCCACATTGCCGCAGTACTTCAGGACGTCGGCTATGTGAAAAGCTTCAGCGAAGCATTCAGCAAATACCTCGGTTCACACAGTCCTGCCTACGTAAAAAGTATTGAAACACATCCCGCTGATGTCATAAGCCTCATTAATAAGGCCTCGGGGCTTTCGTTTCTCGCTCATCCAGCCCAGAATGTTTCCGATGAGACACTGAAACAGTTAATTACGTTTGGACTTGATGGTATTGAAATTGTGCATCCTTCTCACGACACCTACAGGCAGAATTATTACCGCGAAATTGCCAATGAGTACTTTCTGCTTTTTTCAGGTGGTTCAGACTATCATGGCATGAGAGAACGCGATGACGATATCTTCGGCAAAGTCACTATCCCCTGCGAGTGGGTCGCAAAAATGAAAAGTCGACTTTTGCACGCATGAAAAATCAACGTTCTCCCGCCGCTGCCATGGCGTTCACTCGGGCTCTTCAAGAAAAGCTCCTCCTTAAAATGAAGGTTTTTTTCTTCACCATGCAGGAGTTTTTCTGGTTTTCGATCAGAGCCTTTGTCGCTATTCCGAAGGCAAAACAATATTGGCGGGACGTTCTTGATCAGGCCAAAATTTGCGGCGCCGACTCCCTGCCTATTGTGCTGGTCAGTGCTGTCTCTATCGGCGCTCTTTTGGCCATTGAGGTAGGCAACCTGCTTGAAGATTTTGGAGCAAAAACCATGCTGGGACGATCAACAGCGCTGTCAGTGATCCGTGAACTCGGACCTCTTCTTATGGGTCTCATGCTCTCCGCACGATTCGGTTCAAGAAACGGTGCCGAGCTTGGAGCCATGCAGATATCTGAGCAAATTGACGCGCTTCGCGCTTTCGGTACTGATCCTGTTGCAAAACTTGTCACACCCCGACTTGTCGCCGCGCTTATCATGTTTCTTCCTTTAACTGCTTTCTCGGACTTTGCCGGCCTGCAGAGCGCTGCATACATGGCCGAGCACTATCATCGGCTTGATCCTGGAATATTCTGGAACGCAGTCTATCCCCGACTTGTTGCCAAAGACTTTGTCGTCGGGTTTCTTAAGGCCCCCGTTTTTGCCATCATTATAACGCTTGTCAGCAGCTTCAACGGTTTTTCGGCAAGAGGTGGAACATCCGGTGTCGGGCGTTCAACCATTAAAGGCATTGTTGTTTCATCAGGACTTGTGCTGATTGCCAATTTCTACGTTTCAAAGATAGTGCTGGAAAACATGTGAACAAATGATTGAACTACGACAGGTCGGTCTCAAATATGGCGAAAGGGAAATACTCAAAAACGTCTCACTAACCATCAAGGACAACACCATCAAGGCAATCCTTGGTCCAAGCGGTGTTGGAAAAAGCACCATTCTCAAACTGATGCTTGGCCTTATCAAGCCGAACAACGGGCAGATAATCGTTGACGGAACCGACATTACCAACATGAAGGAGACCAGCCTTTATGCTATTCGAAGAAAAATGGGCATGGTTTTTCAGGGAAATGCACTTTTTGACTCCATGACCATAAGCCAGAATCTTGGTTTTTTTCTTCGTGAAAACATGAAACTGCCAGAGGAAGAGATAAGCCGGAGAGTCACAGAACAGATCCAGTTCGCAGGACTTGATGGCTACGAAGAGCAGCTTCCCGAAAGCCTGAGTGGCGGCATGCGCCGCAGAGTCGCCATAGGAAGAGCGATGATCTTCAAGCCACACATGATCCTCTTTGATGAACCAACTGCCGGGCTTGACCCGGTCAGTTCAAAAAAAATTCTCTCGCTCATCAGCTCGCTTCGCAACAATAACAACCTTGGCGCTGTTATTGTTACCCATATTATTGATGATGTCTTCAATGTCGCAGACTCAGTTGCCGTTCTCTACAAAGGCGAAATCATTTTCGACGATGTGACCGAAAAACTTCACGATGCGACGCATCCGTTTATACGTTCGATTCTTTCCGACAAAATTCTTGAATTATAACGCTCATTTAAGCTCCTTTACCTGTATGAAAAATCCGAACGCTTTGAAATGGAGCGATCTGAAAACTGGAATATTTTTCATTTTCGGCATCGGTTTTGCCGCTTGGCTCGGACTGGTTATCGGTAAAAATACCAATCTTTTTTCCGGAACAACAACTGTAAAAATACTTTCCAGGGATGTGCAAGGCCTTGCAGAGAACAATTTTGTCTCTGTCTCGGGCAAAAAAATAGGCACTGTCTCAAAAATGAACTTTGTCAAAAACCACGATTCACTCTTTGTGGTCGCCGAGCTGAAACTGAAAGAAGAGTTTGCGCCCCTCGTCACAAAAGATGCCAAGGCCACCATCAAATCCCTTGGCGTACTGGGCGACAAATATGTTGATATTGTATCGGGAAATGGACCCGCTGTCAAAGAGGGTGATTTTATTCCCCTTGCTACTGAAGAGGGCATGGCCAACCTTACTGCCAGCGCCAATAAAGCCTTTGATAACATCAATGAACTCCTTGATCATTTGAACAATGGGCAGGGAATTGCAGGTAAACTTCTCACAGACAAGCGAATGGGAAAAGAGCTTGCGGAAACAGTAACCAGCCTGAAAACCACATCCGCCGAACTCTCAACGCTCTCACAAAAAGCATCACGAGGAGAGGGCCTCTTGCCGAAGCTTCTCAATGACAAGTCGATGGCAAAAAATACAACAGAAACTCTCGAAAAGCTTAATCAGACCGCCGCAAAAACAGAATTGTTGATCAACAAACTGAACAATGAAAAAGGGACGCTGGGTCAGCTTTCCTCCAATCCGGCGCTCTATAATAACCTGTCACGAACACTCTCTTCACTCGATTCTCTGCTCGTCGATCTCAAAACGCACCCGAAACGATATGTCAAGTTCTCGCTCTTTTAAAGGATGACTGATGCCATTGCTTTACTGTGTTATAGCATCAGCCATGCTCTGCATCGGGTTAAGCACGGCGATCCCGACAAATGCGCTTGCGGGTAATTTCAAGCCACTTGAGACTGTTATTGAAAAAGCCGTAGAGGACTCTGTATTTCCAGGTGCAAGTGTGGCTGTGATATACAAAGGCAAAACTGTTTTTCACAAAGCATTTGGCAGATTGACGTATACTCCCGACAGCACTCCTGTTGATACGACAACCATCTACGATCTTGCTTCGCTGACAAAAGCTGTCGCCACGACAAGCATTATCATGCAGCTTGTTGAACGTGATTCTCTCTCCCTCCAGGCACCAGTAGAAACGTACCTTCCGGATTTTGGAAAAAACGGGAAACAACATGTCACCATTGAGCATCTGCTGCGCCACACCTCAGGCTTGAGAGCCCACTCATTTTTTGCACAAAGGTGTGCCACACCCGCAGCACTTTTCAGCGCCATTGCTTCGGATACCCTGCTCTCTCCGCCAGGAAAAACAACCCTCTACAGCGATCTCGGCTTCATGTTGCTTGGGAAAATCGTTGAAACCATAACAGGCAAATCACTCGCTTCAAACTTTCAGGAGCGCTTTGGCACACCGCTCCGGATGAGATCAACCATGTTCACTCCTCCACCATCGCTGTTATCGAGAATTGCCCCTGTAGACAAAGATACCTTCTGGCCATTTACCTCTCCACGTCCGCTGGTCAACGACCAGAATGCCGCGCTTCTTGGTGGCGTTGCCGGACATGCAGGATTATACTCCACAACAGGCGACCTTCTCCGCATGACAGCCATGCTGATGCAGAGTGGAACCATACATAGCCACCTCTATTTCCAGAAATCGACTCTCAGAACATTTCTCTCACGAAACAACTCACCAAGGGCATTGGGATGGGATCTGCGCTCACCCGATGGCCACTCTTCAGCGGGAGACTATTTTTCAAACTCCTCCTACGGCCATCTCGGCTTCACCGGAACAAGCCTGTGGATTGACCCGGAAAAGGAGCTTGCCGTTATTCTCCTCAGCAACAGGGTCTATCCGACAGCAGATAACATCAGGATCCGCAAATTCCGCCCATTACTCCATAACACCGTCATCCAATGTCTTGGCTTGCAACCCAGGCAAACAGAGTAACCATTGGCTCCCCTGCACGTCAGATCAACTCGTCAATAAAGCCGCACACAACCATGACTGACCATGCCACCAATCTTGCCCCTCAAATCCGGAAAGTGGCTGCGCAGTTGGGATTTGCTGCCATTGGTTTTTCAGCTCCTGTACCACAGCCACTTGCCATACAGCGTGCCACAGCCATGATTGAGGAGCATCGAAATGGCGAGATGCATTACCTAGAAACCGGGATGGAAGAGCGAGCCAATCCATCACTGCTGCTTCCTGGGTTGCGGACGATCATTTCGACCGCAATGTGCTATAATTTCCCTGTTGATCGTCAGGCCGGCTTCCCGAAAATCTCGAAATATGCTCTCATTGACGACTACCACACTGTTGTCAAATCACAACTTGAAAAGCTGCTTGCTGAGATTAAGATACTTGTGGGCGAACCTCTTCGTGCTCTTATTGCTGTGGACAGCTCACCGCTCCTTGAAAAAAACTTGGCCGAGGAGGCGGGCATTGGAAAAACAGGAAAGAACACCCTTCTCAAGGTGCCATCGGCTGGCTCCTATGTTTTTCTTGGAGAGATACTTCTTGACAGGGAAATAGTGTCAACTAAATTGACTCTTCCCAATTACTGTGGAAGCTGTGGTGATTGCCTTGCCCGTTGCCCTACTGGTGCACTGATGGAATCAGGAAAAATTGATGCCTCGAAATGCATCTCGTACTTGACGACTGAGCTGAAACGGGAATTTACAGCAGAGGAGGCTGCCATGATTGGCGACTGGATGTTCGGGTGCGATCTCTGCCAGGAGGTTTGCCCCTATAACCAGCAAGCAAGTATCCCCGTAAATGATGCCTTCAACGTGCGAGATGAACTGCTGAACATGTCGACAGAGAGAGTACTGCACCTCACCAAATCAGGATTTCGGGAGCTGTTTTATGGAACCCCGATATTCCGCATCGGGCTTCGACGGCTCAAACGCAATTCGCGGGCGGTGGCTAAGAATTTGGAAAGAGAAATATAACTGCAATAACGGTGGCTTGTGGATTCCTGAGGTTCGTCTCTCATCCCGAACTGTGGTTGGCCGGGATGAGAGACGACTTCTCACAAACGCGAGTTCCCCTGTCAATGCTTGAAATGCCTCATACCGGTAAAGACCATGGCAAGGTTGTTGGCATCGGCAGCCTCAATGACCTCATTATCGCGGATAGAACCACCGGGCTGAATGACTGCCGTAACTCCAGCCTCTGCAGCAGCAAGAAGACCGTCTGCAAAAGGGAAAAAGGCATCAGAGGCAACAACCGATCCATGCAGGTCGAGGTTGACTTCCGAAGCTTTCCAGCGCGCAATTTTTGAAGAGTCAACTCGCGACATCTGACCAGCGCCGACACCGTAAGTCTGGCGATTTTTTACATAAAGAATGGTGTTCGATTTGATATGCTTGCAGATCTTCCAGGCAAACATCAGGTCAGCAATCTCCTCTTCGGTCGGCTGCCGTTTGGTGACGACCGTGAGATCCTCTTTGGCAACTATTTTGCTGTCACGCTCCTGCACAAGCATTCCGAACGACGTGGACTTGAACTCCCATCCACCTTTGGGCATGATGTTGGTCTGACGCACAAGCCGGCGATCTTTCTTCTTCATCAGCAGCTCAAGCACACCATCTTCAAAGGCCGGAGCAATCAGTATCTCGGTAAAGATCTCATTGACCGCCTTTGCAGCTTCCATATCAAGAGGACGGTTAAAGGCGATAATACCGCCGAAAGGAGCCTGGGTATCGGTTGAAAACGCCCGTCGATAGGCTTCAGCAAGCGTCGAGGCCTGTGCAACACCGCACGGATTGGTGTGTTTGACAATGACAACCGTCGGCTCCTCACCACGGAACTCTTCAATCAGGGTGACGGCTGCAGCAATATCGAGCATGTTGTTGTAGGAGAGCTCTTTGCCATGCAGTTTCTCAAAATAGTCTTCAAATGAGCGGGTTCCGTTCTCGTCAGTCAGGCGATAGAGGCCCGCGCTCTGGTGCGGATTTTCACCGTAACGCATAGCAAGCTCACGCTCAAGGTTGACCGTCATCTTGCTTGCCGCCCCAGTCTGCGCTCCTCCGACAGCTCCGTTCAGATACGCGGCAATAGCACGGTCATAACGGGAGGTAAGCTCAAAAACCTTCAAGGCAAGTGAAAGGCGGGTTGCCCGTTTGGTGGCACCGTTGTTCGACTTCATCTCCTGCAACACCAGCGCATAATCGGCGCTGTCGGTGACAACCGTTACCGACTCGTTATTCTTTGCCGCGCTCCGTAACATCGAAGGGCCACCAATATCAATATTCTCTATAGCATCCTCAAATATCACATCCGGCTTGGCCACGGTTGCCTCGAAGGGGTAGAGGTTCACCACAACCAGATCAATAAAGCTGATGCCGTTCTCTGCCGCCTGCTTGACATGGTCGGCATTCTCCCTGACGGCAAGCAGTCCACCATGTATTTTCGGGTGAAGCGTTTTCACCCGGCCATCCATTATTTCCGGAAACCCGGTAATGGTTGAAATCGAGGCTGCACTGACACCTGCATCCTGAAGCGACTTCAGGGTTCCCCCTGTTGAAAAAATCTCGACCCCCATGCCATTCAACTCCCGGCAAAATTCAACAATACCGGTTTTATCAGATACAGAGACCAGCGCCCGCTTGATGACAGGATCAGACATTATGCAGATAGTTAATTGATTGTTTCGTTTCCGTGCTCTTTTTATGCCGGAATTTAAGAAAAAACCACTGCGATATCAAACGTTAACGAAGCCTCCTTGATTCTGTCGGGGTTCGATCAGGCAGAAATGCAGGAGTGGATAAACTCCACCACAGCATCGCACAACTGTGTCAACCCAGGCTGCTCAAGGGGATAGTGACCAGCATTGTCAAGCATCACCACCTTTTTTGGCACACGATTGACTCGCTTGAGAAAAAGCTCGCTAAGATACAGGGGTGTCCAGCTATCTTTTTCGGGTTGAGTCAGTAATATTGGACAAATATCAAAAGCTTCGGGTTCAACCACAGGTGTATAGGTAGTGAGCGAGCTGAGAAACTTCATGGTGACCCATTTGCCCGCCGATGTCTTGTCTTTCAAGCAAGCCTTGAGCGCCGCTTTGTTGTTGACCAGCGCCGACATTTTGCTCGCCAGGCTCATCGGCATACGAAGAGCTGCCAGTGGTGTTTTTGCCGCCAGATGGGTCAATGGCACCCCGATTCGACTCATGAGGAAATTCAACGCAGTTTCATCGCGAACCTGCTGCTCTTGCTGATCCAGAAAGGTCATACCCACGATGCCTTTGACCTTTTTATTGAGCGCTGCTACATGAAAGGCAAGCATACCACCGGCGCTGAGACCGTAGAGCAAGATGGGGCGGCCATCTTGCTCCAGTTCAGCATCAATGAGGTCACTGCCAGCCTGAACCCAATCATCGTAGGTCACGAGTACACCGGATGCAACCCGGGTCATGCCATACTCGGGCATGTCAACCGCAATGGTTTCAAATCCCCGCTTGAAAAGGGGATTACCCAGAATGGTCGACATTTGCCGCCCGTTGGTGCCGACACCATGAAACAGGATCAGCTTCACCTCTGACCGAGGATTACGAAAGCAGTCAAGATGAACCTGGTGACCTCGCCATTGCCATCTCTCTTCTGAAGGTTCATGATCCAGCTCAAACTGATATTCTTTGGGCAGAAAGCGTTGGATCTCCCGCCAATTTGATTGCGTTTTGTAGTTCATGGGAGGGGGGATGGTTCAAAGTTCAAGGGTAACAATGAGAGACCAGCAATAATGACCGCATCATCAGGTAACAACGAGTTCAGACAAGCGATCAAGAGGTCTTTGTTCACCTCCGAACCAAAAATCTTCTTGAAACCGAAGTCGGTAAAGGGGTTGATGTAGCGCCCTTTCATCGTCATGGTCATGATGGTCATAGTGTGCTGATAAACAGAAGATGCGCAGTCAAAAGGTGCGCTTGCTGCAATAATACAATTTTCCGGGAATTATCGATAACCGTGATTAATTGTTGACATAATGTACCTGATATTTCTGCTGAAACCGGCATATAGAGCATCAAGATTGCCCACTTGCGGTCGCTGAGCACGCCTCAATACGCATGATACTCAGCATCCAGCATCCCAGATCAGGCCGCTGAGTAGCGCGAAGCGCGTATCGAAGCGCAAAAATGAATATTATGTACAACAGGCATTGTATCACTCCACAACACAAAAATCAGGCCAATCCAATAATCCTGCACATCAAGGTTCAGACGAAAATGGATTGCCACCTCTACTTTGCTTCCCCGCGATGACAATTCCCCTTGACATCCCAAGGGACAGTATCTCATAATCATCCGATTCTGAATCAATGGGTCCTCAACTCTTATTGACTTTTCATAAAGCACTTCCGGATCCAAATCCAGACATTCACAAGGATCAAAATTACCCATTTATATCCCAGGCCAATGTATTTTTGAGAACAGTACAGCTCTCTGCAAATATTTTCTTGTCTTTTAATACCCTGAAAACGCCATGCTCAAGAATTTCTGTAGCATAATAGAGCTTGATTTCACCATGAGCGAAGTACAGATATACCTTATAATCATCGGTTGGCAATACCTGAACAATGGTATGCATCATAGCGCACCTCATTGTAATGGATTTATGATAACGCCATTGGCCTTGTCTTGCCTGCTCGATGTTCAACCAGTGCTTCACCTGCCATTTTTTCCAATAATGCCTGTGCTTTGACCGTTGCAATGAGTGTATCCCAGTGCTCATTATCTGCATCTATCTCCAGGATACCTTCTTCTTTGATGAGATTTTCACTCAAAATCGGAGCTTCCAGAAAACAAGCAAAATCAACCAGTTGCTCTACCCTATTGGATGGCAAAAAGCGTGCAATGTTGATCAAAGTTCGTTCGTTGTCTTTATGCGTGACCGTATTCATAACCTTTTCCCCGATGTAGATATCTGATTATAATATAAGTAAATAAACTTTAAATACAAGTTTCTTTCTTTTATAAAAAAGTCAATAAAGTAACTTTGCCAAATGCCTTGTGCGAAGAAGACACAACAAAAGCCAATACGCAAAGTAGTCAGCAGATTACGCCGTATCAGGGATGATCGAAGCTCTTGTCACTGAAAGATTGTTTGCTGAGCATGGGAAATATATTACTGAAAATGTACAAATAATTGCAGAGCAAATGAAAGCACTGAGGTAAAAAACAGAAACCGCAAAGAAAATCAAAAAAACTTGGAAATGGCTCGAACTTATAATACAATCAGAAAATAACAGAATTACCACAATGACGACCAACAAAACCCGCATCGCCCTCTTCTGCTCCGGCAACGGCAGCAATTTCAAGGTGCTGTTTGAGGCAATCAGAAGCAAACAACTCCCTGCGGAGATCGTTCTCTGCCTTTCGAACCGCGCCCGGTGCGGGGCTATGGAGTTTGCAGAGCAGAACGGTATTGCAACGGTGCATATCACCGAACAACAGTTTGGCTCCTTTGACGAGTTTGCCGAAGCAATGGAGGAACGGCTGAAAGAACATCATATCGATATCATCCTTTTGGCGGGCTATATGCGAAAAGTGCCGGATGCGGTTGTCGCGGCATTTCCCGAAAGGATGCTCAACATCCATCCTGCTCTTCTGCCAAAATTCGGCGGTGAGGGAATGTATGGGATTCATGTTCACACCGCTGTACTTGGATCGGGTGAAACTACATCGGGAGCGACAGTCCATTTTGTCAATGAGGAGTATGACAAGGGAAAGATTCTGCTTCAGCGAACTGTGCCGGTTTTGCCGGATGATACACCGGAGACTCTTGCCGCAAGGGTGCTGGAATGCGAACACCGGCTTTATCCTGATGCCCTTGAAAAACTGCTGACCTTGCTGGAATCATGAACGGCACCACTCTGGGGATCAGCGAAATTTTTCACTCTATTCAGGGAGAGGGCTCCTTTGCTGGCTGGCCCTGCGCCTTTATTCGGCTTGCGGGTTGCGGCCACGGCTGCGCGGGTTGCGACACCGGCTATGCTGAAGAGAGGGGAACCGAGCTTGAGATAGAGGAGGTTATACGAAGATCGCTCACCTTTCAGGCCCCCTTGATCGAAATAACCGGCGGAGAACCTCTGCTTCAGCCAGCCGTCTACCCGCTGATGACTCAACTCTGCGATCTCCATCACAAGCTACTGCTTGAAACTGGAGGATTTATCTCCGTCGAAAAGGTTGACCAGCGGGTCCATAAAATCATCGACCTCAAACCTCCCTCATCCGGTGTGGCAGAGCAAAACCATCCCGACAATATTCTGCTTGCGCTTCAAGCTGCCCCACCTCACCGACAGACGTTTGAATTCAAGATGGTTATTGCCGACAACGATGATTACCAGTGGGCAACCTCGCTGCTGCAACAACATCAACTGACCGACTCCTTCACCATCATGATGGGAGTGGCATTCGGCAAACTTGATCCGGCTGAACTCGCTGCATGGATACTTCGCGACCGCCTCCGGGCAAGACTCCAGCTCCAGCTCCACAAATACCTCTGGGAGCCCTCACGAAAAGGGGTATAGTTTGGCGTTCCCCCCTTTACTCCTTACCTTTCCACTGTCCGTTACAAATTGTCCATTGTCCACTGTTTCAATACCAATTGTCCCTTGTCAACAGTCCCTTGTCAACTCTCCATCGTCGTCCCGCTCTTCAATGAACGGGAATCGCTGCCCGAGCTGCTTGAACAACTCTCTTCCGCCATGGGCGAAAAGGAGTTGCACGCCCTCTTTCAGGAGCCGTTTGCCTACGAAATTATCATGGTTGACGATGGCTCCACTGATAACTCGTGCAGCCTGATTGGCGGCATGATTTCCTCAAGGCCTGAGCTTCGCCTTATCTCTTTTCAGAGAAACTTTGGCAAAACCGCAGCGCTCTCGGCAGGTTTCATGGCGGCAACGGGCGACTATGTCTGTACCATTGATGCCGACCTGCAGGATGATCCCTTTGCCATCAAGGAGATGATTAAAAAGCTTCATGAAGGGTATGATCTGGTCAGTGGATGGAAACAAGATCGCAAGGATCCACTCTCCAAAACCATTCCTTCAAAGCTTTTCAATGGAGTGACCCGTCTTTTTAGCGGTATCACCATTCACGATTTCAACTGTGGCCTGAAGGTGTACCGCAGAGAGGTGACGCGTCGGCTGGAGCTGCATGGCGATATGCATCGCTACATTCCGGTACTCGCCCAGTGGATGGGCTTCAGGATTGCCGAGCTCGCGGTCAAGCACCACGCCAGAAAATTCGGCACCACCAAATATGGCGCTTCAAGGTTTTTCTCTGGGCTGCTCGATTTCCTCTCCGTGCTCTTCATCACGCGATACCTCCGTCGCCCGATGCACTTTTTTGGCATGGCTGGCCTTGCAAGCTTTCTTCTGGGCTTTCTCATCAGTCTCTACGTCACCCTCGATAAACTGCTGCTCCATAAACCCGTCAGCAACCGCCCCATTCTTTTTCTCGGCATTCTGCTGCTTGTTCTTGGTGTCCAGCTTTTTTCCACCGGACTGCTCGGAGAGATGCTCTCAACCTCATCATCCAGAGGGAGTGCTTTTACGGTTCGCAAAACGCTGAATCTCACCTCCAGACAGGCAAAAAAGTTCAACACAACAGATTAATTCTGAATACGTTATGAAACGAGTCGGAGCACATGTCAGCACGGCAGGCGGAGTCGAAAATGCCCCGCTTCATGCGGCAGCCATCGGGGCCAAAGCATTTGCCCTCTTCACGAAAAATCAGCGACAGTGGAAATCGCCGAAGCTGACAACGCCCTCAATTGACGCATTCCAGAAAAATTGCAACGACGGCGGCTTCAAGCCCGAACACATTCTGCCTCACGACAGCTACCTCATCAACCTCGGCAGCCCTGACCCCGACAAACTCCAGCGTGCCCGAGAGGCCTTTATTGATGAGATGCAAAGAGTCGAAGAGCTTGGATTGCGTCTACTGAACTTTCATCCGGGCAGCCACCTCAAGGAGATTACTGAAGAAAAATGCCTGCAACTGATTGCTGAATCAATCAATATCTCGCTCAATACCACAATGGGGGTAACTGCTGTCATTGAAAACACCGCTGGACAGGGCACGAACCTTGGCAACCAGTTTGAACAACTGGCTTTTCTTATTGACCGAATTGAAGACAAATCCAGAATCGGCATCTGTCTCGACACCTGCCACCTCTTTGCAAGTGGTTACGACTTACAGAGCACGGAAGCCGCCAAACTGACCTTCAGTGAGTTCGACCGAATTGTGGGGCTCCGATACCTGCGGGGAATGCACCTCAACGATGCCATGCAGCCACTCGGCAGCCGGGTTGACCGCCATGCAAGCATTGGAAAGGGAACGATCGGGATGGATGTTTTCTCATACATCATGAACAACCCTGCCTGTGAAGAGATTCCGCTGATCCTTGAGACCCCCGACTCCGATGGCTGGAGTGCAGAGATCAGCCTGCTCTACTCACTTGAAGGGTAACTGCCAGCTACCGTTTTGATGCCATCCTGAGATACTTGCTCACCGAGAAGGCACTGCCCAGAATGCCGAGGCAAAGACCAAGCGCAACTGTGGCGGGATAGACAATCAGGGCCGAAGATTGCACCACCTGGTAAAGAGTTGGCTCATAGGTAAAAAGCAGTTGATCAAACAACAGATAAACCGCTCCAGATGCCAGCGCTCCAGCGAGCAACCCCTGAATTGCCCCTTCGATAAGATAAGGAGCCCCGATAAACCAACCTGTGGCACCAACCAGACGCATTGTTCTGATCTTCTCCTTCCGCGAATACATGGCAAGCCTTATGGTGTAGCCAATCAGCACAAGAGTGGCGACAGAAATCAAGAGGCCAATACCTCCGGTTACCAGCGTAAACAGCCTTGCGTTCTCCTCAACCTGGCCAAGAAATGACTGATTATAGCGAATATCAACATCCGGAGCGATAGAACGTATCTCTGGAACAATTTTCTCAAGACGTTCAGGAGTTGCATAATCAGGCAGAAACTTCAACTTGACAGACCTCGGCAACGGGTTTGAGCCTAAAATCCTGACAATATCCTCACCAAAGTCGTGCTTGAAGGTTTGCGCTGCCTCATCCCTGGTAACATAAACCGCCTCCCGCACCCCATCAACCCTTTTGAGTCGGGATGTGATATTCATCGCTTCAGGGTCAGAGATTGATTCACCGAGAAAAACCTCAAGCTCAACGCGGCTCCGAATCTCCTGGATCACATCAATAAAACTAAGAGAGACCGTGCTGAAGAGGGCAAGGAGCACAAGAGCAAAAAAACTTATCGTAACGGTTATGGCTGCTGGTAACTTTGCCCTTCCAATACTTGAAAACCCTTCCTTGACAACAAACGACAGTGACATAACAGCTTCTTTTGCATTAATAACAGCTTCCAACCCAAAGAAACAACAAAACCAGTTGGAAAAACAACTTTTTTTTCTTTTTATTAGTGCTCCGGGCACGGGGCTATAGCTCAGTTGGTAGAGCATTTGCATGGCATGCAAAGGGTCAGGAGTTCGAGTCTCCTTAGCTCCACACGTAAAAAAGCGCATTGTTCACTCAATGTGCTTTTTTTATTTCCAACCTTCTGGCAGCACCCATAATGTTCAAAAACGCTTTCTGCCCACCTTTGCAATCAAAAAAATGAAGCCAACAATCAGTGAGGCCGCTATACCGGCTGCAACATTGAAGAGTCCGGCAAGCAAAACAACTGGCAGGGTAAAAGAAACTACAAAGCCAAAAAAGCTCGAACTGCCAAGAAAGGTCAACGCCGTAAGGGCAGTAAAGAAAAAACTGGTTGCAAGACTTCCGGCAAAAGAGATAAAGAGCTTTTCCCCCTTCCCATCTGAAATATTCTGCCACCGCTGAATCTGCCGTGTGTTTCCAGGATCAAGCGCTCCCCTGACAGCCATGGCAACAAGGGCAAAAAGAATCAGCACAACAACCTGAATACCATACACACGCCAGAGTTCACTGTTTGGAGGGTTAAAAACACCCTCGCCCAGCCTGGCCGAGGCAAATCGTAACATGACAATCGATGTCCAGTAAAACACCGTTCCCCAGAGAAGAGTTACCAATACCCATATCGCCACACCTGGTGGCTTAGGAGTTTTTTTTGTCGTGGATCCCATAATCGTCGGTAAATGGTTGTGCAAAAATGCGTCAAAGATAAATGTCCAGCCTCTCTGGTCGGCTCTGCCCACGCTTTACATGCTGACATTAATACCTTTAAATGCTTACATTGGCAATATAAAAAAATAGCGCTCAGGGCAGAATGAAGCTGACCGCCTGAATATCAATACCTGGGAACGAAAAAATTGATCATTACAACGTCATGTTAGCAAAGCGAATCATCCCCTGTCTTGATGTTCGGGACGGAAGAGTGGTAAAAGGAATAAACTTTGAGGGGTTAAGGGATGCTGGTTCCATCCTTGAACAGGCGAGATTCTATAATAATGAACTGGCTGACGAGCTTGTTTTTCTCGATATCTCAGCATCACTTGAATCCCGCAAAACAACGCTTGAAGAGGTATTGAAGGTCTCAGGAGAGGTCTTTATCCCGCTCACTGTTGGAGGGGGCATCAGCTCCGTTGAACGTGCAAAAGAGGTTTTTTTGCACGGAGCCGACAAAGTTTCGGTCAATACAGCCGCAGTCAATGATCCTGAACTGATTACCCGTATCGCAGAAAAATACGGTTCACAAGCCGTTGTGGTTGCCATAGATATCAAGAAAATCGGGAATGACTACATGGTGCATACACATTCCGGGAAAAAAGCGACTCCCTACGAAGCGCTTGAATGGGCCCACAAAGTCCAGGAACTCGGCGCAGGGGAAATTCTTCTGACCAGCATGGATCGTGACGGCACCAAAGAGGGGTACGACAACGACATTCTCCGACAAGTCTCAACCTCAGTACATATTCCAGTGATCGCGTCGGGAGGAGCTGGCAATCTGGAACACCTCTATGAAGGATTTACCAAAGGTTGTGCTGACGCAGCGCTCGCAGCCTCAATTTTTCACTTTCGGCAACACTCAATACGTGAAGCGAAGGAGTACCTCAGGGAAAGAGATATTCCTGTACGATTTTGAGTGCCTGTCACCATCCATTATACGCCATCCTCTCGCTCCTTCATCAACTGCTTGCGAATATCTGCCAGCTCTTTGAGGCGTTTTTCATTTGCCGAGGGATAGGACAAACCAAGAGCGCTCAACGTTTGAACGATAATCCGCGACACAATCAATCGGGCATTCTGTTTGTCATCTGCCGGAACAACATACCACGGAGCGTGTTTGCTGCTTGTGGCGCTGAAGCAGGCCTCATATGCCTGCATATATTCATTCCAGTACTTTCTCTCCTCCAGATCGGCTACACTGAATTTCCAGTTTTTTTCGGGCGCATCAATGCGAGCCAAAAATCGTTTCCGTTGCTCCTCTCTTGAGAGGTGAAGAAAAAATTTTACGACTCTGGTGCCATTACGATAGAGGTGGTCTTCCATATCAACAATCGACTGATAACGATGTTCCCAGACTTTTTTCTTTCTGATCAATTCATCTGGCACACCCTGCATGGCCAATATTTCTGGATGCACCCGAACAATAAGCACCTCCTCGTAATAGGAGCGGTTAAATATGCCGATATGACCCCGTTCCGGAAGACAACGATTGCTCCTCCAGAGAAAATCATGATAAAGTTCTTTGGCGGATGGATGCTTGAAACTGAAAACCTGACACCCCTGCGGATTGACGCCGGTCATCACGTGTCGTATCATACCATCCTTACCTGCGGCATCCATAGCCTGAAAAATCAGCAAAAGGGCATAACGGTTATCCGCATAGTGAACCTGCTGTAGTTTACTCAACTGATCTACATGTGCTGCAAGCATCTCTTTGTACTCTTGCCTGGAACGGTACACCGGTTCAACAAGCGTTGATCGTTCAGCAAGAGTCACTCGCTCGCCGTCACGAATCCGCAGGGCATCATGGTCAAAACGCATAGAATCAATCTTGTTGCATAAGTGATGTTCATCACCCATAATTTTAAGTAAATTTTAAGCTTTATCTCAGGCTTCTTTAAGAATTTCCATACTACATTGGAGGCAGATTAAACAAGTACGACACTGAAAAATACTTAAATTCGACGACACCATGAACACAACAATTAAATCCTGGGCAACACCTCTTGCTGTGGGCGCATTTACTATCTCCGCTGTCACCGGTCTCCTGATTTTTTTTGATATTGAAATCGGTCTGGTTGAACCAACACACAAATGGCTGAGCTGGCTTCTTGTCAGCGGTGTCGCTCTCCACCTCATCTCGAACTGGAAGCAATTTACCTCATATTTCTCAAAGAAACCTGCTATCGGAATTATCGGCACTGCACTCATTGTCACCATTGCTTCAGTACTACCTCTTTTTGGTGAGAAAGAGGAAAAACAAAATCCAGCAAAAATGGCGGCTTATGCTCTTGCATCATCATCACTTGAAACCGTTGCCCTGGTTGTGAAAACCACTCCGGCCGCCTTGACCGAACAACTCGGAAAAAATGGAGTTGTTGTCAACAATCCAGAAGCAACTGTCGAACAGATCGCAAAGAGCAATGGCAAAGAGCCGAAAGAAGTTCTTGGTGATATTTTAGCCCTATCCAGGGGAACAGCAAAAGATGACGACAAAGATTAACATTTAACACCCAACGCATGAGACTTCTCATTATTGAAGATGAGCCAGGCATAGCCGGTTTTCTGAAAGATGGGCTCGAAGAAGAGTACTTTGCCGTCGATGTTGCTTACGATGGCAAATCCGGCCTTGATCTGGCGTTGACCAATGAGTATGACCTGCTCATCGTTGACTGGATGATTCCAGCATTAAGCGGTATTGAGGTCTGCCGGCAGGTCCGCAAAGCTGGCAGCCTGGTGCCGATTCTCTTTTTGACGGCTAAAGATACTTTGGAAGATGTTGTTTTCGGACTGGATGCTGGTGCAAATGATTACATAAAAAAGCCCTTTGAATTTGAAGAGTTGCTGGCACGAATCAGAGTACAGCTCAGAACGAAAAACAAGGCTGATGACTCGTTAAGTGCAGGAAGTCTGAGCATCAATCCGGCAACCCACCAGGTATTCGCCGGTTCTTGTGAAATAACACTGACGCCAAAAGAGTTTGCGCTATTGGAGTATCTGATTCGGAACAAAGACAGGGTATGTACCAGAAGCCGCATCATTGAACATGTCTGGGACATCCATTTTGACTCGGACACCTCGGTGATTGATGTCTATATCACCTTCTTGCGCAGGAAACTTGAGGCTGCCGGTTGCGGAAACCTTATCCAGACAATCAGGGGAGTTGGCTATATCGTTCGAGAACCTGGGATGGTATGATAAAATATCCTTTTAAAGGGCCATCGGTCATGAGTTTGCGAAACCGGATTGCATTCTACTACACTATCGCTACAGCCTTTTTAATTGCCATAGTCTTTACAACCATCTTTTTTATGGTTGAAAAAATCGTCTACAAACAATTCGACGATCAATTAAAAAAAGAGATTGCAGAAATCTTTGCTGACTCAAATATATCCCCGGATAATTTTCAGGGATTTGAAGACTTCAAGAATAATATTGATGATGAAGAAGGGCGTATCGATAACAACTATGAGCGAAAGCACAAGAAAGACAAGCTGAAGGTTGATACCGAGTTTATCCAGCTCGTTAACAATAGCGGGGAGGTTATCAATAAATCGGCCAGTCTTTCCTGGTGCGTGCTTGCATTTAATCCAAGGCAGTCAGGAACATCCTACTTCACCAACAACTTTGGCGGTTCAATGGTGCGACAGGCTCAGGTGCCTCTCACCAATCCACAGGGCGTAAGAGAGGGATATCTCATTATTGCCGTTCCCCTTAAAAATGCACTCATCGTCCTGCATGACCTGCGCGACATTTTTCTCTTTTCATTTCCCGTTATACTTCTTCCACTTTTTCTCCTCACACGCTCAATTGCAATCAAAAGCATCAGCCCGATAGAAAAGGTTATTGCTACGGCTGAAAAAATGTCGCAGAGCAATCTTGACGAACGCATCCCCCTGCCCTTCCATCACGATGAATTATATCGATTGGCCGCAACCATCAACGCTCTTTTTGGTCGTATGCAGGATGCGTTTCAACGTGAAAAACACTTTACCGCTGATGCTTCGCACGAGCTGAAAACTCCACTTGCTGTGGTCAAGGGGACTCTGGAAGTGCTGATCCGCAAACCACGGGATCGGGAACACTACGAAACAAGGATTCAGTTTTGTCTCAAAGAGCTGAACCGCATGGCCCGTCTGATTGATCAGTTATTGATGCTTGCCCGCTACGAGAGCAACAAGATGACCCCACACATTATGGTAACAGCACTCTCTCCTCTTGTTGAAAATGTGGTAGAGCGCATGATTCCGACAGCACTGACAAAAGGCATTTCAATCACCTTCAATCAGGCCGACAGTGCACACATTGCGGTCGATCCCGGAATGTTTGACATGATACTCGAAAATATTATATCGAACGCCATTAAATACTCCTCATCCGGCTCCACAATATCCATAGAGATTAAACACGACGCAGACAACGTTGTTTGTAGTATCATCGACCAGGGAATCGGGATTCCTGAAGAGATGCTGAATGCTATTTTTGAAAGGTTTTACCGAGTCGATGAGTCAAGAAGTTCAAGTACCGGAGGGCTGGGGCTGGGGCTCTCTATCGTCAAAAAACTTGCTGACCTTCAGCAGATCATGGTTGGCGTTACCAGCGCAACAAACCAGGGCACAACATTCACCCTCACCTGTCCTCATGCAGGATAAAGCTGTGTGATGGCAGAACCCAATCGAATCACCCTTACTCTGTCCCTTATTTTAGCCCTGAAAGGGCGTTATCCGCTAACACAGGGTGCAGCCCTGTGATCCCCAGCGCCCGCGTGCAGCCCTGGGTGAGCAGAACTCTCCATGCGAGCGCCCATCGTCAGTCGATCTCCTTAATCCCGCATGGTAGCATCCCTACCGGCTCTGAATCTATCGGTACTCTCTGGATGCATATCGGGTAACTCCTTCCCTGATAGATCGATGGGCGGCACATGCTGTTCGTGAGAATCGATGGGCTTCACCCATCGCTAGCTTATCCCGCCCTTTCAGGGCTCTATTATCGTATAAGAAGCGCAATCAATCACGCCGTCCGCATCACCCAATACGGCTCCCCGTTGTGCTCAACAAGCTTGAAGCGAGCAGTGGCGAAGATCTGCTGCACCACCTCGTCAGCTTTTGCGCTGCCGTCGGGAAAGCAGTCGGCAACAGCCTTCTGCAACTCGCGCTGCTGCACGGGATGGCGGGAGACAATGGCGGTAACAGCCTCAAGCAGGTCAGGAGCCTTGCGCAGATCCATGTTGCCTTTGAGCGGATTGACAACGGTGGCGGCTTCCGAAAGAATCGCGATGGCGCGTTCAAGACGCTCATCGGAAGGAAGCTGCACCTGCTGCTCAGGGGCCGGACGGGTCGGCAGAACCAGATGCACCATATCTGGATTGATCTCCTTAAGCACACTTGCGAGATCGTAAAGAGCTTCGTCGGAGTCGTTGATACCGCCAAGCAGCATCACCTCAATCCAGAGGCGGCCTTTATACTGGCTGCGAAATGCAGCAAGCCCTTCAATATGCTGCTGAAATGTCAATCCCGAAGCTGGTCGATCAATCTTGTTATGGAGCGCCTCCGACCCTGCGTTGAGCGAGGGAAGCACCGCATCAGCCTGAAGCAGCTCTTCACGAACCTCCTGCAGATAAAGCAGCGATCCATTGGTGATAACCGCGACAGGAACCGTGGTGAGCTTTTTCGTCTCGGCAATAAGCCAGCCAATTCCCTTGTAGAGCAAGGTTTCGCCGGAACCGACAAAGGTGACCCAGTCGAGATTGGTGTTGAGCGTCAAGGCTTGACGAATCTCCTCCAGTATCTCTTCGCGGGAGAAAAACTCCTGCCGTTCCGTAACAAAGCTTTTGGTCTTGCCTAACTGACAGTAGAGGCAGTTCCAGGTGCAGCTTTTTGACGGAAGGAGATCAACGCCAAGCGATTGCCCCAGCCGCCTGGAGGATACCGGTCCAAAAACGTATGTCATGTTTGGTGATTCCATGTTACCATCAACCGGCCTTCGCTGTAACGGCGAATTCCGACATTTTCGCTTCGCTTTCGGCCTCGAAAGCCTCTTTGGAAATATGGGGCAGCAAGAGGCTCGATGCCGTAAAAGCAAGGATCTCAATAACAAATATAACGGCATAGGCCAACATGTGGTTGCCGGACAGGGTATAGATCACATCGCGGATCACGCCCGCTCCGGAATGGCCGATAAAGATGGCAAGGCTCTGGGCGGTGCCCCAGAGGCCGATATAGATACCGCTGCGGCCCGCTGTCATGTTCATCATCATTGAGATGTTGGAAACACTTGCCGCACCGAGCCCCATACCGGTCACCACAAGACCGATGCGAAGCAGTGACTGGTCGTGCATGAAACCTGCGGCAATAATGACGGCGAATCCGACCGCACTGAACGTATTACCAAAATAGGCACCCCGCTTGAAGCCGATCCGTGAAAGCAGAAAACCGGTAACAAGCATGAAAATGAGCTGGGTGCCGCCCATCATCGGCTTGAACAGCTTGGTCGTTTCTGAAACCGGCATCCCGAACACTTCAGCACCAAAAGGATCCATGACAACTTCGTTGGCAAAGAGCGCAAAAATGGAGATAAAAATGTAGAAGGCGAACTGCAGCGTCCTCGGAGACGAGGAGAGCAGGCGCACAGACTGGGCAAAGCTGATGCTGTGCTTTCCCTTGCCCTGGGCTGCCTCCGCATTGCGGTTTTCCACTCCGAGAACAGCCACAAGCCCGAAGCAGAGTGTGACAAGACCGCCAATTTCAGCCACCTGCGTCAGCCGTTCAGGGGTAAAAACCTTCAGATAATTGCCAATGTTCCAATTCGAAATGATAGCGGTCAGTACCATGAGGGTCCAGCTTGCTCCGGTTATCTTGCCGATATGCTCTTCTGGCACAACATCAGCAATCAGTGCGTAATAGGCCGTAGTCGCGACCTGCAGACCAAAACCGAACAGCAGAAAAATAAAGGCGAGCTTCCACAAACCGATATCAGTCAAAAGAGCCGGCAGCATTTCAGAAAAGGCGGTTCCGCCTATCTTCACTTCATAGGCCGCCGCCGGTGAAAGCACGAAGGCGACAACGCAGCTCAACAGCCCGAGAAGGATGTAGGGTGTCCTGTGATAACCAAAAATGCTGAACCGGTCCGACATGTTGCCGATCCATACCTTGACGCCGAACATAGCCAGAAGCTCCTTAAGGCTGATAAGCCCGAGCGCGATCGTTGCTGGCAGAAGGAGTTCCTTGATCATGACCCGGTTCAGGATATCCTGAATAAAGCCGAGCATGAGGCCGAAACCCATCTGGAACATACAGAGACGTACCAGATTAAATGTCTTCACGATCTTCATAAAACAGTGCTAATGATTTCAGAAATACCTGCAAGCCTGCACTCCGATGGAACGAATGGCACGTAATGTAACAAAAAACCGGATAATTACTGACGCAGGTGATCGTCTGTTCCACCCGAAATCATGGAAGCAAGACCGGTCATCCTCTGCGAAGAGCGTTTATTGCCGACTGCGGTAAAGAGCGCCTTCGGGTCGCCGATAATCATCACCAGCTTTTTTGCCCTTGTCACCGCAGTGTAGACAAGGTTCCGTTCAAGCATCGTAAAGTGCTGCATGGAGAGCGGTATCACCACCGCAGGGTACTCTGAACCCTGGCTTTTGTGGATGGTGATGGCATAGGCAAGTGCAATCTCCTCCAGCTCGCCGGATTCATAACGCACCTCCCTTCCATCGAAAAGAACACTGAGCGTACTCTCCTCTTCGTCAACCACCGCAATGCGCCCGATATCACCATTGAAGACCTCTTTGTCGTAATTGTTGACCAACTGGATCACCTTGTCTCCCTCCGCATAAGTGACTTCAAACCGCACAAGTTTTCGGCGAGCGTGCGGGTTCAGCCGTTCCTGAAGCAAAGTATTCAGCACTCTGGTGCCAAGCGGACCCTTGTTCATGGGGGTCAGCACCTGAATATCGTTCAGCCGATCCATACCGAAACGCTCAGGAATACGCTCGGCCACCACAAGCAAAAGCCTGCGCTGAATATCCTCCGTGCTCTCGGAGGGGACGACGTAAAAATCAGAGAGTTCTGCGCCTGCTTCATGGGAAGGAATCGTGAACTCGCCCCGGTTGATCCGGTGAGCATTGACAATAATCATCGAGCTTTCAGCCTGCCGAAATATCTCGGTCAAACGCACCACCGGAAGAGCTTCGGAATGAATCATGTCAGCAAGCACAAATCCTGGTCCAACAGGTGGAAGCTGATCAACGTCACCGGCAAAAATCAAGGCTGAACGGCTGGAGATGGCCTCCAGCAGGCGATTCATCAGCACCACATCAATCATGGAGGCCTCATCCACAATAACCAGATCAGCTTCAAGCGGATTCGATTTGCCACGCCGGAAGTCGCGCAGAAAGGGGTCAAATTCAAGCAGCCGGTGGATGGTTTTCGCTTCCATACCGGTCGCCTCCGACAGCCTCTTGGCCGCCCGTCCGGTTGGAGCACACAGGAGCACCGTCAACTCTTCACCCTCAAGAATGTCGAGAATCGTGTTGATGATGGTGGTCTTACCCACGCCAGGCCCACCGGTAATAACAAGAAACTTGCTCGACAGCGCAAGCGCCACGGCACTGCGCTGCGACTCCGATAACTCAATGGCTGACCTCTTTTCCGATTTCGGAATAACCTTTACCGGATCAAGGTTCTTCCATGGAAGCACACCCTGCATAATACGGCGGATGCTCTTGGCCACCCCGGTCTCGGCTCGAAAAAGTGAGACCATGTAGTAACTTTTTTTGCCCTCCTCCTCAACGGCAACAATGGTGCCAATGGAGAGCTCCTGCCGGAGCGCCTCATCCAGAACCGATTCAGGCATGGTCAACAACCTCCTGAAGGCTTCGAGCAGCATGGGTTCCGGCACCTTGCAGTGCCCCTCAAGGGAGAGTTCCTGAAGCGTATACCCGATGCCCGCCCGCGCACGAAAGGGGGAATCCATGGGGATCCCAATGTTCCGGGCAATCTGGTCGGCGCTTTTAAAACCGATTCCGGGAATATCATGGATCAGGCGATAGGGGTTGGCACTCACCACAGCCACCGCATCATCGCCATAAACCCGAAATATCCGGGCAATTTTCGACGTACTCACTCCATGCGAATGAAGAAAGAGCATGATCTTTTTAATCGCCTTCTGCTCCGACCAGCCAGCAACAATCTGCTGCAACTTTTTCTTGCCAATACCGGGAAGCCCAAGCAGTTGTTCAGAATGCTCCTCAATAACCGTGAAGACCTCCATCCCGTAAGCCTTCACCAGCACCTTCGCCAGATGGGGGCCAATACCCTTGACCATGCCAGAGGAGAGATATTTCTTAATCCCCTCAAGCGTATCAGGCGGAATAACCACAAGATGCGTCGCCTTGAACTGGATACCCCATGTTTTGTCGTTCTGCCAGCAACCGACAGCTTCGATATGTTGACCCGTATTGACGGCCGCAACACAGCCCACAACCGTTACCAGATCACGATCCTCCTTTATCTTGAGACGCAGAACCGTGAACCCTGACGACTCGCTGAAAAAGCTCACCTTATCCACCACGCCAGTGATGCGCTCTTCGCCTGGAGAGAGGGCGGGGCTTTCGTTCATGAGAAGGGTCGGGTTACGTGATACGGTTCAAGCTCCATAGTCAAGGGGATTAATGGAGAACAATATAGCGTTTCCCCCTGGCATAAGGAATTTCGAGCGAATCAAGCCGCATGCGCAGTAGCTGCCTCAATTACAGTAATAGCACAGAAAGGCTACATTTTACTCGTCTTATACAGTCAAAAAAACACAAGCGGTTCTAATATAACAAGTTGGGGTGTTATCAAAAGTGTTGGTACCACCATGGTATTTTTTTTATTCATGCCTTTAGCCCAATTTTATACGCTACGAATACTTTTTAGCATTCCTATATGTAGTGCCAGAAAGAAAACCCCTGTTTTTTTTAAATTTGACAACCTCCCGTCGGCTCAAAAACCGTTATAAATGATCAACCAACGGCGTTTTTGTTCGGATCGGATCACTGCCATAGCCCTACAACATCATTTGAACAGTTAGCCCAAGTTTTTGAACAATTTTTTTTCGGTGCGACATATACGCTTTGGCATTTCTTTGCTGTATCCAGATTACCCGTTTAATCAATGCTTTAACCGTATTGCGTTTCAGTGGCAATATAGCCGTCA
>CAIPMW010000054.1 GCA_903866255.1 uncultured Chlorobiaceae bacterium | reverse complement strand
TCGAATAGCCTCAACCTGATGGTGATAGAGTTTGTACCCTTTGAAGATGTCACCAATGGCCTCATGCAAAGTTTTCGATTCGATCAGCTTTTCGAGCCCCCCAAACATCTCAAACGAAGGGTTAAACTGCAAGAGTGGTTCCGGCCACAGTTTGCCCGTATTTAATGCACGATCAACAACCTGGCGGATGTCGGGGTCAGCAATGGAGATGAAACTGCGGATGTAGGAGGAATAATCCTCTATGATACTGGCATGAGTGTGGAAAACATTCATTCTGCGAAACTTCCCCCTCTCAGATTATTGTCGTGAGCAAAATGATGGTAACTTTAACGCATGCTGCAATATAGAAAAGGATTCAAAGAGCGGGAAGTTTTGTGTGGCGTCATTTGAATAATGAAGTATTTGCTTGATACAAACATTTGCATTTACATTATCAAAGAGGGCTCCTTCACAAACACCATGACCAGCCCGGAATTGCGTTCCCTGCTGAAGGGTACTTTATCAAAACCGGCATACATTCCTGCCAGAGCAAATCGGGCAGCACTATGTCTTTGGAGAAAGCTTTCAGCAGTAAGAGGATAGAGGGTTGTCTGCTCATGGAAGAGCTTTTTGCCCTCCGAAACAAGCTCGACCTCAAAAACAACACGGTCGTGAGCAATAAGCGGATAGCGACGATAAAAAGCTACCGAACCATCGCCAACGGTTTTGACAGGAAAACTGTAGTCATCAAGCCCAAGCAGATAATCCCAGTTGAACACCTGAAAAACCCAGCAGCCTCCAGGTTCAAGAGCGGTGTAAACGTCCTGAAGAAACGCTGAAAAGCGGAGAGGCGGAAGATGGGCAACCACATTGCCGATGGAGTAGATCAAACCGAACGATTGATGCAGAGAGGCAATTGAGGTAATATCCATGCAGTGAAATTCTGCCGCAGGAGAAGCTGCTGATGCCTCATCAACCATTTTTTGGTCAAGATCAATACCTGTTGCACGAAAACCATCTCTCTTAAACCTGCCGCAATAGTGGCCCGGCCCGCATCCAGCATCGAGGATACGGGTTCCCTGAGTGCCGGCATATTCACGAAGGAAGAGGTAAACCTCTTCACGAAGCGGAAAAAGCTGCTCATACCAAGGGGCAAATTCGGAATACAGTGACATGGCTGTTCAGGGATAATCCTGGCGAGTTGGCCGCACAACAATGTCGCTGATATGGACATGAGGCGGCTGACTGACGATGTAGTGGATGGCGTTTGCCACATCCTCACCAATCAGCAGCGGCCCGAAGCGCTCCTGAAAGGTATCCACCAGCTCATTGCTGTAGCCTGCCACCGACTGAAATCCACTGAGAACAATGCCCGGCTCAACCAGCGACACACGAACCCCTTTTGTCCCCACCTCCCGACGCAACCCCTCTGCCAAAGAGTGCACTGCAAATTTTGTGGCTCCATAGACTGCGCTGAACGGTGATATATGGCGGCCCACCACCGACCCGACAATCACTATATCCGCAGCAGAGCGAGGGAAAGCACTCTGCTGCGCCTCCACCATCTTCCGGGCAGCCTTCTGCAACAGAGCAAGCGCGCCGGTTACATTGATTCTTAACACATCCTCAAACTGCGACAAATCGGCATCTTTAACCGAGCCGCCCAGTCCCCTGCCCGCATTGGCAACAACAATATCCGCCTCTCTGCCAAAACGCCCTTCTGCCATGGCAAAAAGCCTCTCCAGCACCATCTCCTCTGACGCATCACCCTCAACACCGGCAAATGCCTCCCCAATCTCCTGCTCAAGCGCCGCAAGTTTGGTACCATTGCGACCATTGCCAACCACACCAAATCCGGCAGCAGCAAACTTTTTAGCCGTCGCCTCGCCAATACCGGAGGTCGCTCCGGTTACAATTGCTATACGTGCATATCGGTCACTCATGATCACTCACTCTTTTCCCGTTGTTCTGAAAAAATGCTGCTTGAAGGCAAAGATAGTAAATTGCCCGACAGCAATTCACCCCCGCGTCGCTTTCTGATATGTGAAGTGGACCCCAGCCGGCAGAAAAACGTGTCCTCTTCGACTTTTGCCTGCAATGCGCCACAAGAGTTTCAAACACCAAAATAACTGCTCCAGGAAGAGTGTCCACATAGAGCGGAAAAGCAAGAACAACCAGATCCGCACGATTAATGGCATCCCGAAGCGCATCCATGCGAGCGGCGGTATTGATTGCCTTGTAGAGATAGATCGTTTCGGTTTCGACCCCCTGCTGCTGCAACTGCTCAAAAAGATAGGCGCCCAATGATGAAGAACTGCCCTTCTCCAGTCGCGGACTACCAACCAGCAGGAGCGCCCGCTGAATCGGGGTTGCTGGAACTGATGAAGAGGCAATCGTCGGCAGCGTTGCCTCTGTATCTGACTCGTGACGAACAACTTTTTCAAACAGACGATTGAGCTGCCCGTTCATCACACGCTCCGATTGAGTCCCATAAAGAATACCACAGGCGTGCGCCTTTGCATAAAAGTTGATGGAGTTTCGCCAGGCCAGATTCCGGAAAATGGATTCAGCCCGTGCATTCGGCTCACCCAGCCAGCCAATGATGAGCAGATCAGGATAGTTGTCGTACCGTTTTTGATGATGAATCTCCCCGTCAATGGTGGTGAAAAATGGCAAGGTCACTTTCAAGGCACTTTCTCGATATTTCCTGATGGTCATCAGCCACGTGGCATTTCCCCGGGGTTTTCAGCCAACAGAAAAAATCGCCCCTGCAGTTGCCGATCTTTTTGTCGCGCAGCACAACCACTTCTGCAGCCCAGCCTCGGCCAACAGCGGCTGATTGAAGGGTTGCAGCCGAATAACTGCCAACCTTGTCGCCTGCCAGCAACGCGAAAATCTTCAATTACACTGACCAGGGCACTGATGGAGCGAGTTGCTGATGGTATAAATTAATAGACGCAAGAGTGTGAACCATGATTTTCAGGATTATTGGATGGGCTTGATGATGGCGGAGCAAGAAACTGCATGCAATCAGGTTAATCCTGTGAATCATGGTGGTGAGCCACAGCCAACAATCTCCTTGCTTTATCCTGCAAAAAACAGTATCTACATTGTATCAATAATATGGAGCACCTATATGCTGACAAAGGTTCAAAAATGGGGTAACAGTCTGGCTTTGAGAATACCAAAAGCCTATGCACTTGAGGCTAAGCTGGAAAACGACTCTGATGTCGATATCTCAATGGTCGAGGGACAACTTGTTATCCGTCCAATCGTCACCATCAACCCGGATCTCGCTCATCTGCTTTCAAGCATCACTGAAGTTAATCTGCATAACGAATGTGATACCGGTGTGGCTGTAGGCAACGAAAACTGGTAATCTTTATGGCTTACACTCCAGATCGAGGTGATATGGTATGGATTGCCTTTAATCCACAAGCAGGACATGAACAGGCTGGACATCGTCCAGCATTGGTACTCTCTCCGGCTGCATACAACTCCAGAGTTGGTTTGGCGCTTCTTTGCCCCATTACCTCACGGATTAAAGGCTATCCGTTTGAAGTGTTACTCCCTGAAGGGTTGAAGATCAATGGAGCTGTGTTATCTGATCAGATAAAAAGTCTTGACTGGCGGGTCAGGCAAGCTGAGTTTATTTGCCATTTGCCTACAGCGGCACTTGATGAAGTGCTGCATAAGCTGAACGCTTTATTGTGTTTATAAAGATAAGCCTGTTTAACAGCATCGGAAAATTCTGGCTCCCGACTGATTCAATCGCAACTCCGTTTTGCCTGACCCAGTCGACTACCCACACCAGACTGCTAATATGATGCAATTTCAGCTAAACCGAACATGCCCACCATAGCTTCAGCACAACCGCCAATTATCGTGCTTCTTGGCCCTACAGCCTCCGGCAAATCCGCTCTGGCTCTGGCAATTGCCAAAAACATCGGGGCCGAGATTATCTCCGCAGATTCACGGCAGATATACAAGGAACTCAATATTGGCGCAGCAAAACCCTCTTTGGAAGTACTTCTGGAGGTGAAGCACCATTTTGTCAATGAAAAAAATATCGGCGAGCCTTTTACTGCCGGGGATTTTGCTATTGATGCGATTGAACGCATCCACGACATTCATAAAAGAGGAGGGCGTGTTGTTGTTGCTGGCGGCTCGACCCTCTATCTTGAGGGGATACTGAAAGGGTTTGCTGAGCTGCCCCCCGCTGATCCTGAAATAAGAGCGCGACTGCTCGTTGAACTTGAACGGTTTGGACATGCACAGCTCTATGAAAGACTTCGCAAAAGCGATCCTGTACAGGCCGCTACCCTTGACGCCACAAAGAGCCAGCGACTCATTCGAAGCCTTGAAATTATGGAGATAACCGGAAAGAGTGTCACCGAGTTACAATCGTCGGGAAAAACGCGGCACACTGGTCTCCACTTTATCACCTTCGGACTCTCCATGCCTCGCGAGATACTGTATCAGCGAATTAATCAACGAACCGATGCAATGATTGATGCCGGCCTTTGTGATGAAGCTGAACAGCTCTACCACAAGTATCGTGACCTTCTGGCGAATAAAGAGACAAGCGCTCTGAAATCGGTAGGTTATCAGGAGCTGTTTCACTATTTCGATGGCGAAATTAACTTTGCTGAGGCGGTCAAACTGATAAAACAGCATACACGCAACTATGCAAAACGACAGTTGACCTTTTTTAACAACCGGCTCCCTGTTACATGGGTAGGGGCCCCCGAAAATAGCCGGGAACTCGCAACACTTGCTGCAACCATGGAGAACTGTAATTAATCTGCTTCAACGATGCAAGAACATCCAGTTGTTGTTATATTGGATCTTCAAGAAAGCATTCAAACGTATCTTCACCATTATGAATAGAACACTTACTCTTTTATTGGTATTGTTTTTAGTAACGAACACTCCTGTTCGTGCGGAGGAGGTTTCAGCATCGGGTTCTGCAACAATAGAGAAACGCGGCAATATCGTTGTACGCATCACTGATCTGAAAAATATCGTTGGACTGCTTGGTGTCTCACTTTACAACTCCAGCAAAGGGTTCCCGGGAGATCATGTAACAGCTTGTGCAACAGCCTTGAAAAAGGTCACTGGAGCGACAGATGAGATACTCTTCACCAATATTCCCTACGGCACTTATGCAATCAGTGTCCTCCACGATGAAAACAGCAACGGAAAACTGGACACAATGTTTCTTATCGGCATCCCTAAGGAGGGCATTGGCGTTTCAAACAACCCAAAAGCGAGGAGAGGCCCACCGAAATATGACGAATGTACCTTTACACTTGATGCAAAACAGTACGAAACAACTATTTCCATGAGATACTTTTAACTGGCCTGACAGTGATTCAATCAACAACTGAACAACACTTTATGAACAGACGAACCGTTGTAGGCGCAATGGCGCTTCTTTCGCTCACAGCCGGAACACTCATAGCGGGGTGCAGCCCGACAGTAAAGATAGAGGCTTCTGACAAACCTATTGTCATCAACATGAACATCAAGATTGATCACGAAATCAGGGTCAGGGTTGACCGAGAACTCGACACTCTTCTTGACAGCAAAAAAGGGCTCTTTTAACTTGGAGAAACAAACATGAAAATACTCTCAAAATTCTTGTTACAGGCTGTTGTCATTATCGTAATGGTTGCTGGCATTGGCTCGCATGCTTTTGCACTTGACCTTGACGCAGCACGAGCGAGCGGGATGGCGGGTGAAGTTGATAATGGACTGCTTGCCACGCCGCCTGGCGCATCGGCAGGTGCCAAAGAGTTGATTAACAGCACCAATAATGCCCGTCGTGCCGAGTATGCAAGGATCGCGGCACAGAACAATCTGTCGCTGGAGGCTGTTGGCACCCTTGCAGCGCAGAAAATATTTGCAAAAATTCCTGCCGGAACCTGGATTCAGGTACAGGGGAGCTGGAAAAAGAAAGCTGAATAATTTATAGTCGAACAATCTGATGGTGAAATTGCTGCTGCGCCTCACGTTGGCCGGGCTTCTGTTCCTGGTGCTTTTTTGTGCAGCAGCATGGCTCTCTTTCCCCCGGTATGCACAGCAACTCATTAATCTGGCGCTTGAAGGAAAGCCATTTCGTGTTACGGTTTCAGGCATTGGTCTGCCCTCCACTTCCGGTGTGAGATTCGATTCGTTACAGGCGCTCTTTTCCACACCACCTGATGACTGCAATGAAGAGGCAACAACCTACACACTCTCCCTGACCAATGGCTCCATCTTATGGAGATTCAACAACCAGTCACCTGATTTACTGCCAAAACTTTTGGGACTCACCGTCACGCTGAAAGCTGATGCGCTGACCCTTATCCCCAATCCCCGTCAGTTTACTTTTGGCGATCAACATGCCCAAATATCAGCAACATTCGCAATTGCACGCAACAACGGATTTGATATCGCTGTCAAACCTCTCTCGGCAACATACATGGTTGATGGAGCTGTTGCTACCCGCGAGAAACTTCGGCTTGAGGGGATAGACTACAACGTCAGACTCAACGCATCCACTGGATGGCAACAACCACTCGACACCCTGCACATTGCAAGGCTGTCGAGTGACGAGCAGCCAGCACCGGTGGGTAATTTCAGGGCGCTTTTTGGCTCAAAGCGTGATCCTCTCGACCCCTGCACCCTGACGCTCAGCGGCTGTTCCGTAGAACTGTTTCAATGGATGGCTTCAACCGAGCGTATTGACTATAATCTGAAGGCAAAACGTACCAGCTTTACCCTCAACCTTGCCAAAATTCCTCTCAACGCCCTTCCCGGATTAAGCCAGGGGAAGAGCAACATCCCCTTTGCCACAGGCAGGGTAAGCGGCTCAATTCCAATTGAGTTCCAGGATTCAACCATAACGGTCCGTAATGCAGCAATTATTGCAGAAAACGGTACCAATGTCACCTTCTGTGACAAACAGAAAAAACCTCTCTTCTCCGTTGATATGGCGGCAATAAAGGGGGGCAATGAGCTGCTGAAAAACCTCAATGCAACCATCACCTTTAACAGTAAAGATAAACAGCTCTCCGCCCTTGCCCTGCGCGACCTTTCGGCAACGCTCTTCGGAGGAAAAATCACCTCGACACCCGTCACCTTTGACCCAACAACCAACAGTGCCTTTTTCACTCTTGCACTGAAAGATATAAAGCTTCTTGATCGTCTGCGACTGCTCGGAGCGCTCAAAGGCACCCTCAAAGGGGGAATAGACGGAACCATTCCTCTCTCCATCGCCAACAACAACATCACCATCCAGAATGGCACGCTGCAAACCAGGGGAGGGGGATCGGTTACCATCACCCCACCAGCAAAGCAGCAGAGCGCAGGTGAGAGGATGTTCGGGCAGCAGAGCGCTGAAGCCACCTGGTCATTCAGCGAACCACAAGTGCAATTCAGTCGATCAGGTGATGGCACAACCACTCTTAACTTTAAACTGAGACATCTGCAGCAGAAAAATTCCGGAGGTGAACTGACCCTCATGTCGCCAAAGGGCACACTTTTGCTCTGGCATAATCGCCTCAATCCCGATATGCTCTCGCTCTCTGATTTCACGACAGGTTTTCTTGATGGAACAATCGCTCTCCGGCATATCGACTACGATATGGTAAAAAAAGAGGGTGAGACAACCATCCAGATCAGCCATATTCCCCTTCAAAAACTCCTTGACATGCAGGGATTAAAAAAAATCTATGCCACTGGCCACATCAAGGGAAACGTTCCGGTCAAAATACACAATGAGTCGTTCGCAATCCTTGATGGCAGCGTAACCTCCGAACAGAACGGACAGATTATCTATGCCACCTCCCTTGAAGAGCGTACTGCTGCCAACCCGGCAATGCGCATCACCTATGAGGTACTCTCAAACCTTCTGTATGCTCAACTGATCTCCTCCATCAACATGACTTCTGACGGCAAATCTCTCATGACCATCCAGCTCAAAGGTGCCAATCCCGATTTTCAGCACGGACGACCGGTCGAACTCAATCTCAGCGTCCAGCAGAACCTGGGTGATCTCCTCCGCAGCCTCTCCATCTCCTCAAATGTTGAACAGATTATCTCTGACAAGGCATCGAAAAAAAAACCATGAAAAGGGCATACCAAAGTGTAGCACAACTCGTCATTCATACAATAATGTAAGGTTATTGGGAGGGAAAGAAACTTCACTCTCATCAATAATCGATAATTAAATATGACGATACAAGAATCTTGATGTTTGGCACGATTATTGCAGTTATAGTGACAAAGAGTTGAAAAAGCTCTTATAACATTGTAACCTTATTTCCCGAGCAATATATAACGATGAGAAGCATATTCTCATAAAATAGTTTGGTTTATCGCAAAATAAGCCTTGGTTTTGTCGTTTTTAATAGTTATAATTATAACTATAACCCAAAGGAGAAAATCATGGCTTATCAAGTGCGTC
>CAIPMW010000053.1 GCA_903866255.1 uncultured Chlorobiaceae bacterium | reverse complement strand
TCGCGCAGCTCCTTACCGATATACTTTCGAATCTCGGTTTCTTGATTTACTTTTTTCAGGATACTCGCAATGCTGCTGTCACCTTGTTCCAGGTCGTCCTTGAGATCAAGAAGCCGCAGGATAGCAAGTTCTGCCAATTCCCTGTGATTGGTGGGTGTACGCTCCAGTTTGTCATGAAAATCCCTTACTTTTGAGGGTACCCAAGACACAATATCACCGTCCTGTTCGGCCCTTGTCTTTGCATGAAGCTTCACCCATGGCCGAACGGCATCATCAGGGTGCTCATTGGCAATTTCAATCAAGGCTATAAACGACTCCTTTCCAGGGATCTTGTTCAATACGTTAAACAGATTATTCCGCGCATCCTGCGCATCGTCACGCAATTCTCGCGAATAAACTTCCCCTCCGGTATGTTCTATATCCTCCTCGCTCCGGATATACTCGTGCATAAGCAGATAGAGTGATTTCAGGTACTCCGGGGTTTGGAATGCCTGCCGTGTAGAAGCCTTTTCACCTCTACGTTGAGCGCTACGCCTGATAAAAAGATGAGTTACAAAGGTCATGGCGAAACAAGTTTGCTCTTTCGGGTCAGCTATAGTTTCTATTCTGGCTTTTAGAGATGTTCTCGCAGCTTTGGGAGCAACGCTAATCCATACGGCAAACCAGCGAGCCAGATGATCCAGCTCCTCAATAATATGACATTTCCGTGATGCGAGTGTTTGAATGAGCTCATCAGGTAACATTGATCCTTGAAGAATTTTCAGGAGCTTGTCCAAGTTGGAGAGGTTCTTCGGCTCAGTCGTCTGGAGAATCTCATAGATGCTTGACGCAAGCTGATCCCAAGCCCACTCAGTATAGCTCAAATCGCTTATAACGTAGTTCGAGTCTGTTTCTTGATTCTCAATCGACAACTCATACAGAACTTCTTGCATGAGAAAATCACCGACAATCTTCGGGTACATCTCGAAAAGTTCAGGAAACCATGTGGGGAAACCATTCAGCTCAAAGGAGGCATACTTGCAAGCAAGTTCGACTTCAAGAGCACCCAGATTCTTCGGCCACTCCTTGGTTTCCATGACCTCGATTTCAAGGCCTGTTAGGCCAATAATTACAGCCCAAGGCGTTTCGTTGAAAGGAACACCTTCCGAACGTAACTTTGGATCATGGTTTCGCCAAAAAGAGACTGTGCTATCTCTATAGAAGTGCGCAACTTCCTCTCCATACTCGGGGATCAGCGTTTTCCATTTATAGTCAGTCCACCGATTCGTTGTATTCTTCTTCCGAGTCTGATGGAACAGATACCACAAGGAGTTTGTGATTGTACCAGGCTTATCGCGAAGTTCCGCTCGAGCCTCGTCAAGATTATCGTTGAGTAATTTTTTCCAGTCTAAGTGGATGCTTTTTTGTTTCTTTCGTTCGGCTTCGGCAAATCTCTTCCATTTGGCATTCTGCTGATTTATGCTGCGCAATTCAATACTTTGAGCTGGCGGCCTCAAATAGTTTCTTAAACGCTCAGATAACTCATCGTTGCCTGCAACCAATTTCTTCAGACGTAAACGCCATGACTGCTGACGATTAGCCGCTTTGTAGAGATTAAAGGCCAGCGACAACGCAACCAATCTATTGTCCAAAAATATTTGGCGAGATATCTCCTCAGTCACATAATCAAAATCAGAAATCTCAAACTTCCATAACGCTTTCCAAGCCCCAGCCGCCCAGAAGTCCGTAAGCCGCTCGCCTGGCTTCCTGTCAAGAGCCACTCTCGATCGTTGTACTTCAAACCAGAATAACGCCCTGTTCAGCTCCGGCCATTCGGGAACGAGCTTTGAGAACTCGTCGGTTTTAACTTCAGGCAGGTCATTACTACCGTGACCACGCATAACTGAGCATTTGCGCAAAATTGCAAGGGTATCTGGTTCGAGCGATGCTGGATGACGGATCAGAATCAGTCGTTTAACCGCTTTGCGTGCTGGCATTATCAACCACTGAAATTTTTCTGATACTGCGCAATACTCGGCGACTATAGGAGGGCGGTTAAGCAAACTATTCAAACCAGAAACAAGCAGTGGAAGAAGGTCTATGTCTGCTACGGCGGTAACAAATTCGCTTACGGCATTCGTTAGATGGTCATAAGCAAAACGTTCTTTCGTTTCACTTTTTTCCAAGCACGCTAAAAGCCAGCCTATATTCTGCTCTGTTGGTTGGAGATCCTTGAGAAGTTCAGCCAACCACTCCCGGTTAAGTTCAAATGCTTCTGTCAGAAAGCTCTGGCGAACATGCTCTTGATCATTCTGGGATCCGACCGCCTTGACCGCGTTGAACGCAGATATACGGGCGTTCTTTTCAGCTTTTGGCATCAGTGCAACCTTCATGGCTTCAGGCAGTGCATCGGCAAGCTCTCCCAGCCACACCATGCGAAGCAAGTATTCCGTCAGACCATCGTTGTCTGCATATTGCCGAATCAACTCACGAATCTCGTCAGTCAGGTCCGGGTTGGCAAAGCGCTTAACTGCTTCATAGCTTCGTGCCGAGCGGCCAGTAACACCGTCAGCCATTTGCTCGCATACTTCACGCAGTATTTGACAACGAACCTCTAAAGGCAAGCGAGCAGGATCACCGCCTTCAAAAATAATTTCGGGGGCGATTTTGCGGACTCGTTCCAGGATCTTCCCATCCATAATGGCCAGCCAAGGCAAAATCGGACGCAACGCAGGTACAACAATATCCATGCCGTACTGATTGCGGAAGAATAGCGACTCAATATTTCGACGCGACGTTTCCCTATTGAGGAGTTCGGCGAACCACTCTGCCGTCAGATACTCCCGTACCGAGCGATGATGGAAACGTACCGTACCATAAATCGCCTCATCGAATATGGGGCGCGACAGCAAGGTCGACTGCTCCTTGTTATCCCAATCGGAAAGTATCGATTGTACTGCAATCCCTTTTGTATTACCTAATCCATCGGGAACCCTGATTGTCGGGTCGTGAGTTAACGTAGTTGCTGCTGCCAAAAGCCTTGCGCCTTCACGAGCTTTATCTGCCGAAAGTTGATAAACATCAGCACGCCCTTGGTCACGCTCAGCCAATCTTCGATTGATGCTGTTTTGTATGATCTCAAGGCGCGTCCCAATCCGACCGTTGTCTTTCCAAAATTCGGTCAGCTCCTCCAAATCCTGAGGGCGTGATGTGAACCAATTGGCATCTGCACGCTCAACTGCATCGAGAAACGCGTTGCTTTCCTTGATACCTCGATACTTTACAAACAACGCAATCTGATCAGATGAAAGATCATTGAGCGAAACAATTTTGAAAACAGGTTTATCTCTATCTTGTAGTTCAGTTTTTATATGCAGGCTTCCATCAAGGCCAACATCCTCAGTTTGCGGAGCAGGTTTCGATGTGGCAGCCATTGCAAAAGGCAGTTTCGCTTTACACAGGTCGAGATCAGTCTTAGGCCGCCACGCTGTCATTCGACTGGTTATGAAAATATGTGCACGAGCTATAGCCGTACTGATTTGCCTGCTTAACTTACGGATAGCACGTTCAAAGTCACCGGGATCTCGAAGACGCGCTTCGTCCACCGAGTCCAGAAAAAGCCATCCCTCTTCTGCGGATGCCAGCCATTCATTAAAGGCTTTATAGGTACCGACCTCAAATGCATCCTCAAAATCTGTAGGAATATGTTCCAGCCGAAGAAAAAATGCAGGCTTTCCTTGCTCTCGAAGCTTACATGCAACGTTACGGATTTCTGCAGTTTTACCTGATCCTGCCTCGGACAAAATGATAATACGGTACTCGTTGATGAGATTGACCCAGATAAAGCTCTCAACACCAAACGCCTGGCTGATATCCACGTCATCGTTTTTACTGCTTTCATTCGATATCTCGTGAAACGTCCTGTTAAGCTCGATAAAATCGTAGCTTGAATCAAAGGTAGTCATCGAATTCATTTTTTCATTGATCCGCTCTTGATAAAAACCATCATCCATTGTTTGAGCGCACCAGCTCATCGTGGAAACTGCGTTTTGCCGCTTTACTCATGGTCGCCCCCACCAACTTGATACGCTTCTGCCAGCTCCAACAGCATTGTGCGTTCCCGATCAAGCTCTCTGCGCAGCTCTTCTTCGGATGGCAAGACCAATGAATAGCGGCTGGCGAACAACTGTTCACTACCATTCAAGACCGAATAGCGAACCACCGATTCGTCCTTTTGCGAACACAAAATAATTCCAACGGTCGGATTATCGCCCTCACCCCGTTTCAGATCGTCGTACATGCGCACATACATGTCCATCTGCCCGATGTCCTGATGGGTGAGCTTGCCGCTCTTCAGGTCAATAAGCACAAAGCACTTGAGCAGGTAGTTGTAAAAAACAAGATCAATATAAAAGTCCTGTGACTCGGTACTGATGCGCTGCTGACGGGCAACAAAAGCAAAACCTTTACCCAGTTCCAGCAAAAAAGCCTGCAACTGATCCATCAATGCCTGCTCCAGCTTTGACTCAAGCAGCTTTCCTGTACCGGGCAGGCCAAGAAACTCGAGCATCACGGGATCGCGCACGAACTCACGGGGGCTACGAGGCAGTGCTGCGATATTGGCTTCGGCTTCAGCCTCCACGCTGGATTTGTCACTGCTGAGCAGCAATCGCTCATAGTACAATGTGCCAATCTGCCGATCGAGTGCGCGAAAACTCCAGTTCTGCGCTGCTGCTTCATTCACGTACCAAAGCCTTGCTTCGGGGTTATCAACACGCAACAGTGCCCGATAATGCGACCAGCTCAATTCG
>CAIPMW010000052.1 GCA_903866255.1 uncultured Chlorobiaceae bacterium | reverse complement strand
GCCGAGCTGGAGCTCGGCGTTCCCGGGTATAAGCTCAAAGATTGCAATACATCCTTACCGAATAACCTATAATTCATGGAATTAGAAACATTGCTGTGCTGTTTGGCGCTTCCTCGTTATAATATTATCGGGAAATCAGGGAGAGAGAAGCAAGAATGCGAGAACGCAACGAATTGAAATAAGCAGGCAAAACTTCCTGACTCCAAACATCCTGAACGAGGTGTTAACTGCCCTTGAGAAAGGAGAACTTCCATCATGAACAATCACGATATAAGCATTCAGCTCCGAGTAGAAGATATAACCGCCTACATTCGTAAAGCCGGTTGGACCAAGCTTGAGCATCCCAATCCATCCTTACTCGTTTACCAATACGAGCGTAACGACGATTACAACAACCAGATCAAGCTTGTTCTTCCAAACGGTAACGACTATCGGGATGCTGTTGCCAAAATCCATTCAGCGGCCAAACTTATCGTGGCACTTGAGCAAGTTTCCGTTTCAGATATTGTCCAGAAGATAAAAAACCGCTCGCTTGATATTTTTCGTCAGCGGATATACAGCAGCGCCCGCCTGACAAGTTTACCCCTTGAACTGGCACCTTTGGTTATTTCACGCCTGCGCGATCTGGTCTATTATGCCGCTTGTGCGGAGGAAGATAATCAGCCCTACTTTGCCAAAGGGCGGAAAATTGGAAAGGAGTATACCCATAAATGCAGGTTTGGTCACACGTTTCAGGGCAGCTTTGGACTGACCATCGAAATGCCATTGCCACCCTCCACCCTCACCCTGCTTCCTGATATTGAAGCATCACCGCTTGAACGACGGGTTATGGAGCGCGTTGTACGGGGTTTGCAATTTGCCGTTAAAGGTGTTCGTGAAAGTGATATCGGCATCATGACCAGCAACTATGAACAAGGCTTCAATGCAAACTTGTGCGAAGTTATGAAAGAGCTTACTGAAGATCTTGATGATTTTAATCTTGAGTACTCAATGCTTTGGTCTCCCGAATTTAACGCCAGCGCCGATGTAAGTTCATTTTCAAACATCATTATTGAACCATCAGTTTTTCGGCCATATTTTGAAGCCGCCGCAAAATCACTTCGGGCAGTAACCGAATCGCATGAAACGAAAATAATCGGTAAAATCATACAATTAAAAGCTGAATCAATCGACACCGATGATGATTCAAGCGACTCCGACGGAAGGCAGGCGATCATTGCCTGGGATATCGGCAACAACCGCAAGGTAAATATCAAGGTATTCCTGAGCCCTGAGAATTACCGTGCACATTGTTGGTCGCTCAGATCGCACCAAGTTGCGGCACCAAGTTCTTAATCCCCTCATTACGGCTGGATTGATTGAAATGACCATTCCGGATAAACCACGAAGCAGCCTGCAAAAGTACCGAATAACGGAAAAAGGCAGAATCTGGCTTACAGAAAGGAAGCAATGATATCAGACTATCCCATAAAATCACCACGCAAGCTTATCGAGGTTGCTCTGCCGTTGGATGCAGTGAGAAATGCTTACACGGATTTTCAGAAGTTGGCAGATAACAGAGCGGTGGCGGCAGGTATGACATTCTGGATGCAAGCAGCGAACTGAAGAGCAAACACTTGGAGTATGCGCATAGCCTTGCCGACTGGTGGAGCAGTTCCATTGACAAGTTTGGGGGGCAAGGCGATTGATGTCTTTTTCGGGAGAAGTGTTTTGATGGGCTGAACTTGTTTGTTATACTGCAAAAGGGTCCTTGTTAGCTCAAGTGCGAAATATTCGACTAATTACCCGCTACACAGAAACATTATTGATTATACTTAACATCAAGTGTATATTTTGGAATATAAACTTTCTATACGGAGGGGTGAACATGAGAGCTACCGCAAAAGAGCTGAGATTCAACTCAAAAGAGCTCATAGACTCTGTAAATAAGGGAGAGGAAGTTGTTATTACCTTCCGAGGAAAACCCTGCGCCAAACTTGTCCCCTACCAGGAAATCAAAAGGCAAACAGAAAAAAATGAATTGTTCGGAATGTGGGAAGATAACGACATGGTGAAAAATGTGGATGAGTATGTACGAGGTTTAAGAAATGGAAGATTCTGATGGTTATCGATACTGACGTTCTCATTTGGTATATGCGAGGAAATGAAAAAGCATATCAGCTCATTGAAAACTCCAAGAATTTTTTCATATCTGCCATTACCTACATGGAACTGGTCCAAGGATTGAGAAACAAACAGGAGTTAACCAAGTTCCGTAAAGCACTCAATGGATGGAACGCACAAATTCTTTATGTCTCCGAAGAGGTATCTGCAAAAGCCATGTTTTATGTGGAACAACATTTTCTCAGTCATTCCATGCAATTGGCAGATGCTTTAATTGGAGCTACAGCAATCGCTCATGGCCTTCCCATTCTCACGGGAAACGATAAGCACTATAAAGTAATAAAAGATCTTCAGATAAAGAAGTTTGTGCCATAGCAATAGGAGGCTACAATGAGCTGAAAAGCGGGTCAACCCGACGGTGGGGAGCAGCGTTGTGCGCATCGAAGCAAGTTGCACTGGCCGCAGCCGATTAGCTCTTCGTTGAATGGATGCGGCAGACTAAAAAGAATCTGCAATTATCGAATGCCCTCCCATGTCAGCCTAAAAAAACACCATCCCCAATGGCTCATAAACTTTCACTGTCGTGGTTAGAAAACTTCCTTGAAGAGGCGTGCGAATCGCTGCGCGGGCATAAGGATGCTTCGGAGTTCAAGGAGTATGTCATTGCCATGCTCTTTCTGAAACGAGTCAACGACCAGTTTGCTCTTGAACGCCTGATGCGGAAAGGGCAGATTGAAAAACGAGGTGTTGCAAGCAAGGAGTTGGAAGAGGGCCTGGAGCGTGAAGATGCCTACAAGTTCTTTGTCCCGCACCCGCTGGGAGAGAATCAAGCATCAAAAGCAGGAGGTCGGCTCTGAGCTGATGAAAGCCTTTGCCGAGCTGGAAGGAGAAGAATCTCGGCAGCCTTGAAGGTTGAAAAGAACAAAGCACAATGGTGGGGAGTATTGGCCTAAAACTGAAATTCCCTACATTCAACGTTCGTATGAAGTGGGCATTATTTGCATCAATAAATCGTTTTTATTCAATATTCTATTAGCTTTCTTTGAAAGAAGACTCACTGTGATCGTTATCTTTTTTCTGCCATGAAATCATGCTTAAGTATAAGAGCCCGGATGATTCGCTCTCTTGCCATGAGGCGTAGCGAAATTATTTTGCGTTCCGATTTTACACCTATCGGCAGTCAAAGCCAGATCAGCCGCACTCTGAATGAATTTGTCAGTGAAGGGCGGCTTGTGCGAATTGGCTACGGAGTTTTTGCCAAAGCCAGAATCAGTTCGATCAGCGGTAAAGCGGTACCTCGTGAACCACTGGAAGTGCTTGCAGAAGAAACGCTCAGACGTCTGCGTATTGACGCAATACCAGGCAAGGCCCAACGTGACTATGCCTCGGGGCAAAGTACCCAGGTTCCGGTACAGGCAGTTTTCAATACCGGACGACGTCGAATCAGCCGCAAATTAATGCTCGGAAATCGCTCGATCCGGTATGAGAACAATTACAGCGCATGAGAGGATAGCGGTGCCAGGTACTGGAGCGAAGCAATCTGTTTTGATGGAGCGAACTTGTTTGTTATACTGCAAAAGGATCGTTGTTAGCGCAAGGGTAAAATATCCGAATCTTTCCCCGGTATCCAGAAAACATTATTGGTTCAATAAAAGAGTTCTTGTTATATGAAAAAGCGACAGATGAATACAGATATCTTGACAATTCAATTGCCGACAGACGAAATCAGTTTTCTCAGACAGTATGCCGAAAGGCACAGAATTACTATTTCAGAACTGATAGATCGTTATGCAAGAGGTTTGCAGGTATCGCAGACATACGATCTTCATCCTGATATTCAGAAAATTACAGGGATCATTCCGAAAGATATTGATACGGATGAAATATTTTATCAGCATTCAATGGAAAAGCATACATGAAAGTCATGCTTGATGTTTTTCAGGAACGTCATCCTTACTATTACGCATCGGCATCGGTAATCAGCAAAGTCCTTAATAAAGAAATAACAGGATTGTTGCCATCTCATGCCATTACTACGATTCAGTATATCACGTAAAATATTCTGGAAAACAGAAAGCCGATGAAACGATAGACTGGATGCTGATATTGCAGCGGCTGACAAAAATTCGTTTATCAGAGCAAGAAAAATGGGAATCAGTGACTTTGAAGACGGAGTCGTTGCGAGTTTATCTGAATTGACAAACTGTGATTTTATTATTACCCGCAATATTTCTGATTTCAAAAAATCCCCGATTAAAGCACTGACACCCGAGGAATTTTTAAATATTTACACCAATACATAGCCCTCAGTTGCAGTCGATTACAACCGCTGAACGTTATGTTGAATGGACACTGCGGACTAAAAAGAATTTCCAATCCTCGAACCCCTCCCATGTCAGCCTAAAAAAACAAAACCCCCAATGGCTGGCAATTTTTCGTGAAATAGCTTCAAATACGCTGATACACAGGGAGTACCTGAATCCTTTCCCGGCCAAAATGATTATAGAACGTGGACAAGTGCTTACCGAAAACAGCAATAAACCGCACGGGTTCGGGCCCATCAACCCGGCAAATTTTTCACCCTATCCAAAGAACCCTGTCATTGCCCGTTTTTTTCGTGAAATCGGACGCGCTGACGAACTTGGTTCCGGAATGAGAAAGTTGAAAAAATACGGTAAAGCTTACGGGGGAAGTGATCCGGAAATGATTGAAGGTGACATTTTCCGGATAATTGTCAAATGCCCGGATTTTGAGACCAGTCCTGCTGAAAAAGTGGCGGGGAGAGAGCATACCCTTACAGTCGCCCCTACAGTTACCCCTACAGTCGCCCCTACAGTGGGGACGCTGCTTGCATTGCTGCAGAATAACGGAGAGTGCAGCAGTATGGATATTCGCCAGGCACTGGGACTGAAAGACCGGTCACATATACACAATAGCTACTTGCAGCCAGCCTTGGTGGCTGGTTACATTGAAATGACCCTCTCTGAAAAACCAAACAGCCGGTTACAGAAATATCGTCTCACTGAAAAAGGATTCAACATCTTGCAATCACTTGAGCTGAAATACATGAAAGCACTCAACGTAGAGGCGAAAGTGCTGTAAGCCCTCTCACATTTCAGCCTTAAAAAATTAAACAAACTCAATAGCTCATAAACTTTCGTTGTCGTGGTTAGAAAACTTCCTTGAAGAGGCGTGCGAATCGCTGCGCGGGAATATGGACGCTTCGGAGTTCAAGGAGTATGGGAAGGGGCGGAGCTGAAACGGTTCGACATTGTTATTGCCAATCCGCCCTTTTCGCAGAACTATTCCACCGACAGCATGAAGCATAAAGTTAAACGATCGCTACCAATTCTGGATGCCCACCAAGGGCAAAGCGGATTTCATGTTTGTTCAGCATATCATCAGCACGCTCAAATCCACCGGGCGTATGGTGTGATTATGCCGCACGGTGTTCTTTTCCGTGGTGGTGAAGAGCGTAAAATGCGGGAGTGGATGATCAGGCGTGGCTACCTTGAAGCGGTTATCGGTCTGCCGCCAGCCCTGTTTTACGGTAACCGGCATTCCCGCCTCCATTCTCATTATCAACCGAGCCGGAGCCGCTACCCGCAAGGAGGTACTCTTTATCAATGCCGACCACGAATACAAGGAGGGCAAGGTGCAGAACACCCTGCGCTCAGAAGATATCGAGAAGATAGCTTATGTCTATCGGAACAGGTGGTACCTCCGCTCAAGCCTCGAAAACCTCTGGGAAAAATATCACCAGCCATTGCACAGCATTCTGAAAGAGCAGGATGCTGCGAGTGTTGAGCTGGCAGGGTATTTGATGGAGTTGGGGTATGAGTGAACAACGCAATATCAAATATGTCAAAAAGTGGTATCTCTTTTATAATCAAACAGATATAAAAAGCCAACAGCTTGTTGGCCAATTACCGTGAGGACACAACATTGCCATCATTTTCAAATGCCAGGAGAGCAAAGAAGCGTTCTCTTTTGTTCAGCAGGCTTTGTGCTGAAAAAAGGGGATTGTGCGGTGCAGGTTCAGGGGTGACGTTTTTTTTACTGATGTATTTTGATGGGTTGAACTGGTTTGTTATAATGAATACTGCCCTTGTTCTGACCAGACAAATGCCGTTGCTGGGTGGTAATCAGTGTTTTTTACTGGTCAATAAGCGCTTCACAAGAACTGATTCCGTAATAAAAAAAGGCCAGATATCAATGCATCAGGCTTGGATGACTGGAGCTTACGGAGCGACTTGTTATTGACCGCTTAATACTGATGGCAGAAAGAGCATGCATCAATTGAAATAGCTTTTTTAGTGAACGGTAGACAACGAAATTATGACTTTGACAGATATTCTTCCCCTTGTCCGACAGTTACGGACACTTGACAAACTCAGACTGATTAGGATAATAGCGGAACAGCTTGATACGGATGAAAATATCTCTCCGCTGGAACCCGGTAAGATTTATGATATGCCTACACCGTACCATACTTATGGAGTAGCAGAAATATTGATGAATAAGCTTGAAGTAACTGATACGGATAATAAAACATTTTGAAATTCAGATACTCTGTCAGCGATCCGTCGCAAAATGAATATGACAGTCTGCCTCGTCTGACATTTTCTCTTCGTTGTAACAATCGGCAGGCTGAGGTTGTCGGTCTGGTTGACAGCGGCGCAACGGTCAGTGTGCTTCCCTATGAAGCAGGTGTTCGGCTTGGGCAAATATGGGATTACCGGAAAGCAAATATTCGGCTGTCCGGTAATCTGGGGAATTTTCCGGCAATGCCGGTGGTTACGGTAGCAAAAATTGGAGATTTTGAACCTGTACGTCTTGTTTTTGCATGGGTTAAGACAGATGTTCCCCTGATTCTCGGACAAACAAATTTTTTTATGGAATTCGATGTCTGCTTTTACCGCTCGAAGTCAGAGTTTGAAATCATGCCGAAGTTATTGTAGTCTCGTGAACTCCAACCCATCTGTTACTCTTGATTTTGCAGGTGCGGATACTGCGAGCTGTTGAAAAATGGCGATATAACAGAAACATGCGAGATACTCAAGCGCTCCCCACCCAAGCACTCATTTCAGCCTAAAAAAACAAAACCCCCAATGGCTTATAAACTTTCACTGTCGTGGTTAGAAAACTTCCTTGAAGAGGCGTGCGAATCGTTGCGCGGGAACATGGATGCTTCGGAGTTCAAGGAGTATGTCATTGCCATGCTCTTTCTGAAACGAGTCAACGACCAGTTTGCTCTTGAACGCCTGATGCGGAAAGGGCAGCTTGAAAAACGAGGTGTAGCAGGCAAAGAGCTCGAAAAGGGTCTTGAGCGTGAAGATGCCTACAAGTTTTTTGTGCCGCAACGTGCCCGCTGGGAAAAAATCAAGCATCAAAAGCAGGAGGTGGGCTCTGAGCTGATGAAAGCCTTTGCCGAACTGGAAGAGAAGAATCTCGGCAGCCTTGAAGGCGTTCTGAAACCGATCGACTTCAATAAAACCTTTGGCAAAAACAACAAGCGGATTACCGATGCCGACATGGTTGAACTCATCGCCCATTTCGATAAGGTGGTGCTCACCGATGACAACCTCGAATTTCCCGATCTGCTTGGTTCGGCTTATGAATACCTGATCAAATACTTTGCCGACAGCGCAGGGAAAAAAGGGGGCGAATTCTATACCCCTCGCACTGTTGTCAAGTTGCTGGTAACCATTCTCGACCCGGCGCAGGATGCCGAGATCTGCGATCCCACTGTCGGCTCGGGCGGTATGCTGATTGAATCGTTCAACTATGTCGAAAGCAAGTATGGCAGTGCCAGAAAACTGACTCTCTACGGTCAGGAAAAGAACGGAACCACCTGGGGCTTGTGCAAACTGAACATGCTCTTTCACGACATTCTGGATGCTCAGATTGAAAATGGCGACACGCTCAATGAGCCAAAGCACAGGGAAGGGGCGGAGCTGAAACGGTTCGACATTGTCATTGCCAATCCGCCCTTTTCGCAGAACTATTCCACCGACAGCATGAAATTCAAAGATCGCTACCAATTCTGGATGCCCACCAAAGGCAAAGCGGATTTCATGTTTGTCCAGCATATCATCAGTACGCTCAAATCCACCGGGCGCATGGCGGTGATTATGCCGCATGGTGTTCTTTTCCGTGGCGGTGAAGAGCGTAAAATGCGGGAGTGGATGATCAGGCGCGGCTACCTTGAAGCGGTTATCGGTCTGCCACCTGCCCTTTTTTACGGTACCGGCATTCCCGCCTCCATTCTCATTATCAACCGAGCCGGTGCCGCAACCCGCAAGGAGGTACTCTTTATCAATGCCGACCACGAATACAAAGAGGGCAAGGTTCAGAACACCCTGCGCTCCGAAGATATCGAGAAGATAGCTTATGTCTACCGGAACAGACGGTCGCTCAACAAATACAGCAAACTGGTCACGGTTGCAGAGCTGGAAAAAGAGGAGTTCAACTGCAACATCCGGCGCTATGTCGATAACAGCCCGCCCGCAGAACCGCACGATGTTCATGCGCATCTGCATGGGGGTATTCCAGGGAGCGAAGTTGAAGCCCTTGCCGAGTACTGGAAGAGCTACGCCGGTATTCGTGAACAACTTTTTGTGCCGGTGAAGAACAGCTACTGTGAATTTGTACCGTCCATTGCAAGCAAAGAGAGTTTAAAGGCATTTCTGGATGCAAGCAGCGAACTGAAGAGCAAACACCTGGAGTTTGCACAAAGCCTGACCGACTGGTGGAAAGAAAACCTGCCAGCTCTGGAAGATTTGCCAGCAAAGCAGAACGTCTATGACCTCTACCACGCCTTTTCCGCAACCATAGCCGATCGCATCAGCAAGCTTGGTATTCTGGATGAGTTCAAAAGTCGCGGTGCCTTTGCCAGTTACTGGAATGCTCTCTTTACCGACCTTCGCAGCGTCTCGGCCAGCGGATGGAATGCCGACCTTATTCCCGATGAAGAGATTCTGCAAAGCCAGTTTCCCGAGGTGCTCAAGGAGATGAACGATAACGAAGCGCGGCGTGATGAGCTGGATGCGTTGTTCAAAGAGGTGAATGAACTGGAGGAGGGCGCGTGGAGCGAAGAGGATTACGATGTTTACCCCAAGGCTGAACTTGCTGAAGTCAAGGCGCAGATCAAGAGTTTGGGCGGGGAGCTGAAAGAGATTGAGCGGGCAATTAAAAACAAACGGCAGCAGGTCAAAGCGCTGAAACATGCAGGCGAATCTTTTCAGTCGATAGAAAACGAGATTGCCGTGTTGGCAACACAAGCAGAGGCATTGAGTGATCGTATTGCTGAACAGGAAAAGCGCATTGCCCGTCATGCCGAACGGGAGGCGGAGCTGAAAGCCTGCAAGAAGATCATCAAAGAGATAAAAGAGCGAAAAGAGAAGCTGGTTGAAGAGGCCCGCAACAAGATTGACAGCGCTGAAGCCAGGCAACTCATTCTTGCGCGGTGGGAACAGACGCTCTACGCAACGGTTGAAGAGTACCTTGCCCAATACAGCCGGGCGCTCCGCTCAGGCCTCGAAAACCTCTGGGAGAAATATCACCAGCCATTGCACAGTATTCTGAAAGAACGGGATGCTGCAAGTGTTGAGCTGGCAGGGTATTTGATGGAGTTGGGGTATGAGTGAGGAATTTGTTGGTTTGGTGGAGCAGTTTTGTTGACAGCTTTGGGGGCAAGGCGGTTGATGTCTTTTTCGGGTATATGTGTTTTGATGGGCTGAGATTGTTTGTTATCCTGCGAGATAAGGTTTTTTCCAAGGGATGTACCGAGAGATAGTGTTTGGTGCTCAAATACCCTCATTGCTTCTTGATGTATGGCAAGAGGTTTAGATATAATGAATTAGGTAGGGCATACGATACGAATAACATGACTGAGGAGGACAGCAAATGCAATGGTCAGAAATTCGAAAACAATACCCCAGTAAGTTTGTATTACTGGGAGAGATAGTAGAAGAGAAAATGTCAGAGACCCAGTCGAAAATTCTTGAAGGAACTGTTCTGAAAATCAGTGATAATGGAAAAGAGATAAGACAAGTTTACCAAGAATACAAACATAAGGGCAGGGAGGTTTTATATTCTCTTCCTTCAACACCGGAAGAATTCATTGCCGAAAATATTCCCTATAAAGGAATTATGAGATGAATTTTGAATTGAAGCATGGATTGATATGGATCACTTTTGAACTGATTTATAAGGGAAACAGCGTAGTAATAGACAACTGCATTGTCGATACAGGTTCGGCAGCGACATATATTAGTAACACACAGGTTCGGCTGTGGCAAAATTACCTGATAAAACCCTACTTGCAGGTATACTCTGGGGTCATCACTGTTTGTTGATTGAATAAATCAAGGATGTACTGGGAACTGGGTGCTGATATTGTTCAAAAGTTGGCGAACACCAATTGGGTTGACAGGTTCAACAGTGAAGTTTTTTTTAGGATAGATGTATTTTGATGGGCTGAAATTGTGTGTTATAATGCAAAAGGTCGTGGTTCATCCTGATTATCCTCATTATTAAAATTTATTTAAGGAGATTACATGCCTGGTGTAAAAGTTCTAACAAAAGCTGCAGCAGCAAGTAAGGCCGGTAAAACTCTTGGCACATCATCAAACGTTAAGGCTAAGTCCCAAAGGGCAAGAGTACGCAACAACTCTGGAGTCGTATCAGTTGAACTTGGCACATTATCAAGCGCTAAAGCCGCAAAAATACTTCCTGAATATTCAGTTGAAATACGGAAAGTTCATGTTGCACCCAAAGCAGGTTCAGTTTCCCGTGCGGCCGCAAAAAGTGCCGTAAAAAAAGCTATTGTAAGCCGTAACATGGACGGTGGCAAGAAGTGAGATGGCAACGTCCTCGTACAACTCTTCTGTGTTTATAAATTGCCCGTTCGATGATGCGTTCAAATCGATTCGTAATGCAATTGTTTTTGCTATTTATGATTGCGGTTTCGTTCCACGTTGCGCTCTTGAGGAAGACAATGGCGGAAATGTTCGTTTCGATAAAATCCAAAGAATTATTGCCGAGTGTAAATTTGGTGTGCACGATATTTCACGAACAGAACTGGATGCCCATAATAATTTACCGCGCTTTAACATGCCGTTAGAACTGGGTGTTTTTTTAGGTGCCAAGAGATACGGTGGGCCTGATCAAAGGCGCAAAAACTGCTTGATTTTAGATCGAGAGCAATATCGCTATCAGCAATTTATATCAGATGTTGCTGGACAAGATATTCGATCGCACGATGGCGATCCGCAAACAGTAATCGGGTTGATTCGCGCATGGTTGAGTGACGCATCGGAACGTCGAACAATACCCGGTGGCCGCGATATTACTTTGAGGTACGAAGCGTTTTGCAAAGATTTGCCAGAGATTTGCCGAAATGTCCGATTAGACATCGACGAAGTGACTTTTAACGATTTTTCAAATTTTGCTTCAAACTGGCTGAGAGAAAACGATGCTAAGAACGCATAGCATGGCGCTTAACGTGGGTTTCTGAACTCTTAATTGAATATATAATAGTGATCTGCAACACTTGAGCGCGACTCGGGAACGCCATTCATTCGTGGCCGGTATAGATTGGATGGCTATCTTTTATCATCAACCTGATTCAATGAGCCAACAGTTTGTTGGCCAATTTTTTTTATGGCATTAACATTGCGATCATGTCAAAATGCAAGGAAGTTAATGACGTTGTATACGAACTGACACGCTCACTGTCGGAGAATCTGAAGGGGAGCTTGCTGACTATTGAGGAGATTGAGAGGGAGATGAGTCGTGGTGAGGGGGTGGGAGATGAGTGAGTCTTTAAGAAATCTCTCAACAATTGAATATGGCGCAAGTCCTAAAGAAATTCGATCGAATGATTATACGTCTATTGGGATTTATGGTACCGGTGGATTAGTCGGTTCGGCAACAAAGCCGCTCTTTCATGGCCCTTTAGTGGTGGTTGCCAGAAAAGGAACTTTAGATAAACCGCTTTTTATAACGGGTGACTGTTGGGTTATTGATACAGCCTATGCAGTTTTACCCAATGCAAACGTTGATGCAAAATGGCTTTACTATAATCTGCTAAATTATGATTTAAAAAAGCTTAACGAGTCAACAGGTGTTCCGAGTATTAGTCGTGATTACTTATATCGGGTGACCTTTGAGACATTCCCCCTCCCCGAACAACGCAAAATTGCCCGCATTCTCTCCACCGTTGACGCGGTGATCGAAAAGAGCGAGGCGGCCATTGCCAAGTACAAGGCAATCAAATCCGGCATGATGCGCGACCTCTTTACCCGTGGCATTGACCTGAAAACAGGAAAACTGAGGCCGAGGTATGAAGATGCAACGGAGTTGTATAAGCAGAGTGAGTTGGGCTGGGTGCCGAAGGCGTGGAAGGTTGTGAGCATCGAGGAATCCTGTGTTAGCTTTATTAACGGTGGGACTCCATCTACCAAGAATACAGGCAATTGGAAAGGGACGATTCCATGGGTTACTGGTGCAGATTTTCTGGAATCATTTGAAATTGGCTTCATCAGGAGGTATATCAACCAAGATGCTGTCAGTAATTCATCAACTCATGTTATAAATGGCGGCAATATTCTTTTGGTAACAAGGACTGGTGTTGGAAAGTTAGCAATTGCACCTTTTGATATAGCCATAAGCAGGATATTACTGGCCTGATTCTTGATAAAGAAATGTTTAGAGTAAATTACTTCTTTATTTATTTGCAGTTACTGGTTGAAGATTTCAAAAAAATGAACCAAGGAACATCAATAAATGGTATTGTGAGACATGATTTAGAAAGCACGTTGATTATTCAGCCTTGTATTGATGAACAAGAAAAGGTCGCTCAAAAAGTATTTTCTCTCGACAGAATGATTGCTGATGAAAATGATGGTTTACATAAATATCAGCAACTCAAAGCCGCTCTCATGTCCGACCTTCTCACCGGCAAAGTCAGAGTGAAATACGAGAAAGAAACAGCGGAGGCGCAATAATGTCGGAATACACCAACGTCGAACGCCCCTTCCTCGATAAACTGCAACAGTTGGGCTGGGAGGTGATCAACCATAATGAGCAATCACAGTATGGTTCTGAACTTTCCGGTGCAGAATATCCCATAGCTGCAGAGCAAAAAGGTGTTTATGCCAATACCATCGCATCGTTTAACGGCATCCCCCAGAACCCGGCAATAAGCAAACGCGACCATTTCAAGGAGACGATTCTTTCCACAGAGTTCCGCGACTCTCTCAAGCGAATCAACCTTACAGATGATGGCCGCTCCTGGCTTACCGAAAAGCAGATTGATGATGTTGTGCGTGAAGTAAAGGCCCAGCCCAGCGTTGGGCTGCTTCAGGCCAACAAAACCATCCATGAGCTGCTCACAAAAAACACGACTGCCAGCTTCAATGAAGTGACTGGCGAGCAGAGCCCTTTGGTGCGGTTGATCGATTTCCGCAATCCTGAGCGAAACAGTTTTATCGCCATCAATCAGTTCCGCATCGATACCCCCGGTGCGAGCCGCAACGCCATCATCCCTGATATTGTGCTCTTTGTCAATGGTCTCCCCGTTGTGGTCATTGAGTGCAAAGACAAGGATGTTGCAGAACCCTTGAGCGAAGCCTTTATTCAGATCAGCCGCTACGCCAACACCCGCGATGACGATTACGGTGTTAAAGAGGGTGAAGAGCGGCTTTTTCATCCCAACCTTTTCAGCATCATCACGCACGGCACCGAGGCGCGATTCGGCACTATTACCGGCGAGTTTGACCATTATCTGAACTGGAAAGACATTTTCCCGGAAGTGTATCGGACGGTTCAGGTAAAGCCTGATGAAGAGCGGCAGGAGGTGCTGATTCTCGGGATGCTCAACAAGGCCATTCTGCTTGATATTCTCAAGAACTTCACCCTCTTCATGGAAATCAAAAAGGGTGAACTGGTAAAGATCGTCAGCCGCTACCCGCAGTATCGTGCCGTAGTTAAAATTGTTGAGCGCCTCCGTACCGGCAAAACTCCCTTTGAAAAAAGCGGTGTGGTCTGGCATACTCAAGGGTCAGGGAAGTCACTCACCATGGTTTTTCTGGTTAAAAAGCTGCGAGATAGCGACGACCTCAAGGATTACAAAATCATCATGGTCAATGACCGGAACGATCTGGAGGAGCAGCTTTCCGAAACCGCCGCCAATACCGGCGAAAGTGTTACCATCATCGAGCACCGCCGCGACCTTGACAAGCTGATGACGACTACCTCGAACTTGAACATGGTGATGCTGCATAAGTTTTTGGCCCAGAATGGCGTTTCAGCCCAGTCGCTTATTGCCAGCGGCATTGTCCCCAAATTTGAAGCGTTCAAGACCATCAATGCCAGCGAACGCATCCTCCTGTTGATTGACGAGGCGCACCGAACGCAAGGCGGCGATATGGGCGACAACCTCTTTATCGGCTTTCCCAATGCGGTCAAAATTGCCTTTACCGGTACGCCACTCTTGACCGAACGGCACAAGCAGACGACCTACGAGCGGTTTGGGACTCCAATCGACACCTACAAGATGCATGAGTCGGTTGCCGACCGGGCTACCGTTGATATCCTCTACATTGGCCGCACCAGTAAAGATCAGATTCTCAACAAGGAACTCTTCAAGCAGGAGTTCGAGGATATGTTCCGTGAACGGTCAGAGGAGGAGCGGCAGGAAATTCAAAAGCGCTTTGGCACCATGACGGCCTATCTTGAATCGAAAGATCGCATCAAGAAGATAGCCGAAGATATTATTGAGCACTATACGCAGGAGGTGCTTCCCAACGGATTGAAAGCACAGGTTGTGGCCACCTCGATTGTGGCGGCATGTCGGTACACATAAGAGCTTGAGGAGGCAATCAAGGGGCGGATTGACAAAGAGCTGTCAAAATCCGCAAGCGAGCGCGACGAAGAGCTGCTCCAACAGATGCAGTTCCTGAAAGTGTGCGCTGTGGTCACCATGTCAGACAACAATGAACTCGGCTACATCACCAGGGCGCGCAGAGATGCCTCCGACATGGATGCCATCGAGAGTTTCAAAAAGGATTTCAACTTCGACAAACCGGAATCGGGCGTTGCCATTCTCTGTGTCTGCGACCGCTTGCTGACCGGTTTTGACGCTCCTGTTGAGCAGGTGATGTATCTCGATAAAAACCTGCGCGAACATGACCTGATGCAGGCAATTGCGCGGGTCAATCGAACCAGGGTGATGAAGAGCGGCTATGTCAAGGAGCATGGCATTGTTGTTGATTATTTCGGCGTTGCATCCCATTTAAAAACCGCGCTGGCCATCTACACCAAAAGCGATGAAAAAGAGCTGGCAGATTTAAGTGCCTATTTCAGAGGTCTCGACAAAGAGATCCCGGTTCTTGAGTCCCGATTCCGCCGCCTGCTTCAGTTGTTTCAGGACTATGGCATCAAGCAGATTGAACAATTCGTAAACCAGAACATGGTTGATGAGAACGAGGAGTGGGAGCTTGTTGAGAACTGCGTGGCGCTGGGGGCCGAGGTAAAGTTTCGTGCGCAGTTCGACACCTGTATCAAGGCCTTCTTCGACAGTCTTGACCTGCTCTTCAATGCTTCAATGGCAAAAGAGTATTATGTGCCCGCCAAACGGATGGGATACCTCTTGATGCGTATGCGCGACCGGTACAAGGATGAGACGCTTGATCTGAAATGGGCCGGTGCAAAGGTGAGGAAACTGATTGACAAATATCTGGCATCAAAAGGAATAAACCCCAGGATTCCTCCGGTCATGCTCTTGTCGGATAATTTCCCCAAGACTCTTGATGCACACAATAAATCCGGCAAAGCCAGGGCATCAGAGATGGAACATGCTATCCGCTGGCATATTAAAGTCAATATGGACAAAGACCCGGCACTCTACACCCTGTTCAATGAGCGCCTGCAACGAATACTTGATGCCCACAAAGAGCATTGGGATGTTATGGTGTCAGAACTTGCCAATTTGCGGGCCGATATCGGTGAAGGGCGCAAGGATGAAGCGAGTATCGTTCATCAACACGCCACTCCGTTTTTTGAACTGATTGTTCTGGAAGCCGGAATTGACACAAAAAATCCTGATACCATCGGCAACGCTGCCAACATTGCAGAGCTGCTCTATGCCCGCATTAAAGAGTTCATCCTGATCCCCAATTGCTGGCAGAAAAGTAATGAGCGCCGACAACTTGAGAGTGATGTTCGTGACGAGCTTGACTATTGCGGGATTGATGCCATAAAAGTTAAAGCGGCAAAACTTACTGCTGAACTCATCAGCCTTGCCGAAAAGCGGGAATCAGAGATCCGCCATTCATGACCCTTGAACAGAAGATAACGGTCAAGCGCAGCAAGAGGAAGACCGCCAGCATTTACCTTGAGCGCGATGGCTCGATCTCTCTGCTTGTGCCTGAAAACACCACTGAAGAGAGCGTCAACGATATTCTCAAGGCGAATGAGTATAAAATCCACAAATACCAGACCAGACGGGAGCTGCTGAACGAAAAGGCCACCAGGCGGGAGGCGGTAAACGGGCAATCGTTTCTCTATCTGGGCAGGAATTACTATCTGCAATACCATGAAGAGGCAAAAGAGATTGAATGCAAAGGCCGCTATTTTTATGCGCCAGAAGGATCATACGAAACGCTTCACAGCCTGTTCAAAGAGTTTTATCGAAAACGGGGCAACAAGTTTATCCCCTCTCGTGTTCACAAATACGCCAGCATGATGGGGCTCACCATTGACGAGATTGCAGTGCTGGAATTAAAGAGCCGCTGGGCCTCCTGCTCGGATAAAAGGCGGAAAGTCAATTTCCACTGGAAAGTCATGATGGCTCCCGCAAGCGTCATTGATTACCTGATTGTCCATGAGTTGTGTCACTTCAACCACAAAAGACACAATGCGGAGTTCTGGAATGAGGTTGACAAATATTGTCCTGAGTATCAAAAGCAGGTCGCCTGGCTGAAAGTCTATGGCGCAGCGCTTGAGGTGTGATGGGGGAGGGGGCACAAGCTTTCCTGGTGGTTAATGAGTATTCTACCGAACCCATCCGCAGATTGTGCGGACACTGTCGGCACAATTACATGCAGCCACAGAATGGTCGGTGGTGACAGTCTCTATAGTCCCAGCGCAAAGGCTGTCTGAATCCGGTCAATTATGCTGTCGAATTGTGGTTGGGTTTTGTAGTAGAGTGCTTGCGTGTTTTCGTACGCTTCACGGTATTGATTCCGGATAGTTTTATCATGAACCAGAAAAGCCGTACCCTTTTGAGAGCGATGTGCCGCCCTTCAGCTCAAAGGTCAGGTTCATTTTCTGCAATCCATACAGGCAGTGCATGATCCAATAATCTTTTTCAATGAGTGCGGGAGCAATCGACATGTTGTTGGCGACAATGCTGATCAACGCATTGAAATCTTTGTGGTTATGCAGTAACTTTTGCATTGTTCACTGATGATGTTTCAAAAATTTTTTGTGCTCTTGCCCCTCCATACTCACGGATAGCTCTGGCAAGTTTTATTTTATCCATGGAGTGCGCTTTTTCTTTGACATGAGAGAGCACCAGCTCTTCGTCTTCAGCCAGCTCTTTGATGTTGTTGACAAGATCAACCAACAAAAATTCAGGGAAGGGTTTCAGGGGGAAAAAAGCCTTTTTTCGAAAGTCGAACGTGCGTTCGCCTAATTTGAACTTGCCGTGCCTTTTGTGGTTGTAAACAACCGTTTTGTTGTACAGTTGCGTTGTACCAACCCCCAAAGAGTTATAGGCGTTGGGAGATGTCAACAGAAATCGGTGATCTTTGAGAAAAGCCTGTACCAACGTTTTATCGTCAACGGGTACTTCACCAAAAACGGTCTGCTTGGGGCGGTAGTACAGACCCATTGAGAGCTTGCGGAGTGTCCCATCATTTTGCAGTTGCCTGATGTGGCGATCAACAGCGTTTGACCATTGCTGCAGATCCGATCGCCTGTACGCCATTCCTGGCCGAAGCTGTTTTTTTACTTCTCGTAGCCCTGTCATGATGTAGCCCCGGATTTGCCTCTCTTTTGCATTCAAAAGTCATGCACTAATCGATAGTAACTCTATTTTATACATATAAACTTGATTTTCAAAAGCTTTCTTTTTTCTCCCGGAAGAGTGGTGGTGAGTATTGCCTGCTAAATTGATAGCATCTTCTCCTGTTATGCGCCCATGTTCACGGGAAAACTTGACGATTTGCAGTAAGCGGGATTTCCTCGTTGATCTGAGAGATTAGGTTCAGGCTCTCCGTGTTCATTTGAGGAGTGACGGCTTGAAGCCTAAACCAGTAATGCGCCCATTTGCACAGGATGAAGGAAATATCAACATGAACATGTTCATCCCACCCATGAAGTAGATCAGCATCACTTGGCCGCTTATATCAGGAATATCTGGTTTTCAGACGCAAGGCCACCAAGGATAATCCAACTCAGATAACTTTTGGGAGTCATTGTCTCCCGAATCGGGGGTTGCGCCTGGTGAAGTATTGAGCTGAATTTCGTCCAGTCATATTTTACTTCGTCGATGATTGACGATCACGGTTACTCCAAATCAGGCCACTGTTGTGATCTTGTTGACCAGTTCGATCCGCTTTTTTTCCCAACTGCGGTTAGCTTCGTCATCGGATACCCACCGGGTATCAGGATCGTCGGCTTCGGTCAAGCCGATCTCAATTTCCTGAAGGAACCAATTGTCGTATTCGGCCACTTCATGGGTTTTGGCGGGAGGCACTGGTGTGCCGGTAACTGGTTTTCCTCCCAATTCCGTTGTTGGAATTACCGCTGTTGCGCTTCTTCTGTTTGTTATCATGACCTTTTTCACCATCCGGTTATCAAGCTATTTGTGGATTATGCGTATTATGTGTCGAAGTAAAAAAATGGGTCACGGTATAATGCAGCAACCGCAATTTGTCCCACAGGCTGTGGGACTTTTCAACATGCAACTATGGGATGGCTATGAATGAAAATGATCGGAGTCTTTCAGTGAATATCGATGTGTTGCTTTGTCAGT
>CAIPMW010000051.1 GCA_903866255.1 uncultured Chlorobiaceae bacterium | reverse complement strand
TAAATCAAGAAACCGAGATTCGAAAGTATATCGGTAAGGAGCTGCGCGATAAAGCACAAGGTCGGTATTCAATTCCACAGGAAGAAGAACTTGCCGATGCCAAAAAGCCTGATTTAAGATTCCATGGAGCAGGTTTTGATGGACCAGTTCCCGTTGAGCTTAAGCTCGCCGATAATTGGACGGGTCCGCAACTGTTCGAGCGCTTCGAAAATCAGCTTTGCGGCGACTATCTGCGAGACAATCGTTCAGGTCGAGGCATCTTTTTGCTTGTATATCGAGGCGGGAAGAAGTCTCATTGGGAAGTGCCCGGTAGCGGTAATCGTTTAAATTTTGAAGGATTGACAGTCGCTCTTCAGGAGCATTGGCTGCTGATTTCCCCGAAATATTCAAATATAGACGACATTCAGGTGATTGGCATAGACCTGACGAAAAGATCATGCTGAAAAGATTAGCTGGGTGAGTCGATAAGGTTATTTTGTAATGTTTTTACTTATTATTTGCGGTCACACTGTTCCGTTGTCATCAAACTCAAAAAAGGTGAGTTCAAACCGGAATATTCCCGAAAGATGAATTTTAGTCGCACCGCTGTGGATGATGCGCTGAAACATGGTTTATAAACAGTGTCAGTTTGTGGTGTCGAAGTGTAAATAAGGTTTTTCAAGATTTGAAATTTGCGTATTACGCTCTCAAAGTGGTTCTGTAAACGGTTACAGAGAATACCATAAAAAGATACTCTGAAAATTGATAGTAGCTTCACAAATGCAAAAGATCATTTCGATAACTATAGGCGCTCATAAATTGGCACAATAATGGAAACTGTATTTATTGAAACCACAATTCCAAGCTATTACGTTGCTCGACGAGCGCGTGACATTGTGCAGGCAGCAAGACAGGAGCTCACGATTGAGTGGTGGGATAACCATCGTTCACGTTACGAATTGCTTTCATCCAAAATCGTCATGAATGAGTTGGCACGTGGAGAAAAAACGATGGCGACTAAAAGATTGGAACTCCTTGAAAATATTCCCTTACTTGTGATCAGTGATTCGGTAATTAAAATCGCAGAAGAATTACTGCAGGATGGAGTTGTTCCACCAAAGGCAGCGGATGACGCATTTCACATCGCGTGTGCTGGTGTCCATCGTGTTGATTTTCTTTTGACATGGAACTGTACCCACATCGCCAACCCTCACAACAGACATCGCATTGAGCACTGCTTTGCGAGATATCAAATTTCAATGCCGGTAATATGTACACCTGAAGAATTTATTGGAGACGATTATGCCGACTATACATGACCAAAAACCTGATTCGATCATCCGTGAAATCAGGTGCCTGAAGGAAGACAATGCCGCTGAATACGGCTTTGATATCAGATTGATCGGAGCCGCAGTTCAATTGCAGCAACGCCAGCACCCTGAACGAATTGTAACACGGATACTGACGGATGCAGAAAAGGCGGATGGAAAACAACCGTTAACCCGTCCTGTAACAGAGAGTGAATTGTACTGAATGGCGAACAGAGTGAGTCCTTACTGCGTTAAAGAGGGTGAAGAGAAGCTTTTTCATGCCCGACTTCTTCAGCATCATCACACAAGGCACTGCGGTGCGGTTCGGTACCATTACGGGCGTATCGGCTTCCCCAATGCGGTCAAAATTGCCTTTACCGGTACGCCACTGTTGACTGAACGGCACAAGCAGACCACCTACGAGCGGTTTGGCACTCCAATCGACACCTACAAAATGCATGAATCGGTTGCCGACCGGGCGACCGTTGATATTCTCTACATTGGCCGCACCAGTAAAGACCAGATTCTCAACAAAGAGCTCTTCAAGCAGGAGTTCGAGGATATGTTCCGTGAACGCTCAGAGGAGGAGCGACAGGAAATACAAAAGCGCTTTGGCACCATGACCGCCTATCTTGAATCGAAAGATCGTATCAAGAAAATAGCCGAAGATATTATTGAGCACTATACGCAGGAGGTGCTTCCCAACGGTTTGAAAGCACAGGTTGTGGCCACCTCGATTGTTGCGGCATGTCGGTACACATAAGAGCTTGAGGAGGCAATCAAGGGGCAGATTGACAAAGAGCTGTCAAAACCTGCAAGCGAGCGCGACGAAGAGCTGCTCAAACAGATGCAGTTCCTGAAAGTGTGCGCAGTGGTCACCATGTCAGACAACAATGAACTTGGCTACATCACCAGGGCGCGCAGAGATGCCTCCGACATGGATGCCATCGAGAGTTTCAAAAAGGATTTCAACTATGATAAACCGGAGTCCGGCGTTGCCATTCTCTGTGTCTGCGACCGCCTGTTGACCGGTTTTGATGCTCCGGTTGAGCAGGCGATGTATCTGGACAAAAACCTGCGCGAACATGACCTGATGCAGGCAATTGCGCGTGTCAATCGAACCAGGGTGATGAAGAGCGGCTATGTTAAGGAGCATGGCATTGTTGTTGATTATTTTGGCGTTGCTTCCAATTTAAAAACCGCGCAGGCCATCTACACCAAAAGCGATGAAAAAGAGCTGGCAGATTTAAGTGCCTATTTCAGAGGTCTCGACAAAGAGATCCCGGTTCTTGAGTCCCGGTTCCGCCGCCTGCTCCAGTTGTTTCAGGACTATGGCATCAAGCAGATTGAGCAATTCGTAAACCAGAAAATGGTTGATGAGACAGAGGAGTGGGAGCTTGTTGAGAACTGCGTGGCGCTGGGGGCCGAGGTAAAGTTTCGAGCGCAGTTCGACACCTGCATCAAGTCCTTCTTCGACAGTCTTGACCTGCTCTTCAATGCTTCAATGGCAAAAGAGTACTATGTACCCGCCAAACGGATGGGATACCTCTTGATGCGTATGCGCGACCGGTACAAGGATGAGACGCTTGATCTGAAATGGGCCGGTGCAAAGGTGAGGAAACTGATTGATAAATATCTGGAATCACAAGGAATAAACCCCAGGATTCCTCCGGTCATGCTCTTGTCGGATAATTTCCCCAAGACTCTTGAAGCACACAATAAATCCGGAAAAGCCAGGGCATCAGAGATGGAACATGCTATCCGCTGGCATATTAAAGTCAACATGGACAAAGACCCGGCGCTCTACACCCTGCTCAAAGAGTTTTATCGGAAACGGGGCAACAAGTTTATCCCCCCTCGTGTTCACAAATACGCCAGCATGATGGGGCTCACCATTGACGAGATTGCAGTGCTGGAATTAAAGAGCCGCTGGGCCTCCTGCTCGGATAAAAAGCGGAAAGTCAATTTCCACTGGAAGGTGATGATGGCTCCCGCAAGCGTCATTGATTACCTGATTGTCCATGAGTTGTGTCACTTCAACCACAAAAGGCACAATGCGGAGTTCTGGAATGAGGTTGACAAATATTATCCTGAGTATCAAAAGCAGGTCGCCTGGCTGAAAGTCTATGGCGCAGCGCTTGAGGTGTGATAGTGGGTGGGGTGGAAGGTACGGGTTCCAGTGTTATCGACCGTAACCGTTCATTCCGAAACTCTGGTGCTTTACCAAGGAGTGCTCTTACATCCCGTTCTCTGGTACGTGATTGAGTGTGGCCAGTGCAGACCTTAATCAGCTCATCTCCCTCCTCGTCACATCTTTGGTAAGAAAATCCATTTCCTTGCCGGAAGCCGCATGGACATAGCTTACTTCTTCGATGATTGACAATCACTGTTACTCCAAATCAGGCCACTGCTGTGCTCCATGTAAAAGACGAATAAGTTCAATGTTATCGCCTTTGATCCGGTACACGATAATAAAAGGTGTCCGGTTTACTACCAGTTCGCGAGTACCTGATTTTCTGCCAGAACGTCCAATTCCTGGATGCTCAATCAACCAACGAGTATATTGGGCAATACGATCGCCATGTTCAAGGGCAGCTTGAGGATTGCCTTTGGCAATAAAGTCTAATTGTGCATCACGATCAGCTATTGCTCTTGGGAGCCACAGCAACGTCAAGCAATTTCCCCATTAAGCCTGTTGATCAGTTCAGTCCGCTTTTTTTCCCAACTGCGGTTAGCTTCGTCATCGGATACCCATCGGGTATCAGGATCGTCGGCTTCGGTCAAGCCTTTTTCAACTTCCTGAAGGAACCAATTTTCGTATTCGGTCACTTCATGGGTTTTGGCGGGAGATGCAGGTGTGCCAGTAACTGGTTTTACTCCCAATTCCGTTATTGGAATTACCGTTGTTGTGCTTATTCTGTTTGTTATCATGATCTTTTTCACTATCCAGTTATCAAGCTATACATTGATTATGCGTATTATTTATCGAAATAACAAAAATGTTTCAAAAGGCATTTTAATCTCTCAGGGTTGAATTCCCCACCGCTTGCGGTGAAGTATGTTAAGCTTTTTCTAAAACCAGATACCCCGCTGCTTGCGGCGGGGAGTCTTCATCGGTTATCAGAAAACACGGATTCTCCGAAAATAATTCTGATTGAGTTATTTTTCTCTGGTTTTCAGTGCCCCTGATGGCACCCGCAAGCGTCATCGACTTACTGATTGTTCATGAATTGTGTCACTTCAACCACAAAAGGCACAATGCGGAGTTCTGGAATGAGGTCGACAAATACTATCCTGAGTATCAAAAGCAGGTCGCCTGGCTGAAAGTCTATGGCGCAGCGCTTGAGGGGTGTGATTGATCGTGAATGCAGGACTGGGGAACGGTCAGATATAGTCCGAATCTCATTTGCAGAAAAATAATAATGATAGCAGTCAGATATTTCTGCTATAGGCCCCTCATGCGCAAGAACGCTTCGGCTGAATCAGATATTTCCTTTATCAGAATGATTTGTTAAGTTACTTTACGCAAGAAGAGGTTTACGCTTCTCCGAATCAGGCTGCTTAGTCTACAATGTTCGCCGGATCCTGCAGGTGCGATAGAATTCTTGACAACCACTATCGATCGTGTTATTGTAACTCATGGAGATAATTGATGAATACTGTAACTGTTTCAAGTAAGTTTCAGGTTGTTATACCAAAAGAAATTAGAGAAAATATAGGCCTTCGTGTAGGGGCGACTATGGGGATCATCACCTATGGAGGCCGGATTGAACTTGTACCAATCCAGCCAATGCAATCGCTAAAAGGAATCTTCAAGGGTATCAACACTGAGATCAAAAGGGAAGACGACAGAGTATGAATGTTGTCGACTCTTCTTGCTGGCTGGAATACTTTGCTGGCAGCAAAGTTGGTGATGCCGTGGCGGCAGCGATAGAAGATATTTCATCACTTGTTATTCCATCAATCACCCTTTATGAAGTATTCAAGAAGTTATTGGTAGAAACAAACGAAGATCAAGCTTTACTGGCCATTGCTCATATGAAACAAGGCCGGGTGATCGAACTCGACGCAGAGCTGGCGATTTATTCTGCGAAGATTGGCAAAGACAACAAATTAGCTTTAGCTGATAGTATTATTTATGCCACTTCCTCGAAATACGATTGTACCCTCTGGACACAGGATCAGCATTTCAAGGGTTTGAAAAAAGTAAAATATTTCGAAAAAGAGCAATAGTCCGATAACTGTTCGATATTTCACCTCTATGGCGCGGCGCTTGAGGTATGAAGGGGGGGGCACAAGCTTTCCTTGTGGTTAATGAGTATTCTACCGAACCTATCCGCAGATTGTGCGGACACTGTCGGCACAATTGCGTCAGTTGCTGCCAGTGTCAAAGCTTGGAAAGTATAGACCGCTTTTTTTCCCAACTGCGGTTAGCTTCGTCATCGGATACCCACCGGGTATCAGGATCGTCGGCGTCGGTCAAGCCTTTCTCAACTTCCTGAAGGAACCAATTTTCGTATTCGGCCACTTCATGGGTTTTGGTGGGAGATACTGGTGTGCCGGTAACTGGTTTTCCTCCCAATTCCGTTATTGGAATTACTGCTGTTGCGCTTATTCTGTTTGTTATCATGATCTTTGTCACCATCCAGTTATCAAGCTATTCGTGGATTATGCGTATTATTTATCGAAATAAAAAAATGGGTCACGGTATAATGCAGCAACCGCAATTTGTCCCACAGGCTGTGGGACTTTTCAACATGCAACTATGGGATGGCTATGAATGAAAATGATCGGAGTCTTTCAGTGAATATCGATGTGTTGCTTTGTCAGT
>CAIPMW010000050.1 GCA_903866255.1 uncultured Chlorobiaceae bacterium | reverse complement strand
TGCTCATGTCCCGGAAGATGTGGATGTCAAGTCTATCCGCTTGGGCTTGGGGTTGACTCAACCGGAATTTTCTTTGCGGTTTGGTTTCGATGTTCGAACGCTTCAAGATTGGGAACAGAAACGCCGACAACCTGAACGAGCAGCGCGGGTTCTTTTAACTGTCATTGCTCATGAACCTGATGCTGTCAGCCGTGCTCTGGCTCATTAATTCAGAAGGTTTTGCGAAATCAGCGCGGACGCGAGGAAAGAAAAATAAAGTTATGGTTTCTCACTCTGTCCAACATCAAAACTGAGTTTCATTCTGTCGAAGAGCGCTTTAAAGTGCTCAATTCGGCAATCCTGAAAGACAAGGCATGGGATCGTGATAGTGCTGAAATCATCAGGCCTGCGAGAGGCAGGGGAGTTGCTCTCTCAGAAACTCGGGAGCAAAATCAGCTCCATTGCTCCAGCTCAAGGTGTGGCCTTCGAGAGTGAACGATCTGAAAAACTCCTTGTCTTTGAGAGGTTCAAACAGTTCGCCATACAGCTCAGAGGATACATCAATCTCTCCTTCTGCGCCATCATTGAATGCAACCCATACCTTGTAGTCCCCGCAATATCTGGCTTGTGTAACGTGCATAAACATGACTTACTCCAGTGGCTTAATTTTCAATAGTGGTTTTCTGTTCATTGCGGCCTCCCAATTAGCCATAAGTTCTTGCTGATGAAGAACATACCAATCAAGCACAGCGCTAAGGGCTCTTCTTGGAAACCTGCCGTTTACCACCCCGGTTTCAATATCAACAGTAATTTCATATTCACCATATTCGGCATGAAAATGTGGTGGAACGTGTTCCCCCCGAATATACATCCGTATGATTATTCCAAGAAAGCGGCTGATTTCAGGCATAATGCTATGTCATAATAAAATTAGTACGCCAAAGCCAGTAGTGAATGTCAAATCTTTTTATGACACATCCGATTTATTGAAAACAGCTTCCAGAGTCGGAGCTGTGACAAAAGCTTTACCCCAAGCTTCCAGCTCCTTTGCTTTGGCGCACTTTAACCGCGCTGAAGCCCATTCGGGTAACAGGCCAAAACGGCACTCAAGCTGAGTTTTTAGTAAATTGTATTGCCCCTTGACCATACCCTTGGCCACGCCAATTCGTTCTATGCTTGTGATGTATTCCATCTTCTCTTTCTCCTCAATTGTTTCAAGTTCTTGCCAGACCTTGCTGTTCAACCATTCGGGCAGTTGCATCAACCAGTCTAAAATATAAAATAAATCAATGATACGTTGTTTATCCCATTGATGCTGATAGAGTATTCGCAATAAACGGATTTTTGCTGCGTAGCGTTCCTGATCCTGCTTTTTGGTTTTTTTGGTCAAAATATGAGCTGCGGTAATCCATCCATAAACGTTATCTGATTCCAGCAGCTCATCAAGACGCTCTTCGTAATCGGTCAGCTTGGCCATCAGAAAATTGAAGGTATGACTACACCCCAGCACTGTCAAGCTGTAAGAGGTGGGTTTCCACTGTTTGTGTGTATCCGCCAGTACTGCCAAACTGGCAACAGGTCGCCTGTATCGGTCAAAAATACGGTAATTGTAAACAAACATTCGTTCGGCAAATCCAGCCTGCTGTGTGCCCTGTACTTCAACGTGAATGTATATCCACTTCTCGTCACCATTCAACACATTCACCCTGACCAACTTGTCAACAAAACGCTTCCCCAACTTGGCATCCTGAACTATGGCCCGCAGCTCCTGATCCAGAAAAACATGCTCCTTTGCCCAATCTATTTCAGCATGAACCAGTGGGAAGTAGAATTCCATAAACTCCTGAATATCATAAAGGCCATATTCTGACGTATTCCTTTAAATTCTTATTCATGGGTTTACATTAATTATATGAACAACTTCCCTATTCCATTTTATTCTTTTTACTTCCCTTCTGTTTGTATCTTTTCCTCTACTTTTGTAACTTGATTGAAACATTTAGGGGAGTTAGTTACAAATATTCGTTACAAGGCGGTGAGGTATGGGCGTGAAAATCAGAGAGCGGAGTATGTCCGGGGGTGAGGTCGCTTTTTATATTGATACCTATCACGGGGAGTATGGCCGATTCTCCCAAAAGACGGGGCTAAAGGCGAATCCAAAAAACCGGAAAGAGTTTAACCAGGTCAAAGCTGAAGCACTGGAAATAATGCGTAAGGTTGAGCGGGATTTCATGCGAGACCCTAAAGCCGTTTTCGATAGAAAAGCGGTTGCCGGTGATGACTTTGTTGAGTACGTCCGGGTGCGAGCTGAAAAAGATCGTTACCCTGCACAAATGAGCACGCTCAAATATTTGCGAGAGTTCACTGATGGGAACGTCTCATTTGATAAACTCAATTCTCAATGGCTTGAGAGGTTCAAGAATTTTCTGTTATCGGTCAGTGTGGTGAGCAATAACACAGCGAATACCTACCTCGTTTATGTAAAAGGGAGCATTCGGTCAGCGTATAGAGAGGGTTATGTTCCTGAAGACTTCACCGGCAAGGTAGCTGGAATAGGGAAAAAGCCGATTGAGCGACACGTTTTGACCCTTGATGAACTTGATACGTTGAGCCGGTCAAAGTGTAACAATCTTATGGTAAAGTCCGCTTTCTTGTTCTCATGTTTCACAGGGTTAAGGCTTTCTGATGTCGAGTTGCTGAAGTGGGAAAAGATCATTATCGAGAATGGACAACACTTCATGAAGTTTCAACAGAAGAAAACCAGCCAATTTGAGAAAATGCCGTTATGTCAGCAGGCTATAGAGATATTGCAGGCTGTTCAGAATCTTCATGCCGAGTACGCGCCTGAAGGTGATGAGCGTGTTTTTATCCTGCCAGATCGGTCATGGCTTGGGGTGATACTCAACGAATGGGGGTATCGGTCAGGGCTGAATTGGAGGTTACACTTTCATGCCAGCCGCCATACATTTGCCTCTTTGGCACTATCAGCCGGAACTGCTTTTTTCACGGTATCAAAACTACTTGGACACCGAGATTTGCAGACCACTGAGATTTATTCACACTCAAACCAGAAAGACCAGATTAAAGCGGTTCATGGGTTGCCGATGTTATCGCCGGTAATTGCATCAATACCAGAACAAATATTGCAGCCACAGCGAGCAGTGACACAACAGCCGGGAAGCATTGCGGCAGCACTTCAGGCGAAGGGCGAAAAGATAGCCAGTGTTCTATCATTGACACAAAACGCGGCGGGAAAATATGAGTTCAACGGCAGGGAGTTTACAGCGGTAGAGCTTGCGACGGAGGGTTAAGAGGTTGGCAGAACAGCGAAATAAAACAAAACAGATAATGGAAAATGAATATCAGGTTACAGGAAAACAAGTAGTTGAGATGTTTTTTGATACAGTGCAAAAATGGGCACAAAGAAAACATGCTGCAATTAAGCAAGATATAGCGGGTTTGGAGGGGGAGAAAAAAGAATATGCCGATAATATTGATATTTGGGATATGCACAAGGAAAGTGTAGAGCGAGAGTTAACGAGAATTAAGGAGCATGAAAAGCGTTTTCTATCTGATGTAGAGCCGCTTGGCAAATATTTTCGGATTGCGGGTAATAGGGTTTATAAATGGGGTTCGCTTGACGATATTAAACCGATGCTAAAGGAACCTGTGCTCACTGAAATTATTCAGGAGCTTGAACAGAATAATCTTCCTGATTCATGGACAGTGGAATATATCAGAGAGCAGAAAGAAAAAGCACTCTTTGACAGGAACAGTATAGACGTTGATATATTCAAGGTTTGGTGTATAAGAAAAGAGACGGCGAGCCAGCTTATAAACTTTAGGAATGAAGAACGTAACAGGACGTATAGCGCGGAGCGAGATCGCATAGATGCAAAAGAGAATACTGCTAAAGGGGTGATTTACCCGTTTTTTGATACATATATTGGTGATGAAAATTCAAAGTTCGCAGTATTGAGAGTAGGTCTTGGAAAAGGGAAACAGCAACCGTTAACCATTGATTTATGGAAATTGTTTATGAGTGATTGTCCAGATTTCGTTAATGAGAAAAACAAAAATAGTATAAAACGAGATTCATTTTTTACCTACCTCAGCAAATGGAGAGGACTGAAAAGAACCAACTAAAAACTAACTTCTAATTGTTAGTTCGTTCTTTTCTGCCTATAGAGTTATGATTTTATTGTGTTTGATAGTTAACAGAATATCAATCAAACAACAGTACAATCATGGAAACAACACAATTCACAAGACCAGCCAAAGCGTACTACTCTACTGATGAGCTTGTCGCTTTTCTCTTCGATTTTGCCGGAATGACTGTGACGAAAGGCACGGTTTTCAAGTGGTCGATGTCCGGGAAGATCCCATGCCAGAAAGCTCCGAACGGTCGCCTCCTTTTCCCTGTTCATGCTATAAAAAAATGGCTTGAGGGCAACGCTGAAAATGAGGAGGCTTAACGATGGAGGGGAAAAAAGAAACCTTGAAGGTGCAAACGCCAAGGTTTAAAGAAGAGCGGATTAACCGGTCAGATCAATCACAGCTCCAAAGTAATGAACCGTCCGAAATTTCGCAAAAAGAAAGGCTATCACAAGCGCAATCGCTCATTGAGGAGATTGTTGGCGAGGCTGAAAATCCTGCGGCGGGGGATAGCACTTTTTTTCTTTCCGAGCAAAACGGGCCGAATGACGTTCACTATGTTCACCATGTTCACGCTTCCGAAAGCGAGCTTGAAACGCACATTGCGACGGTAGAGAGTATTATTGAGCGAGCAAAAGGAGACCCCGGACTTTATGCCAGTGCGGAGTTTGTCGAGGCTGTGAAACTTATCCGAGAGGCAGACGATGAGGCGTGGATTCGGTGCCGGGTGAAAATCAAAAAAGAGAAACCAAGCGGGGTTTTGCTTTCTGATATTGACGAAGCGACAAGGCCAGATAGCGAGATCGGCGTAGAACGGAATGTTGCAGCGGCTGTTATTACCCTTGCGGTTGATCGCTGCGAATTATTCTACGATGCGAATACACGGGATGCCTATATCACTGTTAAAGATAGTAACGATACGCTCAAAGTTGGAAGTACCGCTTGCTCTGAGTGGTTGAGTTATGAGTATTACAAAGGTTCGGGGCACTCTTCAGCAAGTGAGGGCGCAATAAAACAGGCGAGTTGCGCCTTGTCAGGGATTTGCAAGTTTGAGGGGAAACCGGAGCGGGTTTTCATGCGAGCAGCAAAGCACGGGGAAACCGGAGCTTATTACCTGTTCATGGGTGATGACAGAAATCGGGTCATTGAAATCACGCCTACCGGGTGGCGCGTATGTGACCAATATCCCGTAAGATTTTGGAAACCGTCTTCGATGTCTGCTTTCCCTGAGCCGGTCGCCGGGGGTGATGTCAATAGGTTGTGGGAGTTCTGTAATATTCCTGAAGAATACCGGTATTTGGTTCTTGCTTGGTTGCTTGAGTGCTACCGGATCGACACTCCTTACCCTGTTCTGGAATTGAACGGGGTGCAGGGTTCAGCAAAGAGCACGACAGAGAGCAACTTGAGGCGATTGGTTGACCCTTCCACGGTAAACTTGAGATCAGCACAGAAGAGCGTTGATGATATTTTTGTTAATGCAGGAAATAACCACTTGCTTGCCTACGAAAATCTCTCTTACCTGCCAGCAAAATATCAAGATGCCTTCTGTACAATAGCGACGGGTGGAGGCGCGGGAGGGAGGACGCTTTTCACGAATGGTGAAGAATTCCTTATTGAGGTAAAGAGACCGATCATTATAAACGGTATTCCGTCGCTGATTACGGCGCAAGATTTGACGGAGAGATCAATTCATCTTGAGTTACCACGGGTTGAGCGGTATTTGTGCGAGGGTGACTTGCAGAGGGGCTTTGAAGCCGCACTGCCTGAGATTTTGGGCGGGTTGCTTGATTTATTCGTCAAAACATTAGCGAAATTACCAAAGATCAAAACGTCTGGACGTGAGCGGATGGTTGATTTTTGCCACCTGGGTGAGGCGATGGCGCAAAGCATGGGCCACGATGCCGGAGTGTTCCCGGGAATCTATAATGAAAATCGAAAGGAGTCTATTTTACGCTCAATCGAAAGCTCCCCTGTAGCGTCGGCGGCCCTTGATATGGCCCAAGATTCGGCGTTTGATACAATTTTCCACGGCACATATAAGGAGTTGCTTGATAAATTGATTCCGTACAAATGCGGTGATAACGAGGGTTGGCCGAAGTCTGAAAAAGGGTTAGCCAATGCGCTAAAGCGTAATATTCCGGCACTCAATGAGGCTGATGTTATTGTTCTGCCTGAGCAGGGGAAAAAGCAGGGGAATAAAGGGCGGACTGTCACTATAAAAAAGCGTGAACATGGTGAACGTCGTGAACATGATTCGGTTCAAACTATCTCAAAAGAAAAAAAGTTGAGCGAATTAGCCGATGACGGGAGGCCGTTCTGATGTCGAATTACCGGTATTTATTGGAAAAGGGCGGGCTGAAATATGCTTGCCCTGCTTGCGGGAAGATTCGCTTTGTCCGCTACGTGGACACAGGCACGGGTGAGCAGGTTGATGATGTTGCGGGGCGCTGTGATCGAGAAGATTCATGCGGTTATCATTTGACACCGAAAGAGTATTACCTGATGACCGGCAAGAACCCTTTAAGTAGTGTTGCGATATCTGCCAGAAAGCGGGAGATAGCACCGGAACAAGAGCCTTCTTTCATCGATGACGATATAATGCGTTCCAGTATGTCTGGATACAACCAGAACAATTTTTGCCGGTGGCTTTGTTCCGTGTTTGGCGAATCCCGAGCGTTTGACTTGACAGCAGCTTATCAGATTGGCACATCGAAATATTGGCCGGGGGCCTCTGTCTTTTGGCAAATCGACAGGGCCGGATGTATCAAGGCGGGAAAAGTGATGCTCTATAGTAGCGATACCGGGCGAAGGGTGAAGGAACCATTCAATCATATCCAGTGGGTTCACAAATTGATAAAAGTTGAGCCTTACCACTTGCGGCAGTGCCTATTTGGTGAACACCTGCTTTCACATGATACCATAAAGCCGGTCGCTATTGTGGAAAGTGAAAAAACGGCGATAGTCGCAGCGGGATTTATGCCGCAATTTATCTGGACAGCGACAGGGGGAAAAGGAGCCTTGAACGGGGAAAAACTAAAAGCGGTTTATGGCCGTCGGGTTGTGCTCTTCCCTGATTTGGGCGCGGCCAAGAAATGGCGGGAGGCAGTAAAGGGAATGTCGGGCGTCACTGTCAGTGACATTCTCGAACGTCGGGCCAGTGATGCAGACCGAGCAGCAGGGCTTGACATAGCTGATTACTTATTGAGAGAGACCGGGAAGCTTAACACCTGAGCCGGTTATTATGTGGCAGAAAACTTTGAAAAGCTTGATATATAGGCCGATAAACAAGCCTTTTTGTACCACTAAAAGACCGCAAAGTATTGTAAACATTGATTAAATAAAGGAATACACCCTATGAACATAAAAGACAGGTTAAAAATTCTTGAGGCCATAACCAGCACGCCAGCCTATATACTGCGACAGGTAGCAGCGGCAGCGGCCAAAGGTGACTTAAGATGGAGAGACGGGAGCCAGCCAAATAGCTTCCTACCGGGGGGTTATGCCTTTTTCCTTGGTGCACTCGACAAGCCTGAAACTGCCTACGAGCGTTTTGATGGCGCGCAGTGGGAGACCATCTCAAATGATGAATTCAAAAGGCAATACGCTATAAATACCGAGGGCTTGACACGGTGGCGTGTTCGCTATCATAGCGACTCTGAAGCGATGGCCGATTATATCAAATTTATGGCAGAGCCTGAGAGGAGTTTCAAGGAATTCCCGCCGGAAAAAGTGATATTTGAGAAGTTCACTTTAGGGAATTGGGCGGAGATATCAGAAACGGAGTATAACAGGAGCACAAAATGAGTAGGAACTCACTGAGAACCCTTAACGATGTAAGGCGGTATTTAGCCAGCTTGATAAGGCGGTATGAAGCTAAGGAAATTGATGAGATCCACTTGAAAAGCGCGGCTTATGTTTCAAACATCCTTACGGCCACAATAAAGGATAGCGACTTTGAACAAAGGATCGACAATTTGGAGACGATTCTAAAAAAAACGGGCGCGGTGGCTGACCCCAAGCCGAAACAATAACCACACAAAGAGCCTGAGTAAATTCAGGCTTTTTCATTTCCTGCCAAGGCTTTTTTAACGCTCTATAACCAGCAATAATAATTCAGCTACACAATCTACCTTTTCCGGCTAAAAGCCTTGTATTGATTGGCTTTGAGGCCGTTCTGCCAACTTGAGGCGGCAGCGGCGAACCGCTTGTTAATTGGTGCAATAATTCACCTATTGAGGCAGGTTCAATTCAGAGAAATTCATCAATGAAATAGAGTTGTTCGAGCGTGAACGCTTTCCACTGAAAACCGGCAATTTTTCGGCGGGGACGTGTTGCAACATAGCGCGGTGATGGGGGCTTATAAGGGATGGCAGAAAATAACTCAACACTCAACATGATTACATGATGCTTTTATTGCCACTGAAGACAGCATTAAACGGCGTTTAAACAAGCAATATTCCTTTCTTGATACAATCTACCTTTTCCGCCTAAAAGCTTTTTGTTAAAGCGTTTTGAGGCTGTTTTGCTGATTTGGAGAGCAAAGGGTAAGCGTTCGTTTTATCGATATCTATTCAAGCTATTTTTTTGTCTGTTATTGCTCTATGACATAGCTGTTTTTCAGATTGAAACGCTCTCCACCGGCGGCGGGGTTACAAGTGGTGGGGGCGCAAAAATCAGATCAGCCGGGAAGCCGGGGTTCGTGAACATGGTGAACGTCGTGAACATCATTCGGCCTAAAACAGCTCAAAAGAAAAAAAGTCGGTCGATGACGGGAGGCCAGACAGGCGAATAGATCGCGCCTTTCAATTACGCTTTTCCTCTTTGAGTGTTGCCAATTTTTAAGGTTTTGCGACAGTTTTGTAACAAATTGCCTGTAAGGTGTTATAAAATATGGTATGCGCATGAACTCCTGAAGGTAGTTCTCAACGGCCCTTTTCCACGGGCTGTCATACTTATCATTTGGCGTCTCCATAGGTTGTGTTGTGTTCCGGCAACGTTCATTGGGCAGACAGAGTACGCGCAGCGATGCGTAATCGTCAATATAAAACACTCTAATAATATCAGCAATCTCCCTTAATACAAAATAATTCAGGTATTTTACGCATCAATGTTTATTGCCAGGATGCCGTTCTGAGTTATGTGGAACTGTCGCGATACCGTCACGACCTGTTCTATAGTTGTTCCAGACTCAAGTGGACAAAGGGGGGCTCAGGCAAGCTCTATGGCTCATTTTGTATGCTTGTTGTTATATTTTGGTGTAGCTTGCCGAGATTTACAGAAAAGGAGTGAAACGCCATGTCAAAAGCAGGAAGTAAACTTATCAAATCCGCGAACCAGGCCCTTGCCTATGCTCGTGGTGAAATCAGCGAAGGATTTATTGCTCATGTTCCGGAAGATGTGGATGTCAAGTCCATCCGCCTTGGCTTGGGGTTAACACAACCGGAATTTTCTTTGCGGTTTGGTTTCGATGTTCGAGTGCTTCAAGATTGGGAACATGGTTCGAATGGAGAGACGCGGATATGCGCCTTTATGGCTTTATTTTGTTCATGTTGTTTATATTGAACTCTAACAAACCATTAAGCGCCATGAGCAGCACGTTGAACAACATTGAATTCCTTAGCCCCCGGCTCGTTGGTGAACGATTTTTGGGACATGCCATTCCTCTCGAGGTTCTCAGGGATTTGGCTGTTCTGGAAGAAATGCTTGTTGAAACCGCCAAATGGGGGTACATGCAAGAACACCCCGACAGGAAACGCATTCCCCGTGGTTTTACCAACGGTGTCTCTCTCAAGCTGACAGGTATTGAAGAGGGAAGTGCCATCCCAAAAATAGCTTTGTTCTTCACGCTTGCGGGAACAAGTCTGGATCTTTTCCCTTCTGATAATGCCCATTACTTTCACCTGGCTAAAAACTCGATAGTTAACGCGGTTAATGCTGCCGAACAAAATCGTGATATCAAGGAGTATTTGCCTGAAAATCTTCTCTGTTATTTTGATCGAATAGGTAGAAGTCTCAGAGATGGCGAGTCACTTGAGTTGAATCCTGCTGATACAGCTCAACCGGCTCGACTTAACAAAACTACTCGCAGAAAATTATTACTTGCCTCTTCCAATGTGTTGGAGCTTACTGAGGAGATTACCCTGAGAGGCTCAATACCTGCTGCCGATCAGGCAAAAATGACGTTTGATTTGCACATTATCAGTGGACCTACAGTGAGTGCGCCAATTTCACCGCAACATTGTGACATCGTCAAAGAGGCTTTCATGCGTTATGGTAATGGCGGTATCGTGATGCTGCAGGGGATAGGAAGGTTTAATCGCAATAATCGGCTTCAAAGCATCGATTCTGTCGAGCACATCAGCTTGCTGGATGCTAACGACGTGTTGGTTCAGTTGGATGAACTGCGCTCTTTGGAGAATGGCTGGCTTGATGGTGAAGGTGTTGCTCCGGGTAAAGAGGGGCTGGACTGGCTTGTCGGCTATTTTGAAACCTATTACTCGGATGAATTGCCTGTGCCATGCATTTATCCGACACCCGAAGGTGGAGTTCAAATTGAATGGGCCCTGAATGGTTATGAAATAACTCTTGCTGTAAATATTGATACCCGTCAGGGTGAGTTTCATGCCCTGAACATGAGTAATGATGACGAAATCATAAAGTCTCTTGATTTCAACAAGCCCGATGATTGTGTGTTGCTGAATCAGGAACTCAAGACACTATCGGAGGCTGAGGTATGAATGACGCTACATTGATGCTTCGCCAGATTCATCCAAGCTTTATCAAGCAAGGCCAGATAACTTCCCAGGCATTCCGCCCTACAATCAAGGATGATAAAAAGCTTTCCGTATACGATAACGATATGATTACTGCGGAGAAAGCTTACGAGCACTATACCAAAAAGCTGCTAAAAAGTTCAACAGGTGTTTTGGCTGTCAGTGTCAAGGAATGTAATGAGTTAAGCCTGCCTGTTTTATCCGATCCGGCACCGTTTCCCGAACATGCTCTAATCGATTTTTCAGACTATTCATATCCTCAATCTGAAAAATTAGCTAAAAAGTTACGGCAAAAGGCAGTTGAGCGTGCATGGCTGTATGTTTTGTAAACAACAGAGGGTGATTGCTGATAAATGGTTTGTTGCGGCTGGCGGCAACATTTTTTACCATGAATGATTCGTTACCGATCCTGTGACTGTTCGACTTTGTGCATCTGGGCTGCAAAGGCGTCGATGTGTTCGTCCCAGGCATAGAGCAAGTCAGGGTCAAAGTCTGCCCCATTTGGCCATACTATAGTTCCAACTTCCTCGTCAACGGTGACTTGCCTGAAAAAATCATGATTGCGCAGCGGTTCATAGAGTTCACCATACAAAATGGGTTCCAGATTGATTTCCCTTACCGTACCGTTATCGAAATGTACACGCAATGAAAAGCCGTCAAGAATATCGACAGCTAAGACCTTTATAAATTGATTTTTCATAGTGCGTTATCGTCTTGAATTAACGGAGCGGTTCTATTTTTACCGGAGCCTTGCCATCCTGTAACAAATCCCAATCGGTCAAAAGTTCAAACTGATGAATTTCAGCCCATGCCATCACAAGTCGCCGCTGCCTTTCGGGTAATGCGCCTTCCATCATGGTAACCGGGTCAATAGAAAAAACGGCTTGTGAATCCCGGGTAATAGGCGTGAAAATGAGGCGTATGATGGGGAACATCCAGCTCAGCATACATTCGTATCAAAATCCCTTAAAATCGTGATAGTTCAGGCATTATCCAAAAGTTTACTTTTAAATAAGTTGCTGGAAGTATTGTCTTGATTACCTCCAAATAATCTCTGTTCGAAATTTACTCAAATAACAGGCTGATACAAAGCTGACATTCCAGAAGTAAATCAAAGGCCTCCTGTCGCGAGACATCAGTGTGAAAGAGATGATCGAACACCGGGGTGATATCCATCATATTTTTCCACGGCAGTATTTGAAGGAACATGGTTTCAGCCAGAGCCAGTATAATCAGGGAGCGAACTATGTCTATGTTCAGCAGGAGATTAACATCAAGGTAGGGAAGCTCGCTTTTGGCGGGATTGATACTCTTCCGGATTTTGAAGCAAACCTTGAGGCGAACTGCATTCCCGGTACAATCTATCAGATGACGTTACAAGATTAAGAGGATTTTCTTGGGGCTCGCAGAGTGTTGATGGCGCAGAAGATTAAACGATATTATCAAAATTTATAACGAGATACCTCGCTTTGAGTAACTGGCATTGTTGCCGCCTTGGGTAACGGATTGGTAAGAGCGTTTATGAACATTTGTGCACTCGTCCGATACGTTTTTTGTCGGAGATCAGAATTTGGTGAATACCCCGGATGTGTTCACGCGGGTAGTGTGTGTGCTTGTTCATGGGTTCCGGTAAGGCTTCCCTGTAAAGATGGTAATGAAATTGCTTGGTGATCGCGCATAAACGGTGTATTTTCTGTGGTGAGTTTGAGATATAATAGAAGCGTAACAGAATATTTGCAGGTGAGTAATTTCTTGGAGTTGGCGAATTTATCGGTGAAAAGATTAAGTTTATTTTTTTATAATGGAGACAATAGTACTTATCACGCTTCCCGTAAGAACAGCGTACCGGGGTAAGTCTTTTGCTTAGGCCTCACGGGTTCCTTGATCTGTGAGGCCTTTTTTTATTTATGGTTATGAATTATCACAAGCAAGCCATTCCGGTTAAAGATCAGATTCAGTTATTGAAGTCAAGAGGCTTGCTCGCAGGAGATGAGTCTCTTGCTGAACATTATCTCAACAACATCAGTTATTATCGGCTTGCGGGTTATTGGTGGCCAATGCAGACGGATAAAGTCAATCATCTTTTTAAACCGAACAGCCGTTTCGAGGATGTTGTTGCTCTCTACAGTTTTGACTGTGAATTGAGACTTTTGCTCTTCAATGCTATCGAACGGATTGAGATCGCTCTTCGTACCCGTATGATTAATCATCTTGCTCACGAAGTTGATCCTTGGTGGTTTGAGAATCCTTCGATTTTCAAGAATAAAGTGGCATTTGCTGACAATTTGAAGGTGATTGACCGTGATCTTAAGAATTCGAAAGAGGGTTTTATTCATCAGCATTATCATAGGTATCATGCTGATAGCCGTCGACCACCTGCATGGAAAACGCTTGAGGTTGTAAGTTTTGGGCTCTTATCGAAACTCTATGGAACCTGATTTCCTGGGAGAAATATAACGATGAAAGAAATATCTTTATAAAATAAAATACGTTACCATATATTTATCCCTGATTTTCAAGAGAATGCAAGTTGTAATTATAACTATTTTTCCGAGCACAAGCTTTCTGGGAATGCCGAGCTGGAG
>CAIPMW010000049.1 GCA_903866255.1 uncultured Chlorobiaceae bacterium | reverse complement strand
GTTCCAGGTGCCATAACCCGAAACCCCTTCGGGATAGGCGTACACCGGAGCAACCGAATCCGCGCCCCGGTTGTTGCGGTTCCGGCAGTTGTTTTCATCCCACCGGTCTCCCCAAGGATAGACATATCCTTCCGGCCCGCGCGCGGCCTTTTCCCACTCTGCTTCCGTAGGCAACCCGCATCCCGCCCACCGGGCGTAGGCATCCGCGTCGTCCCAGTTGATCAGCACAACCGGATAATCGTCGAACTCTGCGGGGCAGCCATCTTCATGCCAGACCGAAAGCGAGTCTATCCTTGCGCCGATATTTGGTGGCCGATGACCCGTTGCCTGCACAAAAGCCCGGTATTGGCGATTGGTGACGGCATAAACCGAAATATAAAACGCATCGAGAGTGACGGTGCGCTGCGGAAAGGAAGACGCGATGCGAGGTTCCGCAACATGCGCGAAACCTTGCGGTTATGTTCCCAGAAATGGTGAAAGTCTTTGAGCACGAATGTTGCGGAGCCCTTGTAGTCGTCGCTGATGTCGAGCACCGTTTCCGGGGTGGCCGCCAGCTTGCTGAAGGTTGCCGCAGGTTCTCGCAGGTGGCGGAACTGGTCGCCGATATCCCAGGTGATGAGCCCCATGCCTTCAGGCCACTCGCCTGATTGCGACCAGCCGGAAAGCGCACGCATGGCCTCCTCTTCGTCGATGGTTGCAAGGTGTATGACGGCTACCCGCGCGTCAACATTCAGTTTGAGTTCGTCGAGCCAGGCCATGCTGAATCAAGTTTTTAATAATTTGTACATTCGGGCATCTCTTAAAATTGTCATAAGCGGTTCGGGTGCAAGGCGGATGGAGCTACCCATCAGAGTTTCACTACCGGCAGATCGGTTACCGGCAACGGAAGTCGCGAGCCATCCCGTAACAGGATATAGGAACTATTGTTCTCCTCCGTATCCCGCAGCCAGAGCGTGAGACGGCGGTTGCTGTCCACCCCGAATCCCGCAATAAAGCGCCGCTCTCCCGAATGGCAGGGCGGTACGGCATGGATGAACTCGCTGTCTTCGGGATTGAGGGGCTTTTCTAGACACTCCTGCCGCTCCCCTTCCCGTACCGGACGCAAGCCGTCGGCCCCGTTGACATAGGTGATCAGCGGGGGCTCATTGACGAACGCTCATAAATGACCAGTCCGAGCGTCTCCTGGTTGTCCGAAGCTGCCTTGATATACTTGCTGCATACCGGTTTCCCGGTCGGGTAAGGGGTGCCGCGTGGAACGACGGGAACCAGTTCGAAATCACGAAGTTCCCGGTTCCAGCTTCGCAGACAGTAATCGTGGGTCAGCGTCTGGTCGAAGATGCCGCCGGAGTAGCGGCATGCCCCTCTGGCGATGGCTTCGAACGGATTACCGGCATGAAACGTCGCTGAGGGGAAAGAACTCACGGATTTTCTCCTCAATGCCGCGTCGTCGTTACTGTCAACGGTGATCAGACCGCGAAGAAAATAGCCCTGCAGGAGTCTGAGCAAGTGCAGGAGTTTACGCTGGAGCTGTGCCGACTGATGTCAGTATGGCGGCCACAATATTCTCCTGTGGCTGGAGCCAGCAGACGTGCTCCTGCCGGGAGCTTGCGTCCGGCACAGTAAACAGGTACTGCAACGCGAGTTTTTCAGGCCACGTACCGTTCAGGGAGATCTCCTGCATCCTGTTGCGGGGAACCAGCCCCCGCTGCGCCGCTGAAAAGAGCGCTCCAGCCCTCATGAAAGGGTCCGGGCTTGAGAGGTCCTGCTGCAGCATTTCGTCTGTTCGATTCCGTTCCGACCAGAAAGAGAAAATATCTCTGGTGCCGGGCGGTCGGGACTGCAAAAGAAGTTCGGCCAGTTCACGATAGAGAGCGACAGACTGCTCGACAACAGCTTTTTTTGAGAGACTTTTCGGCCTTCCGCCCCCCTCTTCCGAGAAAGCGATAACCTCGAGCGCACAGGTGAAGGGCAAACCATGCAGCCTGTCGAGCAGCGCATCGTGATCTCCGCAGAGTTTAAGCGCCTCGATGACCAGTTGCGGGTCGTGCCCCTCCTTGACGGCGTGATCGTAAGCTGCGACAAGCCGGGGATCCTGACTTTTGAGAACTGTTGTGCTGATCCGCTGCCTCTGGGCACCGGACGCGGCAAGCCACGCTTTTTCAAAGATGGAGTAATCGGGATCTTCAAGATCGAGGTAGCGCCCCGGATTGCCTCGCACAAGCCCGAAAAGGGCATCCATTTCAAGAGCAGGCCGTTGCCCCAGTCGTTTTCCGGCATGGCCTCAAGCGCCTGCAGAAGAACGGGCTGAAGCGTTGCAGAGGCGTGCATCCTCTTCAGCAGCTCTTCAATCTTCAAAGCGGGATGCTTTCCAGTAGTTCCATACTGCGCTGTGCATGACAGGCTGGCTGCTGTGCTGCAAAAGCAGAAGACGGTGAAATATCGCATCGGCTTCTGGATGCCCCTCTTCTACCGCGCCAGCCAGTGCAACCGCAGCTTCCCGGCTATTGCTCGAAAAAAGGCGTTCCACCGCCCTCTTCCTGAGGATGCTGCCGAGGAGGGGGGTTGTGGCGAAAAGGTGTTTTTCAGCTTGCATCAGGATCCGGCGTCAATGAATGAATGATTCACATGAGTATACATATATCACTGTTACTTAAGCAAATCAGAGGGATCAACTTTGTCAGGGTTCCCAACGGAATCTGTTTGCATGCACTTCATTCTGTCATCATCTTTACCCTCCTGGCTCAGATCGCCCTCACCGTTTTTTTTCAGGCAGCTTTCCTTCAACACTCTCAAGAACATCACCAAGAGATTCCTGCCCCTTGATAATGTTCTTGAGAGCAAAGACCTCACGTGCCTCCCATTCGCCGAGCGCACAGCAACCAATCCCTTTTGCGCTTTTACACCGTTCACAGAGTGCCTAAAATCTCTTCCACTTTTTTTCTTCTGAACAGAAAAAACTCCTCAAGCCTGCGGCTGACAATCAAGAAATCAACCAGATCGCCGAACAACGCCATCGGCATGACATAAGTCAATCAGGTCGATCATTTCAACAGCTCCCGGAATTTCACAAAACTGATGCTGATGATGCCAGCTCTCATAAGGCCCCGATTTCTGGCAATCCTCAAACATAAATGGTTTGTCAACTTTTGTGATTTCAGTCACCCACTGCACCGGCAGCATCATGAAGGGATAGATCGTATAACTGATCAGCATTCCCTCATAAATCTTCTGCCCGCTGATTCAATGGTTGTAACGAGCTTTCGTGATGGTCAAGGCTTGATCGCGGTTGGTTTCGGCCATTTTGAGGTTGGAGCGCAACCGGCCACCCTGAAAGATCTGGAGCGTCACCTGTGGGGTGAAGCTCCAGACACCACTCGACCCGGTCACGAAGAGATCCGACAAGCTGGTGCTGGCGGAACCGGTAAGTCCTATGCTGGGGAAAAATGAAGCCAGTGCTGCTCCGATGTTGGCGTTTGCTGGCTGGCAGCACGTTCTTCGCAGGAAAGGCCGTTCCATTTCAATACCAGAAGACAAGATGGTAAAAGGCTGAAAAACGCCCTTGACTATGTTTTTTTTGTTATAACTTATGGTATAACAAAAAAAACGGAGGTACTGTTATGCGTGCTACGGTAACAAAGATTGGAAATTCAACAGGTGTTATCCTGCCTAAGGCAGCAACTGATCGCCTTAAGGTAAAGCAAGGGGACATCGTATTTTTAACGGAAACTCCAACAGGGTACACGGTAACCCCGTACGACCCGGAATTTGCAGAGCAAATGGAGGCTGCCCGTTGCGGCATGCAAGAATACCGGAACGCACTCCATGAGCTTGCCAAATGAGTTGGCGCTGGCTTCTTGATGAGGTAGTCATTGCCATACATGACGAACAAATTGCTGTGCACGGTGGAAGCCTTGGCATTCGGGATTCAGGGCTTTTGTCCTCAGCTCTTGCTCGCCCGAAACACAAGGCGAATTACGGTGATCCATCCGTCTTTGATTTGGCCGCTGCCTATGCCTATGGCATTATTCGTAACCATCCTTTTGTTGATGGAAATAAACGTACAGGGTTTCTTGTTGCCTATGTGTTTCTGCATATTAACGGATGGGACCTGAGGTCTAGAGAAGTCGAAGCTGTTAACGCTGTTCTGGATTTGGCGGCAGGTGAAAAGGATGAACCCTTTTTTTCTGAATGGCTTAAAAACAAGTCAGTTATTCGGACAGCACGGAAATAAAAAGTGTTTGTGCTCTCAGTCATGAGCGTCCCACTATCTTCTTGGGCCGTCTAAAACTGACAGCGTCGGTCATTGCCACCCGCCTCCGATGAACTTTGTACAGGCCAATCAGGTTGGCAAGAGTCTGTTGATGGATCAAAATTTCGTTCTGCTGAGCCTCAAAGAGAGATTGTTGGGCATCAAGCAGAACGAAATGGCTGTGTCAGCAAAGCAACGTAATGCGTCCATCCGAGAGAAAAGCTGCCTGCCAGTGTTGCCATCATTTTCTGTGTCAGCCAGATATTTTTTCCTCCTCATAGCGCATTTCAACGCTGGTTTCCGACTTGCCGACAGCCGCGAGAAAAGTCAGATATTCAGCCGCTGAGGAGCGGACGATAGAGACCTCCTTATGATGATTGATCATAGATAAGCATCTAAGTCAGGGGCGTTGTACAATCAAAAATGATGACGGCACTCACGTATTATGCAGTTGAGGAAAAGCAAGGCCAGTCATGGGAGGATTTAGTCATCAACCCCTTTTTGCAGAATAATAATCTTTTCTTTTGTCTTCTGCCATGCATCCTCCGGTATTAAAGGTGCGAGAGAATCCAGAACATACCGTGCAGCAGCCCTGGGATCCCATGATCTCCCTATTGTCAGCAGTGGTGAGATATCATCAAGGAATACCCAACCAGGGATTGATCTTTTCTTGTACAGCATCTATGATCGGACCGATTGGCCCCGCTTGCATTTGCACCAGATCAATATCCTCTGAATATCTTGCTGGCAGAAGATGAAGCTTGAACAACACAGTTCCACCACGAAAAGCCAGATTTTTCGCTACAACCGGGTGTGTGTAAAGTTCAACCAAGGCACGACAGATAATCAGATCCTGTTCAATCTGAGATAGCTGCGGCCATGGAGCATTAACTCGCCAAGCGGTAATGTAGTCAAGAGGGATCATATTTCCGGTTCTACCTTTTCATTTGGCATTAGCCTCCAGCGAGCCACCATTCGAACGCCGCTGTATGGTTGTGACGGCGAGAGCGGGGTCGGCACAGGATTGCGACTTGCAACATATTCAGCCAATCCATCTACTAATCCGGCTTCACCAATCACATCAAGCAAATAACCCAATCGCTGAGACCACGCTATGGGAGAGAGTGCCGCTATTTCAGCCAACTTCCCGCCGTCAAGATATTCTGCAAGTTCAGATAAAACAGCCGCCGTATTGTCCAGCCCCCCTGCATGATGCGGATAGCCAGTTAGATCAAATGCTGTGACCTCAGGGGTCGATACCTTTACATAACCGCGAGGCGTCTTGAAATCCTGTACAGGCATAAGCGCTGCGTTCTTACGTATGATAAAATAAATCCTCACATCCCCACAAATAATAGCTGGTCGAGCATGTTGCAACAAAACCTGAAACGCCTGAGGGCGTTGATGAGCTGCACCGTAATGTTCGGCTGCGGTAAGCATGCCTGCATAATAGGGCTCTTTCAGGTGATCCATCAGTAAAGGAATAAACTGGTTTGCGGGCAAGCATCCCATCTTCCGGTATTCCGGAGGAACGATAACATAAAATCCCCGGTACGGCATGGCAACTTCACCCTTATGCCGCAGACGACGCAAGGCCGCACGGGTGGCGATAACGCCTGATCCAAGCGCGTCAGAAGCTTCAGCACCACTGAAACCGAAGACGCCTTTGGCTAGCAAAGCATCAATGTATTCCGAAATAAACATACCGGTAATTACATGAATCAATCGAATAAAGCAACATAATTCGTTACTTAATACAATTAGAGAATTGGATTTTCGTGAATCGTATCGTGAAGGGATGGAGAATGTTCTTGCTGCTTTTGGTTACAACCTAAATTCTCGGAAAATTATAACGATGCCTGTTCAACCATTCAGCTCAACTTTCCGGTAAAATCCTCAGTGGTTGCCAAGCTAATGCCCGGCAATTTCCCTTTTCGCAAACCGTCCGGTAACGATGGCCGGAGGGGTTTGATAGGTACCTCCCTCCTACTCATCGCCCCGCTCCTTCGGCTTCTGCATAGACTCGATCTCCTTGAGCATGCGGTCAAAGTCGCTCTCAAAGAGCCGATCCTGCACGATCCGGTATTTCTCGAATTCGCTTTCGGCGTGTGCTCTGGCAATTTCTGCTGTCACTTTGCCCGGATCCTGTAAGATCTCACGATCGGTCGCTGCGATGAAGCGATTGAGACGGGTTTCCCAGTCCTGCATGGTCATGGGCATCTTGCGCAGCGCCATGTCCTCGGCAACATCCAGGTATGCCGAAACCAACCGTGCAAGTTGCGCCATTTCGTGTTCAGTCAGGTAATTCTTTGCAACCACAACGTCGAACTTCTGGATCTTTCCTCCGGGAGCATCCTTCCATGAGGTCAGCCCCATATTCTGTTTTTCGGCATCGGCCCTTTTATAGATGACCTCCGCTGCGGTTTGGCCATGTATGGCCCAGTGCAGTTTGTTCTGCACTGTGGCAAAAAAGCGCTTGGTGGCTTGGGCCGTCACGTCGTAGTCGATGGCGGTTGCATAGATGTCGGTGACCTTCTGGTAGAACTTGCGTTCACTCAGGCGAATTTCCCGAATGCGCTGCAACTGTTCTTCAAAATACTGGTCGGTAAGGATGGAGCCACCGCTTTTCAGGCGTTCGTCATCCATGGCGTAGCCCTTGATGGTGAACTCCTCAATGATAGTAGTCGCCCATTTGCGGAACTGCACTGCACGTTCGGAGTTTACTTTGTAACCAACGGCAATGACAGCGGCAAGACTGTAGTGTTTGGTGTTGTAGCTTTTTCCGTCAGCGGCAGTTATTCGAAAATTTCGAATAACTGATTCCTCCTGTAATTCGCTGTCTGAAAAAACTTTTTTCAGGTGATAGTTGATGGTATGAGTCGCCACATCGTAGAGCACCCCCATCATCTTCTGGGTAAGCCAGATATTCTCATCGACATAAACCGCATCGATGCCACATGTGCCACTGGCAGCGATAAAGGTCAGGTATTCAGCCGCCGAGGAGCGGATAATAGAGACCTCCTTACCTGATTTTTTTCTCCCGCTCATACTTTCACCCTGTTGTCTATCAAAAGGCAAGCCATCAGTTCAGCCTTGAACACCTGCTGTACCGCGTCGCCAAGGGAGTGTTTGTTATCCTCGACATGACGCACGGTGAGAGTTTTTTGATCCATTCGAAAGCGGCAAGGGTTATGGGAGTTTTTGGGTAGAATAACTCGTTTTGCAAAAAGGAAATATACTATTACAGCAAAAAAAACGGCAAGAACAATAAAGCACGGTGATTCTTTTGCACAGCCTCCCCTATTTCCGCTCCTCATGAGCCCTGCTGTACCGGCAATGCGAGGCGAAATCCCCGGAAATCGTTGTTAGCTTTGGGAACTTAACGAGCACTTCGATTCGCGGAATTCAACAACCACCCGGTTTCACTGATCGAAGACTTTCCCGACATCCTGATTGAACCATTTATCGAACATCGCCTATGTCCTCCTGATCCGGATTTTCCTGATGCTCAATGCCTGCCGCCTCCTCCAATTGCCTCTTCAGCTCCTCTTTAGATGGTAGATAGAGCTGATACTTCGAAGCGAATATATTTGAATCCTTTGGAAGAGTAAGCTCAACCAGTGCGTCATGCTTGCGATGGCACAACAGAATGCCGATTGTCGGCAGTTCATCGTCGGTTTTGACATAGCGATCAAAATAGTTGACATACATCTGCATCTGCCCAAGATCCTGATGCGTCAACTTGTCGCGCTTGAGATCAATGAGCACATAGCAGCGTAACAGGCGATTGTAAAAGACCAGATCAACATAGAAATGGTCGTTGTCGAAGGTGAACCGTTTCTGGCGTGCCTCAAAGAGAAACCCCTTGCCCAGTTCAAGCAAAAAGTGTTCGAGGTGGTCGATAATGGCCGTTTCAAGTGCATGTTCTGAATAAGCACTCTTCTCTTCCAGATCCAGAAACTCAAGCACAATGGGGTTTTTAATCACATCACCCGGCTTTTCAACCACAAGCCCCTTCTGCGAGAGCTGCCGGATTCCCTCCTTGTCACGACTAAGAGCCAGCCGTTCATACAGCGAAGCCGCTATCTGCCGCTCAAGCTCTCTGGCACCCCAACTGTTTTCATGGGCTTCAATTTCATAGAACCGACGCTCATCAGCATTCGAAATGGTCAGCAAAGCAACATAATGCGTCCATCCGAGAGAAAAGCTGCCAGCCAGTGTTGCAGAGAAAATACGCAGCGTTTGTGGAGCATTGGCAATGACATCACAAGATGTAACAGGCAGTGTCTGTTGAATCTCCTTTAGTCCAATACTGTTATCAGAAGATTTTGCAGGCAGTGCCTGCAAAATTCCGGAATAGGTGAGATAGAATTTACAGCAGAGCGCAAGACTTCGTTCAGAACAGCCTTTGAGCTTCAACTGACCTGCGATTTTTTTTAATAAATTGGCGCCATACTCAGCTCTGTCTGAGCCACCCTGCTCAAACTCGACAATGTACCATCCGAAAAGCCAGTTCCGGATCACAAGGGAGGTATCAACAGATCGAGCGGCTCTCTGCTGCAACTCAAGGTGAGTCTCTTTGAAAAGGGCAAGTAACTGTTGATAGTTCATAGGGTTTTCGATTTACCAATCTGCGTTCAAATACTTTTTGAGCTGCCCCGGATTCAGCACCTCATAAGCGATAATTCCCTTTTCTACAACGGTATAATGTTTTTTTGCCGTCACTGGCAGTTGTTAAGTAATGCTTAATAACAGAGGCTTCTTCAAGCTCATTATCGTCGAAAATACGCTTCAGATGCTGGTTAATGGCGGGAACGGAGACATTGTACAGTGTTGCCATCATTTTCTGCGTCAGCCAGATGTTTTCATCCTTATAGCGCATTTCAACGCTGGTTTCCGATTTACCGACATCCGCGACAAAGGTCAGATATTCAGCCGCTGAGGAGCGGACGATAGAGACCTCCTTACCTGTTTTTTTTCTCCCACTCATGCCTTCACCCTCTTGTCTATCAAATGGCAAGCCATCAGTTCAGCCTTGAGCGCCTGTTGTATCGCGTCGCCAAGGGAGTGTTTGTTTTCCTCGACATCCCGCTCGGAAAGAGTTTTTTTATCCATTCGAAAGTAGGGTTATGGGAGCCTTTTGGTCAATAACTCATTTTGCAAAAAAGAAATATACGATTACAGCAAAAGAACGGCGATAACAATAAAGCGCGGTGATTCTATTGCACCGCACCAGCTATTTCCTGCACCGATGCAAAGAGCCTGACGAATCGAGTCTGGAATGTATTGGCATGCCTCTACATGTTTATTTGTATCGTTTAGAAATAACTCAGGATTTTTGTCATTGCAAATTCATGATTTCAGGAACATCTCTAAGCACTCTCTTATATTTTTCATTTTGTCAGTCGTGATGCGTTAGTTAAAATGGAAAGTCAGAGTCATCTTCATTACTTTCAGTATTATTATCATTGTTTCCGCTCGTTACTTTTGTTTGTCTTAAATGTATATGAGGTCTTTTGATTTGGTATTTAGTAGTATCATATTTTACGTCACAGGTTGGACATTGAAAAACATCATTGCTAACTTCTGTCATTTCAGATTTACACTTATAGCAAAAGTATTCAGCTCTTTCAAGGTGACCTAATTTTTCATTTACACATTTTCTTAAATTGTCGTGTATGTAACCTCCCGTCAATTCTAATTTTGATAAGCGTCTTTGTAACATATTGTGTGAACAGCAACTTCCGCAATTATCACATATAAAAAGTCCGTTGTCACATTTTTTTGAAACTCTGCTGTCAATTATACTGTTGCATTGTCCATTTAGGCAATGATTAAGGTATATTTCATCATTATTAGAGCAGCTTTCATTTCGGCATTGAAATCTTACAATTGTATGAGCCGCAAAGTTACCTGTTCCAAAATCAGATGGATATAAAATGTGATTACAATCACGACAATATAACTTTTCAAGTAATCTGTTAAAGCGATTGATTAGAGCAATAAATTGATAATAATTCCCTTTGGGTATATGGTCGCCCATTTTATTTGTTTCATCAGTATTGAACCCTAATATCTCGCAAAAGTCAAGCAACGTATATTTTTCCCATTCTTCTTTTGGATGAATTGTTTCACATTTACTAAAGCAAAGCTGTCCGCCACACCACCAAAAATCCTTTTTAAATATCTCGTGCGGACGATTTGCTAGTCTACCTTCACAAAAAGAAATTCCATTTGGAATATTAGGAACATCTATATGTCTATAGGTCATTTTTTCTTTGATAGTTCTTTTGAACTCTGCCAAGTGAATATTGTTGGTATAATTACTGCCTTCAAAGGCAAGAAAAAATCTATGCACTTTTGCAAATTCTAAAACTTCTTTTTCATATTGAGAAGGAACTCCCCATACTTTAGTTTCATTATTCCATTTTCTTCCAGGGAGTGATTTAACGGCTTCAACTAAATCAGGGGCGTACTCAAAGCTAATAGCAAAATAAAATTTATTATCACCATATTGAACTTTAGAAATCTTTCCATTTCTGCTCCAATTAAATTCGGCAGTTTGTCTTCCTAAGCATCTTTCAAAATATTCTGATAGTCTGAACCGTCTTGTATTGTCAAGTTGTAAATCATTTAGAATAACTGTGAATAGCTCACTTTCGACAAAAAATCGCTGGTTTTGCTTATAAGAAAAAAGCGCTTTGATAACTACATCTGTTGAAACATCAACTGGTATTTCGGGATTGAAGTTTAAATTAGTTCTGTATAAATCTAAATCAAAGCGTGTAAGTTCATTTAACTTTTCGACAGTTAAATCAAATAAACCGCTTTCTTTAAGAAAAAACAATTTTTTTATTATCCTAACCTGTTCATCAGGTGCAAAGTAGATGAATTTATGTTTCAGTTGTTCAAAATCAAGAACCTCATCTTTGTCTAAGAACCATAATATTACGTCATAGAAATTGTTTTGAAATAGCTTTATTTTATCTAAATGCAATTCATTTAACTGTAAAAGATATTTTATATGGTTTATTTGTTTATAGAATATTATTCTGTCTGTTACAGGGACTTGATTACTTAAATAAGAAAACAGAAAGTCTTTTATTTCTTCAGGCTTTGTTGCATTATTATCAATCCAAGTTTTAATTTGAGTATAATTATTTAACTTATCTTTCAGTATTTCTCCAATATGATTTTTGGGAAATATTTTTGCCCTCCCTGTTTTCCAAAGTTTAAAGTATTCGGACTGTTCAATAGTTTCAAATACTTTAGCATCAAAAGCATTAAAATCTTCTTTCTCTAAAAATATATTCGCTAAGATATAAAGCCACTCAAAATCGAAAGTATTTTCAGTTGATACTTTTCCTTCTAATATTTCTTTTATAAAAGACCTGTTTTCAGGTAGGCTTTGAAATATTTTTCTGCAATCGCTTTCTTCAAGATTGCCAATGTTTTGATAAACTAACTCTTGAGGAACATTCTTTACATATCCTCTAAAAAATAGTCCATATTTCTGTTCTTCACTACTCTCATTATTAACGTAGTCATTAAACAGATTAATCAACTTGTTACATTTTTTGTCATTCCAAAATTCAATATTAAATAGAACTTCTGACAACTTAAAATAAGAACCAAGTGAATTTTCTTTTTTTACTAATTCCTCAATTAAAGTGAAAGTCTTTTCAAAATTATATTCAGTTGAATATAATTTTAAAAATTCAAATTGTTTTTCAAGCTGAAATTTCGATAAGATTGATATGCGTTTTTCAGTTTGAGTATCATTATGAAGAAAATATTTTGATACAAATTCAAATGGTACTTCTTCGATAACCCCTTTAATCCAAAGCTCCGGCTTAAATTCTTCTGAACATTTTTGCGAAATAATTTTATAAATTATATTCTGTATTCTTTTTTTATACTCATCATTAAATTGCCTTGGGACAAGCTGTAAAAGTCGGTTATAATTATTGAAATCGTCATTGTTTCTTATTATGTCAAGTTTATTGGCTTGTTCTGTCAAATCGGCTAAGATTCTTTGAGAATATAAATTGTCAAGTTGTGATTTTCTTTTTTCTTTTTCATTTTCACTTTCAAATTCAAGAAATTGATACAAATCCATTATTTCTGAAGTTGTTAAGCACTCAATGTTGTTAAATTTTTTATTGACAAATTGAGAGCAAAAACCTGCACCGAAACTAAAGTTTAAAATCCTTTTCAATTCAGGCTTCCCTATTTCAAGAATGTTTGATTTTAAAATATTTTCGGGTATTTCATAATCATCTTTGTCTGTGTAGGAGATGAAACTGAACTTCTTTTGTCTCCATACTTCAAAGAGCATTTCTTCGTTCAGTTTATTTCCAAAATAAGAAAAAGCATTACTTAAAATATTTGTTGCACTTTCGGCATGTAAATGTTCTTTTATTCTATTTTCAATTAGCTCACAATACAGAATAAAATGCTTTGTTTTTAAGTAATTGTCAAAATAGTCAGTAATGAAATTTGATATTTCCGCTTCGCTTTTGTCGTTAAAAAAATATTTTATAGACAAACCTATTAAACTAAAAGACTGGATTTCTTTGCGATGATATGAATTTCCTCGCTTTCCTTGCCCTGTTATTTCTATTTCTATGCTTACACTATCTGATTTACCTAAATAGCTAAGAATTATTTTCCAATCTTCGGCATTGCCGATTAAGCGACTTTTTTCAGCAGAATTTCTATTTTTTTCTTTATCAATCTTTGGTGAGAATGCGATGGGTATCCCTTTGAATATTTTTTCAGGTTTAATCGCAAAACTATTTATGTGAAGAAAAAATTCACCTTCGTCTGGTGTCCCAATAACACCAAATCCCTTGTCAGAATCAAACCATTTTACGAGTCCAATTTGCATTTAATCATGATTTTTGTGCGGTTGAGGAAAAAGCAAATGTCGAGCAAATGTGCATGTGATTGTGGGAAGCATTGCACCTTTTTTGATTTTACCGAAGTAATTTTGTCTTTTCATTTATCTTTTCACTTAATTATTTACACTGTCGTTTTTGTCAGGGTTTAGCATAACGTTTTGGGGGTTTGCGATTGTGGAGATTTTAAGCATTAAACTTCATTCTCAGAACTGAACATCCACCTTGCACAAATGTATCTGCGAAGCACGGAACCCTCGCTATCGCAAACTCCTTGCTAGCTGCCACCCAACTGTCTCTTCAGGGTTTGTCAGCCAGAAGTCCACACACATTTTATTCGAAGCGATTTACGTTCAAGGTGGTGTCGGCATACGTCGTCATTGCTTACCTGTTTTTACTTTTCTCGAAAACCTCCAAAGTACTTAGTTCGGGAGTAGGATAAATATACTCTTTTGTAATTCCGTCAGCTTTTAATCTTCTTGTTGCATGAGATAACAGTTTCTTATGAATGTTAAAGCAAGTGCAGAACCTATAATTTATCGCTTCTTCTTCATTTTTACCTTCACGATATTGCTCGTCTCCAACTATTTCAATTGGCTTTGATGGGTCAGAATTCCATGTAAATACTCCTACTTGGTTCAATATGTTTTTACTATTGTTTAGCGACAAAAAAATTCCCGAAGCAATTTCTTTGTCGCTGAAGTAAGCGATTGGAAAATTTATCAAGTGAGCAATTTTGGTCATATGCAAAATTAGTCCTGAACCTGAAATTCTATTGTGGTCAAATAGCTTTCTACCTCCAAATTTCTTTTCCATTGCAATTCTTTTTTCTTCGTCTCCGTTTGCAATTTGAGCAATCAGTTTTATAAGTTCAGGTTGGTCGTTAGCATTTAACCCGGCTTTGATAATGCTTCTTAAATTTCCTCTTTCAAAATGTTTTTCTTCAATGAAGTAAACGCTACAGTAATCTTCAATTTCAAGCGCCTTGGTATTGGGTGTAAGTCCATCTAAAGCAAAATAAAGTGCGTTCTGAAATTTGTAAGTCCAATCAAGTAATGGAGTAGGGCAACCATGATGCTGCAAGTAGCCCAAAACAGAAATGGGATTTATCGTATCAATGTGGTGAACTGATAAGATTTCTTGAATTTGTGAAGAGTAATCTGCTTTACCTATCTCAACAAGTTTCTCAATGAGTTTTTGGTAGCTTTCTTCTTTATCAAATAGTTTTTCAAGTATCCATTGTCTTTGAAGTTTGCTGTATAATCTCCACTTAGCTTCCCGTTGTCCTCTGAATAGTGTGTCGTCCTTTACCTTGTATTCGTCATATATTTTATCAAACTGTTCTTCTGTGTCAATGTTTTCTTGGTCAAAACTGTTTGCTTTTTGTAATGTGGAACCGTATTCTGAAATATATTCGGCATGAAAGAAAGGTGGCATCATGTGAGAACCAAGTATTGCCAGCATAAAAGCATTTACTCTTGCACTAACTGTGTCGGGGTCAACTTTGCCTTCGGCATTGAATTGAACGTTTATCAAGTCCTTTAGTAATTCGGCATCAGGTATTTTCTTAACTCCACCATTTCTTAAATACTCATTGGTGAGTTTTATTTTCAATTCCAGATTTGATATTTCTCTTTTAGCCATTTCTGTTAATTTCTTGCAGTCAGTTTCGAGGTTGCACTGTCGTCATAGGGTTGCACCTAATTTGCTTATATGAGCTACTCTTTACACGCCATATTCGATGAATAAGCGCAACAAAGTAGCGTCTTATTCATCGGTCTCTTAGTCGCGTTTTTAACAAAACAAGGACTCTTCGGCGGTTTCAATGGAAAAAAATTGAATTTCGCCATACCAAATCATGCGTGACCAACTTCATTTTACAAAAAACATACCTGTGATTACAGCTAAAGCACTTTAAGAATAATTGAAATCTCTGACTTTATTGCTCCGCCTCCTCTATTTCATATCCTCACCCCCGCCTCCACCGGCAACACCAGCCGAAATCCCCTGAAGTCGTTGACAGCTTTGGAAACCACAAACGAACGCTGCGAACAGCGAAAGGCGAACTTATCGGGATAACGCCAGCAGCCGCCCCGTTCCTGGCGGAGAGCATCTTCACCGGATGAAGCATTTCCCGAATCCGTCTCCTCGTGCCAGACGGAACACCACTCCATAACATTGCCGCTCTGGTTCCAGGTGCCATAACCCGAAACCCCT
>CAIPMW010000048.1 GCA_903866255.1 uncultured Chlorobiaceae bacterium | reverse complement strand
GAATCGCCGGGGCCGCGACAGAAAAACGTATTGATACGTCTCAATCAGGTTACGGGCAATTTCTGTTTTGTCGATGTAGAGATAATCACCTTCAATTATTTTACTGAACGTCTGTATCCCTACCGGCAGCTTTTTCATCGTTAACCTCATTGTCACTCATTAGCCCATCAGAGGCATCGGTACTGTAACACACCGACAGTTCTCCACACTTTTTTTACTACATCGCGAAATATATAACTTTTTGACAGAAAACCATTTTCCTCAGCAGAAGCTGCCTGGCCACTTCGATACGGGCTGACACCCTGCTCGGTGACCGGAGGGGGGATGGGGATTGTTTTGGGAATGTGATGGGCGTGTGCGATACGCCCTGGAGGGGGGATTTGCTGGTGGATTGTATGCGGAATACTTGGGGAATGGGTTCGTTTTGTAAATTTGCGTTAAAGCGCGTCAGTTGATCAAGCCTTTGCATTGCTTGATCAGTTGGTTTGCGGCGCGTTTCAGATACCTTGCCGCATGTTCGGGCTTATGCTGCGCGGGAGTCTGAGAATTGAGGTATCGTTCGCGCTGGTTGTGGAGGTTGCGCTCGTAGTTGAGGATGCATAAGGCAAGGTCTCTTGCTTGGGATGTCTCCATGCCCTCGGACTCAAGCAGCGTTTCGATCGACTGCTGATGAGGCGCCCATGATGAGCTTTCGACCGGTATTGTGAGACCGTGCTGCATGGCGTTAACAGAGGATCGCCGTTTGCCCTGGTCTGTTTTTGGCCCTGAGGAGCGCCGGGCGTTACGCTGATTTGCAGCGTGACGTTTAGCGCTGGTCATTCGTGGAAAGCTCTTCGGCAACCACTTCGATGCCCTCCACATCACGACGCAGCAAAGCGTTTTGCAGTTGCAAGCGCTCCACATTTGTCTTGCGGTTAAATGCTACTTCGTAGGAGGCTTGCAGACCAGCGAGGATTTTGGTTTGCAACGCAATTTGCTGATCGAGATGAAGGAGTTCCTCTCGCTTATCATCCATAGCCTCTTGCCGCATAGACTCAATGGTGTGACCCTTATCTTTGAGGGCTTGCACAGTTTTGCTGTCGACCATATTGGCCAGAAGCGTGTCGCGAACATGCGCTTGCGTGGAAGGGCCACGCATAGAAAAGCCGGTTTGATCGGCCCGCCAAGCCATCCTCGCAATGACGGTCGCCCGCTTTTGCTCATCATATCGACGCATCCACCACAAACATTCGTGAATTTTTTCGGCCAGGTAGACCTGAAGCACTGACCGAGCACCCAACTCTTCGGTGAGTGTATCAAGACTTTTCCGGTAAAGATCGGCAGGCTCACCCGGCAAAATCGGTACCACTCCCAAAACCTTTGTGAGAGAGGGCGCGGCGACCTCTTCGATCGACATGGATTGGCCGGTATACTCGGGAGATTGCTGAATCATAGCAAACAGGAGATAAAATTAACACCGACGGGCTGCTCCACAAACTGTTCACGATACTGCGTTCCCGGTTCATGAAGTATTGCCAATTAATGAACAATTACACCTATAATACAAATATTTGACGATAAATACCCACAAATAATCAAACAAATAGACCTTCGATCGATTTTGCAAGGTGCATGGAAATAATAGTTGGGCAAACAGGAGACGGCAACGTATGGCGGCACAACCCCAGCTCGGCGTTCCCGAATATGGGCACTTCGATACGGGCTGGCGCCCTACTCAGTGACCGGGGGATACGGACTTGGCGCACTACTCAGTGACCGGAATACTCAGCTAATATTCTTCTCTTTTTCTGCCGAGCTGGAGCTCGGCGTTCCCGGGAGATGTTATGCGGAATGCGGAAGAGTTATGGAGTGACGAGGACTACTCTTTACTCACATCAACGTTGTAGCCATTGGCTTTGAGGAGGGCGTGCTGTTTGGCGAGGTCAAGGTCGTGGGTTACCATTTCGGCAACCATTTCGTCGAGGGTTATTTCGGGGACCCAACCGAGGTCGGCTTTTGCTTTGGAGGGGTCACCGAGCAGGGTCTCTACTTCTGCGGGACGGAAGTACCTCGGATCAATCCGAACAATACTTTGCCCGGGACTCAGCGATGGGTAAGCATGGGGAGAGTTTATAGCGGCAATAGTGCCAACTTCGCAGACCCACTCCTTACCAGCGAATGGTTATGCCGAGCTGTTGGGCTGCTTTTTCAATGAACTGGCGCACAGAGTATTGAACACCGGTGGCAATAACGTAGTCTTTCGGTTCCTCCTGCTGGAGCATCATCCACTGCATGCGAACGTAATCTTTCGCGTGGCCCCAGTCGCGAAGGGCGTTCATATTGCCGATATAGAGGCACTCTTCAAGCCCCTGTGCGATTAATGTGCTGATACTGATAGAGATGATCGATCCGTTGGGCATTCAGACTACTTGCGCGGCGTTGTATACCGTGGACTTCGTAACCGTTTTCAAGCAGAAATTCGGCCAGATACGATCCATCCTGGCCGGTAGTTCCGGTTATAAGGGCAACCTTCATTGGATGTTGTTATGGTTTTTCAAAAATCGCCCAATATTACTCGTGGATAATTAATGAGTTTTTGCTGAGTTCAACATAACGGGCACGTTCAAAAGCATCAACTATTGCGGGTAACGCAACAGCAAGAAGTCGTTCAAGTTCGGCATTACCAACATTGCCGGAAGAGATCAACAACAACCGATGCGGGGTATTTCTTAACAAAAACGATTGAACAAAATCATCATCTTTGGTAACAACAATTCGCCCATCTTGATCGGCAATATGAATAATGTCAGCATCCGGGGTTCAGGTTACCTGAATCAAGATCCAGAGTATGCACAGCATCATGCCCCTGTTGCCGTAACCAAATACAAAGGCGACGAGGTAATTGGGCATCCACAAGAAACTTCATGCAGCAAACACCTTAAAACTTTTAAGATGAGCTAATCGAACGGCATAAGCCAGCGCAGCAAGAATATCATCGCGCTCAAGGTCGTCATAATCGACAAGAATATCATCAATACTCATCCCGCCAGCAAGCAATTCCAAAACATTTTCTACGGGATAACGCAACCCGCGAATACAAGGCTTGCCATGGCAAATATCAGGATCAATGGTAATTCGATCGTTCGTGTGCATCGTTTAACATTTTTTGAAAGTTATCCCTAATCATTGCAACAAAATAGAAAAAATGAACAAGAAAAAGATCACATCCGGCATGTATGGTTTTTCAAAAAATTGATTTCATAATGATGGACTCTCAGCGTTTACAACTGTATCGCCCAACACCAAGCAACAATCACTCAAGGCGCAAGTGCACTCAGTCACCTACGTCGCCCATTCTTGATTGCCAATACCATGGTTTTCTGTGCATATGAGCTGTCCATAAGCTTTCTTGGAGTCCCGTCGGGTTTCGTGGGGTCAAATTCTATGGCACCCTCGTATCCAATAACCTTTGCGATGGTCAGCGCCAGCTCTTTTATGGTAATATCCTCGCCTGAGCCAACATTACTATGGCTCTGCATTGGTGTGGTAAGGGCCCGTTTACGTCTCCTGATCCAAATTCATGACATGAACGCAAGCTGCTGCCATATCGTCGATATACAGAAACTCACGACGAGGAGTGCCTGTTCCCCAAATCGTCACTTCTGGTGCATCATTTATTTTAGCTTCATGAACACGACGTATCAGGGCTGGAATAACGTGGCTGTTTTCTGGATGATAGTTGTCGCTGATGCCATAGAGGTTCGTCGGCATAACGCTACGGTAATCAGTGCCATATTGGCGGTTGTAGCTTTCACAGAGTTTGATGCCTGCAATTTTAGCGATTGCGTAAGGCTCTGATTGCCTCAAGCGTACCGGTCAACAGAGCACTTTCGCTCATCGGCTGTGGCGCATGTTTGGGATAGATACAGCTTGAACCCTGATTTCCCGGGAGAAATATAACGATGAAAGAAATATATTTATAAAATAAAATACGTTACCATATATTTATCCCTGATTTCCAAGAGAATGCAAGTTGTAATTATAACTATTTTTCCGAGCACAAGCTTTCTGGGAACG
>CAIPMW010000047.1 GCA_903866255.1 uncultured Chlorobiaceae bacterium | reverse complement strand
GCTTTATCATTACCGTGCAGGCATTGCGGGAGGGGTGGGACTGCCCCTTTGCCTACGTTCTCTGCTCCGTTGCCGAGATGCGCTCCTCCACAGCGGTCGAACAGATTCTCGGTCGTATCATGCGGCTGCACCAGGCAAAGCGGAAGCAGCGCATAGAGCTGAACATGGCCTACGCCTTTTCAGCATCGAAAAATTTTGTTGAGGCGGCCAACGCCCTTGAAGATGCGCTGATTCAAAATGGCTTTAACCGGCAGGAGGCCAAGGAGCTGATAACCCGTATGCCAGCCGGTGAACAGGGCAGGCTTGACCTCTTCTTCAAGGTCTCGGAACCTCTCGCAGAAGCGCCAATTCTTGCAGGTCTGCCCGAAACTGTTGCCAATAAATTCACCTACGACGAGGAGAGCAAAACCTGCACCTTTGTCGGCATCATGGAAGAGCCGGAGAAGTACGCGATTCTTGATTGCTGCACAACGCCGGAAGGGAGGGCAACTATCGAGCGACTCTATCGCAAAAGCTGTGGCATTCCGCCGGAACAGCCAAAAACAGCGGCTGAACGCGGCATTGACTTCTCGGTTCCACTCCTCTCCGTGCAGCAGGGCGACCTGTTTGAACCTTTCGAGGAGAGCCATTTTCTTGAAATTCCGTGGAGACTTTCCAAATACCCTACCGCCTTTACCGAGTCCGACTATGCAGCAAAGCAGTTTGACGGCAAGGTGATTGATATAGACGTTGATGATCGCGGCAAAGTCTCAAAGTCATTCCTCAAGGATTTGCGCCACCAGATCTCTTTTCTGGAGCCGGACGACGACGAAAGCGTGGCAACGCTGGTTCACTGGATTGATCGGAACATCCCGAACCGTGCCGATATCTTCCCGTCAGAGAGCGGCCCTTGGCTCATCGGCGTTATTCACTATCTCCTGAACGAGAGAAACATATCCCTTCAAGAGCTTTTCCACGACAAGTACACCCTGCGCCAACGGATTGTTGCAAAAATAGATGCCCTGCGCCGAGCTGAGCGGCAGAAAGCTTATCAGGCATTTCTCTTGCCGGAATGCGCAACCCCGATTGTGGTGACACCAGCCCGATGCTTCAGGTTCAAACCCGACGAATACCCCTGCAACGCAAAATATCAGGGCAGCTTCAAGTTCAAAAAGCACTACTACAAGGAGATTTCCTCCCTCAACGGCGAAGAGGAGGAGTGCGCCATCTACCTCGATCAACTCGCCGAAGTTGAATTCTGGGTGCGCAACATCGAAAGGCGCGAGACCCACTCCTTCTGGCTCCAAACTTCCACCGACAAATTCTACCCCGACTTTGTCTGCAAACTCAAGGACGGGCGCTTTCTTGTTGTTGAGTACAAAGCGGAGACATCATGGAGCAATGAAGATTCACGAGAGAAACGCGCCTTGGGGGAGTTGTGGGAGAAGCGCAGCAACGGCGCGTGTTTGTTTGTGATGCCGAAGGGGAGGGATTTGGCGGGGATTGGGGGGAAGGTGGTTGCGTAATTTTGATGTGTTGATTCGATTTTTTTTCCAAAGGAGATACTTCAGTGGATATTGACGCAACAAAGGAAAAGCTTGAACAGCTCGTAGAAGAAATAAATTTTTTGTCTTCTCGAAAAATTCGATTTCACCAGCAAGCAAAGGTGAAAAAGCATATGGCTATTAAAGGATCTAACGGAACGCTTTACATTTAACCAACGACAACTGCGTATGACATTTGTTTGTATGGCCAGTCTCTTGAAGCCGAGATGTCTTCTTTCATGCAGAGCTTGTGTGGCAGTAAATGCATTGGCTACAAACAATCAAACAACAGAGAGCCTTTCTGGCGTGTTGATGATTTCAAAATTGTTAGAGAAGCCGTATTTCGTTATGCGGGTATTACTTTTAAAAAATATGAATCTGTTTTACCTATTGTATCAACAGCGATAAAAAATAAGGAGAATATAATGGATCCCAAGACGGTATTCATTGAACAAGTTGACAAATTTCTTGATGAATTTTTTGAAGAATTTGTTGGTGCAAAAAAGTGGACAATTAAAAAAGATACTTTAAATAATATTGTAATTCTTATTCCGTCAGAATGGGTAATGCACTCGCAGTTGAACGGTATAAGTCTTCAGTTTGCTTTAAACGTTAAAGGTGAGTTAGTTCTTTCTATAGGTATTGAAAATCCAATTACGCTGGAAAATCGTATTGGTTTTAAAAACGATTTGTATATATTGATGAGGGATAATGATTTTTTTGAAAATACATACATCGGATTTGAAATAAATTTGAATCAGCGAGGTAAATTTCTAAAAAAAGTCCTTCCAATTCTTTCTGATAGTTATACTGAATTGCTTAATTTTATAAATAAAAGCAAGCAATTGGTTCCTGTTGTAGTCTCGTTATTGAAGCAATATAAGGAAAATGGAAAGATTGATGAGAACCATTCCTCCAGTATTAAGACGGATTCAGCCGAAGAACATTCAGCCAGAAATAGCAGAGAAAAAGATGATATAGAGTTTGATGATGGTGATAGCAATTATGAGTTTCAGTACACTAAAGAAAGAAAAATATTTACACATAAAGCGGAATATTCTGTCGAACATCTCCACAAAATGTTTCGGCGGGGTAAACTAAACTTACAGCCTGATTTTCAGCGGCAATTTGTGTGGGATAAAAAAAAAGCAAGTTCTTTAATTGAATCATTATTGCTTGATGTCCCTATACCTGTTATTTACTTGGCGGAAGATAGTGAAGGTACTCTTTTAGTGATTGATGGTCAGCAAAGACTTTCGAGTATATTTTCGTTTATTGATGGTAATTTACCTGATGGACAAACTTTTAAGCTTATTGGTCTTACAATACTAAGAGATTTAAATCAAAAAGGATATGCAGATATAGATGAATTATTTCAAGACAAATTAGAAGAATGCGCATTATCAACAATAACAATAAAAAAAGAATCCGATTATGAATTACAGTTTGAGATTTTTGAAAGATTGAATACTGGATCAGTAAAGTTAAATGACCAAGAGTTACGCAATTGTTTGTATCGTGGGCCTTATCTTAACCTATTAAAGAAGCTTTCGCAAGATGCTGATTATCGGTATATAATGGGGTTAAAAGGTCCAGATAAAAGAATGAAAGATGTGGAGTATGTATTGCATTTTGGTGCATTTTATCACCAAACATATTTAAAGTATGAAAAAGTAAAGCAAATTAGAGTTTTTTTAAATGATGAAATGAAAAAATATCAAAACATTTCTGATGAAGATCAAGAAGATTTTAAAGCTGCATTTAAAAAAACTGTACAGATTAATAAATCACTATTTGGTAATAGAAGTTTTAGGAAAATTCGATGTGGAGATAATGAAGACCCTAACTCAGTATGGAAAAATACCGTTGTCGTAAATTCATCTCTTTTTGATGTTTTAATGGTTTCTTTTCTTGAGTATGATAAAAACCTTATTATGAGAAACCTTGACGCTTTAAGAGAAGCTATCATTTCTTTAATGACTGAAAATCAGGAATTTATTGATAGTATTGAAAAGTGGACATATGCGCATGATCAAGTGAAAAGAAGATTTGAGATATTTAACCAAACTATATCCTCAATATTAAGAACGGACAATACTCAAGAAAGGCTTTTTAGTTATGAATTAAAAGAAAGTTTGTTTAAACTTAATAACACGTGCGCTATTTGTGGGCAAAAAATTTATATGATTGAAGATTCTGCTGTTGATCATATAGAGCAGTATTGGCTTGGTGGAAAGACGATTCCTGATAACTCGAGATTAACCCATAGATATTGTAATGCGTCAAGGAAAAGAAAGGAAAGGGATTAAGAAGTCTATTCTCGATATTGAAATTGTCAATAATCAACAATGCGTGTTATTACTCTAAGAAGGATAGTTATTGGAAGTCGGTATGGAGGTTGCTGTTTACCCAACAGCAACTTCCATGCAGGTCACGTATCCTTTGAGCTGGCTCGACAGGATCTCTTCGCTGGATGCGGTTTCAAAGAATAACTCCAAGGCTTCACGAAGATTATCGCGGGCTTCTTCAATGCTCTCACCTTGGCTTGCAATATCAAATTCTGGACAGAGGGAGACATACCCGTCCTCTTCATGCGTAATAATGACTGTCAGTTGCTTTTGCATGGATTTATCCGCTTGATCTGAAAATTTTTGAGCTTTTTTCCTACAGACGGAGAAATTAAAACGAGATATATCGAATGAAGCAAAAAGATACCTGTTTTTTTTTTGTATTAAAACCCGGCCCGGTTTTTGATTTTTTATGTTTTGCTTTTTGGCTAAAAAAGAACTTGTCAGACATGAAAAGGGTTGCGGATATACAAATCAGCGGTCACCTACGTCGAGTGCTTTAAAAAATTATTTCTTGTATATTACTCTCGATGGACGTAAGAATAGGGATAGGGCTGCGCCTTGTCTGTCGCTGATAGCCAGAGTATTCCTTGGTGTACGTCAGGATCCCGGAGATTTATTTATTTTACAATGAGCAGATTTTCGCATGTAACTCCAACCAATAAGGAGCATAAATGGTATTCAAGATTGCACTTCGACCGGATCAGATAACTGATCTGGCTTCGCTTCGGGCTCATAAACCGGAATTGATTGACGCAATTATCGAAAATCTGGCTGCTTCTCTGGATCCTCTAACACCACCAGATGCCAAGGAGAGGTTTGAAAAGCTCACGCAAGAGTGGCAGAGTGACACTAAATTTCTTTCCAATATTGATGAGATAGCTTTGCATCCTGCCTACCAGAGAATTATTGGTATGGGGCCAACGGTCATTCCTTATATCCTTGAAAAGCTGATAACTTCTCCGGGTTATTGGTTTTGGGCATTGAAAGCAATTTCGGGTGAAGATCCTGTGCCTGCTGCCGACCGGGGAGACATGGTGAATATGACTCAACATTGGTTGCAATGGGGGCGTGAACATGGCTATGGAGCTGATTAAACCGCAGTTTCCCCAATCTCAGTCGAAATTGTACAATCACCAGTCCAGAAACATCCTCCTATAACTGTATTGCATGGGCTGCTGGTGTTTCTGATAAATTCTGCTGGCCAGATTCCGGGTACATTGCATTTTGGCCTCAACAGATTCCGAGAAGAGTTACCCTTGAATCGCTATAGGATATATTCCTCGAAGCTGTGCTTCGTGAAAGTATTCTTGGTAATCGCAAACTTAAAGCCTAACCATCAGTTGCAGTTGACGCTCTACGGCGCACCTGAACTTTGTGTTATACAGACGATGTAAAGGAAAAGAAAGCCCATGAAAAATCAAGACCTGAAAACAAAAGCCCGAATATTGGTTTTCATTATTGAACAGGGGTGAGATATTGGACGACTATCTCCATCCCAACCAGAAGGTATACCCTGGACAACGAATCATGGTACTGAGCGTGACCAATTACGCATATCTCGTACCTTATGTTGAGAATGAGGAAGAGTTGTTTCTGAAAACCATTATCCCGAGCAGGAAGGCCACTCAGCAATATTTTGGAGAAAAACATGACGGCTAAACTGACTCAAGTATTATTCACAAGTTCATTAACGGAACACTGGTTGATGGAGCAGCAAAAGAGGTGCAAATCAGGCGCTGATGATTTACCCTGTGGAGCCCCGACGAGGTTCGTGATTCAATCAGGGTTCATGCCCTGTATTCCTGAACCCGGGGTTACACCATTCCTACTGGTACGTTATCGATGGTTGATGTGATCGGGAGATACATGGGGGCAAGCGAGATGATGCATCCCTGCCCGATCGGTTGTTTCAGGGTTTGAAGTACCTGGAAATGGCGAATAGCATCTTTTCCTGGACTTGCCGATTTTTTTATTTCTACCGGATAGAGTGTGCCGTTTTGATGAATAAGCAGATCGACCTCTTTGGCATCTTTGTCGCGATAGTAGTAAATGGGGGCACGCTTGCCGTTGTGCCACCAGCTTTTGATGATCTCCGATACTACCCAGCTTTCAAGAATGGCTCCTGACATTGCTCCCGCTTCCAGTGTTTCGGGTGAAGTCCACTCGGTCAGCCAGGCTGCAAGTCCCGTATCGAGGAAGTACAGTTTCGGGGTTTTCACCACGCTTTTGTTGATATTGGTGTGCCATGGTTCGAGCAGGTAGAGGATTCCTGAATTTTCAAGAATCGAGAGCCATCGTTTTCCGGTCGCATGGTTGATGTCGCTGTTGCGGCAAAGATCCAGGATATTGAGCATCTGGCCGGTTCGTGCTGCACAGGAGCGGAGAAATCTCAGGAAAGCACTTTTGTCGCCGACATTGGCCAGATCCCGCACATCACGTTGCAGATAGGTCTGGACGTATGAACTGTAGAACAGGTCGTGATCGGCAGGATTCTCCTGATGAAGAGCGGGAAGCGATCCGAGCCAGATTTTCCGGTAGAGTTCGGGCAGAAGCAATTGCCGGCTTTCTGCACGTTGTTTCATAACTTCCGGCATCGGCAGAAACGGCTCTGCAGAAGGAGTGTCAAAAAGCTCTCTCTGCGAGAATCCAAGCAGGTTGACCACCCCGACACGACCAGCGAGGGATTCAGTGACTCCCTTCATCAAATGGAATTGCTGTGAACCGGTAAGCCAGAATTTTCCGGCTTTCGGCTCGTTGTCGACCGCCATTTTGATGTAGGGCAGGAGCTGGGGTGCGTACTGGATTTCGTCGAAGAGAACCGGTGCGGTAAAGCGTTGCAGGAACAGGGCAGGTTCTTCCCTGGCGAGTGCCCGGAGCATTGGGTCGTCAAGAGTGGCATACGACCGCTCTTCTCCTGCCAGGTGTCGAAGGAATGTTGTTTTTCCGGTTTGGCGAGGTCCGGTCAGCAGCATGACGGGGAATTGTTGACTCGCTTGCAGGAAAAAGATCTCAAGTGTTCTGGTCTTGTACGGCATGACTCGGCTAATTTTATTATAAAGTATAAAAATAGCCGAAAAAATGAAAGGGTGCAACAGGTAAAAAAGATGGTTCTCCCTTCAGCCATCCCGTTTTTGCGCGGTTTGCATCTGACGGGACACTCAAAATGCTGGTCTGGCTGTTGTTGTTACATGATCCTGCTCCGGCGCCGTTTATGGGTATCGAAGAGCCGAAGAATTTCTTGCATCCACGCCATCTCCCTGTACATGCAGAGGAGTGCCGTGCAGCCAGTGAGCGTACGCAACTTCTGATAACAACCCATTCGCCCTTTTTTTTAAACGCGCTCCGTCCGGAAGAGGTTCGGGTTCTTTTGCACAATCGCTCGCACAGCTTCATCTAGTTTTATGAGGCCATTACAGAGGTAGTAGCGTGAAATATTCTGGTAAAGATTCCTTTTACAAAGTTTTGTTCTTTCATAACCAGTGGGTAAGTTGTACTGTAACTCCAACTAAAAATGAGTGTTCATGGTATTCAAGATTGCATTTCGACCGGATCAGATAACTGACCGGTTTTCGTTTTTGCGCTCATAAACTGGAATTGATTGACGTAAGTATCGAAAACTTGGCAGTCGTGCTGATTTAGTGCGTAAATTGCACTAATGGATTGTCAAGCAAAACGTGAAGACCAGGTTGAGAGACTTTGACCGGCTTTTATACGGTTATTGCGGTTGCTCGTGGATATTCGCCAAACATTCCGAACCAGATTTCACTACAAAACCACACAGGAACCAAATAAGTGCCCTCATTTGACTGGATTGGGAAAAAAGCTGTTGTAAACCACCACAAGCAGGTGCCGTTTCATTTGTTGCGCCAGCATAATGAGTTGTCGGCTGGTGACCCTGATTCAAAAAATCTTCTGGTGCAGGGGGATAACCTTGTCCGCCTTGAAGGCATTGTTGCCGTACTATGCCGGGCAGGTGAAGTGCGTTATTATTGACCCGCCCTATAACACCGGTAATGAGAGCTGGGTGTATAATGACAATGTCAACAGCCCTGAGATGCGGGAATGGTTGGGTAAAGCAGTCGGGAAGGAAGCTGAAGATCTTTCGCGGCATGATAAGTGGTTGTGCATGATGTATCCCCGGCTTGTGCTGTTGAAAGAGTTTTTGCGGGAAGACGGAGCCATATTTTTAAGTATTGATGATAACGAGGTACATACACTCCGAAGCCTGTTGGATGAAATTTTCGGAAACAGGAATTTTGTGACTACTCTGATTTGGCAAAAAATCTACACGGTCAAAAATTCAGCCCGCCATTTTTCTGAAATGCATGATTACATACTGGTATATGCAAAAGATATCAATAAATGGCAGCGTAACTTGCTTCCTCGAAGCGCAGAACTCAACGATTCTTATACAAACCCTGATGATGATTCTCGTGGGCCTTGGACAACAAACGCTATTCAAGCAAGAAACTATTACAGTCAAGGGTCTTACGAAATAATTTCACCTACTGGTAAAAGTTTTTTTCCGCCTTCTGGTACCTATTGGAGGATATCAAAAGAGTCTTTGGTGCGCCGGGAGACCGGCAGGAGGTCAAGAGGTGAAAGTCCCTTACAGTGAAAGAGTAGCGATCTACACTGGCCCCGAGTCATGCGCGGGTGGTCGTGAGGCCATACGTGAAGCGTTGACAGGGGTGCGTATAGGCCAGCCATTGAACGGCGAAAATTCAATCTGGGGAGCCGATGCTCTCGAAGTTGCAGAAGGCAATATGAACGGGCGCGATAATGCGAGTGCCTGTTTGTCCCCACGTCGTCTGAGACCCTGGCATGTACGTACATCTTCTGCACGGGAACCGGGAGATCTCCAACACCACCCGTCGTCGTTGGCGGGTCGCATCGGGAAGGCCATTGGCCGAAGCCGATGATGTACGGTAAGGAGAAGTC
>CAIPMW010000046.1 GCA_903866255.1 uncultured Chlorobiaceae bacterium | reverse complement strand
GCCGAGCTGGAGCTCGGCGTTCCCGGGTATAAGCTCAAAGATTGCAATACATCCTTACCGAATAACCTATAATTCATGGAATTAGAAACATTGCTGTGCTGTTTGGCACTTCCTCGTTATAATATTATCGGGAAATCAGGAGGTAAGCGAATTACCCGACCCATAAAAAACGTTTAACTTATATTATTATATACATATCATGCAGTTTATCAGACATATCATTTCGGCTTTTTTTGTGCTCTGTTGTTTTTTTGTTACACCGTTGCATCTTGTAGCAGCACAGGAGGATGAGTATATCATCATCAGCAAAAAAGGGTCGGACAGTATTGCGCTGGCACTCAATAAGCTTGATGTGAAGGGGGAGGAAACCGTAACGGTTGCCCATAGTCTTGATGTAATTATCCGTGATGCCCTTGATTTTTCGGGACTTTTTACCATTCTGTCGCCACAGGCTACGGTTGATGAAAAAAATGGCATTAATTTCAGCGCACCTGGTTCGATACAGGCAGATGTGTCTGCACGGGGAGCAGTTGCTTCAACCGCTGGCAATGTCACTCTTGACATGAAGGTCTACAGTGTCGGCACCACAAAAATATTGTTCTCTAAAACATACGCGGGCAAGGAAAAGGAGCTTCGTACAATAGGCCATGCTTTTTGTGCAGACCTTGTTGAGCATCTTACCGGTCGCAGGTCGGTTTTTGGCAGCAAGATTGTTTTTGTTTCCAACAGTACAGGCTTTAAAGAGATCTATCAATGCGATTTTGATGGTCAAAATGTTGAGCAATTAACCAATTCACGCTCTATCTCACTGACACCGGCTCTTTCTCCAGACGGAAAATATCTCGCCTATACTGATTATTCGACCGGTCGTCCTGTGCTGCATATCAGGAACCAGCTTGATGGAAAGACTGCAACAGCAGGCAAAAGCGGGATCAGCATCGATCCTGCATGGAGAAATAGCAGAGAGCTTGCAACAACACTCTCTTTTGAGGGTGATCAGGAGATATACCTGCTCAAAAGTGACGGTTCCATATACCGAAGGCTGACCAGGAGTCGAGGAATAGATCTTTCACCCACGTTTTCTCCGGATGGCAACAAGATGGCGTTTGTTTCCGAACGAAATGGTCAGCCGCAGATATTTATCCAGGAGCTTCTGTCGGACGAGGCAAGAAGAGTGACCTATAATGGCGACTACAATACGCAACCATCATGGTCTCCTCTTGGGGATAAAATTGCCTATACTACCTGCGAAAATAGTGGAGAATTCAATATATTTACAGTAGGTGCTGATGGCTCGGGGTTGAGGCAGTTGACTGCTCACTCAGGGCAGAACGAGTCTCCATCGTGGTCTCCCGATGGGGAGATGGTTGTATTCACCTCTGACCGTGACGGAAAGAGGAGGTTGTACACTATGAGCTCGACCGGCAGAAATCAGCGGGTACTGTTGCAGATGAAGGGTGAGCAGATGCAGGCGTTTTGGTCTTTGTTTCGAAAATAAATTTTTTTAAACTAAAGAGGGATTCACAGGGGGAGAGGCTTGGTATGCCCGTTTGCCCAACGTCAGGAAGATGCTGTAATTTCTTGAACATTCTATGTATTAATTAAAAAGGGAATCGCGATCATGAAAAAAATTAATGGTATTTTTGTCCTTCCGTTGCTGGTTATTGCAGGATGCTCATCTGATGCGGCATTGACCTCAACGGGAAGTCAGGCTGTCTCGTCGCCCGCGCCAGCACCCGCACCGGCTTCAATAACTCCCCCCCCCCCGCCCGCGCCCGTACCACCGCCCGCACCGGCTTCTGTTACTCCACCCTCCTTTTCATCAGACCAGGACGCATTGTCCCAATCTGGCTATGGATTTGATCAGTGGCAGTCAGGGCCACTCGGGGATGTCTTTTTCCCATTTGACAGTAGTGTTTTGAGCGCAAAAGCTCAGGATCTGTTGGCGAAAAATGCGGCATGGTTTGAGAGGAACCCATCGAAAAGTGCCATGATTGAGGGCCACTGCGATGCCAGGGGTACCTCAGAATACAATAGTGCCCTTGGCGAACGTCGTTCTACAAGTGTAAAGGAGTACCTGGTCAGGCTTGGAGTTTCATCATCTCGACTTGAAGCTGTCAGCTTTGGCGAGGAGCGTCCTTTTGATTCCGCCAAAAGCAGTGAGGCCATGGCAAAAAACCGTCGCGCACATTTTGTTGTAAAATAATGAGAGCGATTGCTTCGGCGAATACATAATGACAAACCCGAATGGTTGTTTATTGACCTGAAACTACAATTAATTTATGAGCATAAAGGTAAACACCTTTCTTTTTTTGCCGGTAGTGATGCTCTCGGCATGTGCGTCCAAGCAGGATCTTGTCTTGTTTAACGATGATCTTAGAAAGCTGAAGAGCGAATCAGATGCAATCAAGACGCAATCCGAAGGCTCTTCCACAGAAATTCAGCAGTTGCGCACTGATATACAAAAGCTGAAAAAGGAGACCGACGCAATTAAAGTTCAGACTGCGGGCTCGTATTCTGATGCTCAGCAGATTCGTGATGAGGTTTTTCGGTTACAGGGAAGTTTTGAGGGGAGTATCCACAAGAACAGTGAGGCGTTCAAACGCTTGGGAATGGAGGACTCTCTTCTTGTTTACAAGGCAGATGATCTGGAGGCGCGTCTGCAGAAACTGGAGCTGTTAGCGGGATTGGGTAAACAGGAAAATCAACCAGGCGAAGTTGCGCAGAAAAAGGGCGATTCTTCGCCACCCGCACCACTGGATGACGTGGCGCTGCTTAAAGATGGTTCAGATAAGCTTGCGAAGAAAAACTATGTTATGGCAAGAGAAAGTTTCAGCGCACTGATAAAAAACTATCCAAAATCGGAGTTGACTGACAGTGCCCAGTTTCAGCTTGCAGAGAGCTACTTTGGAGAAAAAAAATATGAGAATGCCATTCTTGCCTATCAAGTGGTGATTGCCAAGTATCTCAAAAGCAGCAATCGAGCAGCAGCGCTCTACAAACAGGCACGCTCCTTCGAAAAAATTGGGGATACTGTCAACGCATTGGCAAGGGACAAAGATCTGCTTAAAGTTTATCCAAATTCACCCGAAGCGGGACTCGTAAGGAAAAAACAAAAAAGCCACTAGCATCCAGAAAATGCTGTGTGGCTTTTAGTAAGTCCTTTTCGTTCAAACGTTTATCAATAAGATGGGTCGTGGCTGCTTATTGCTATTTGAAGAACTCTTCAAGTGTATAGGTGCGCCTGTCAATTTCTACACAAAGCTTTTGATCGAGCGAATTGTAAAAGACAGGAATGTCCCTCATTGTCCACTTTATGCCTCGATTGTCAAAGTCAATAACATAACGGTTCTCATTATCAATGACCTTTTTTTTGAGGTCAATACCGATATCGGGCTGGGTTGAAAGCACGAAGAGATCAATTTTTCCAGCGATGATTTTATTAATCATCTCTTTTGTTGGCGACAACTTTCTTCGCCCGGAAACGGGAGCTATCTCTACCTGCAGTCTGTTGTATTGATCCCTTTTTGCTGAAGTGATATAATACTTCTCCACTTTATGAGCTGCGTTACCCGACCACGGGCCTGCGGTACTGACCCTGACCTGGTTTTTGCTGGTCTCCGGACGGCTGAGCTGAGGTTGCATTGTCTGCACAGTTTAAATTTGCAAATGTAACACAGGCTTACTGCATCTGTCAAGCTTCAAATTAGTAAAAGCCGGTTAAATAACAAAGGGATTCACAACGAATCCCTTTGAGAACATAATCCATTTATTCAGGATTATTTGTCATTAATGACTTCATATTCAGCATTTTCAACATTGCCATCCTCACCGGTTTTTTTGTTTTTTCCTGCGCCATCGCCCTGTGTTTCTGCTTCTGGTTGTCCTGGGTCCGGGCTTTGGGATTGATAGAGAGTAGAGGCAATGTCACTCCACTCCTTGTTGAGCTCCTCCATGGCGGTTTTAATAGACTCAATCGTGCCATTTTTATAAGCCTCCTTGAGCTTATCGAGTGAACCTTCCAGCGCGGGGCGTTTGTCTGCCGGTATTTTATCGCCGAGCTCTTTCAACTGCTTTTCTGTGCTGAAAATCAATGAGTCCGCCACGTTTTTTGTATCAATCTCCTCCTTTCGTTTCTGATCTTCGGAAGCATGAGTTTTTGCATCCTCCTTCATTTTATTGATTTCAGCATCAGTGAGTTTGCTGCTTGATTCGATTTTGATGCTCTGCTCCTTGCCGGTAGCCTTGTCTTTGGCTGAGACGTGAAGAATGCCATTTGAATCGATATCAAACGCCACCTCAATCTGTGGGATTCCTCTTGGAGAGGGCGGGATATCGCCCAGGTGAAAACGACCAAGCGTTTTGTTGTCGTTCGCCATGGGGCGCTCACCTTGCAGCACGTGAACCTCTACAGAGGTCTGGTTGTCGCCGGCAGTTGAAAATACCTCCTGCTTTTTTGTCGGAATAGTGGTGTTGGCGTCAATCAGCTTCGTCATCACTCCACCAAGGGTTTCGATCCCAAGCGAGAGTGGAGTGACATCAAGCAACAGGACGTCAGTCACATCGCCTTTCAGCACTCCACCCTGAATCGCCGCGCCAATGGCTACAACCTCATCAGGATTAACGCTCCGATTGGGTTCCTTCCCAAAAAAGTCCTTGACAAGCGCCTGTACTTTTGGTATGCGTGTTGAACCACCAACAAGCACCACTTCATCAATTTCTTTCATATCAAGTTTGGAATTCTTGATGGCGCGACGGCAAGGATCAAGAATTTTGTCGAACAGATCAGCGCACAAAGCTTCAAATTTTGCGCGGGTAAGGTTAATGACAAGATGCTTCGGGCCTTCCTGTGTTGCTGTAATGAACGGAAGGTTAATTTCAGTGTCAGTTCTTGAGGAGAGCTCAATTTTTGCCTTTTCCGCAGCCTCTTTCAAACGCTGAAGAGCGATGGCGTCGTTACGCAGATCAATCCCCTCCTGTTTTTTAAATTCGTCAGCAAGGTAGTCGATAATTTTTTGATCAAAGTTGTCACCTCCGAGATGGGTGTCGCCATCAGTGGATTTAACCTCAAAAACACCGTCACCAAGTTCAAGAACAGAGATATCAAAGGTTCCTCCACCAAGATCGAAGACGGCAACTTTTTCACTTGTCTGTTTCCTGTCAAGGCCATAGGCAAGTGCCGCAGCGGTCGGCTCATTGATGATTCTTTTGACATCAAGTCCGGCAATGCGGCCAGCATCTTTTGTGGCCTGCCGCTGGGCATCGTTGAAATATGCAGGCACTGTTATGACCGCCTCTGTTACCTTTTCTCCCAGAAAATCTTCAGCAGTCTGCTTCATTTTTTGAAGAATCATAGCCGAAACTTCCTGGGGAGAGTAGACTTTATCATTAATTTTTACTCGAGCCTCACCGCCTTCGTTGATAATCTCATAAGGAGCAAGCTTTTTCTCGTTCGCTATTTCATCGAACTTGCGCCCCATGAAACGTTTGATCGAAAAAATGGTGTTTCTCGGGTTGGTAATGGCCTGTCTTTTTGCGGCCTGTCCAACAAGTCGATCACCGGTTTTCGTTAAGGCAATGATCGATGGTGTCGTACGGTTCCCCTCTGAATTCTCAATCACCGTCGGCTGCGACCCCTGCATGACAGAGACGCATGAGTTCGTGGTGCCGAGATCAATGCCGATAATTTTACTCATGATATGTGTTCCCTTATTTTGATAGTGTATAAAAACGGGCCTGTGATCAATGACCCCAGGCCTGCGAATAACTCGTTATCTGATAGATATTTCCTTTGTTTTTTTTATCGGCGCTGCTTTGGGCAGGGTAATATGAAGAACACCATTCTCAAAATCTGCCTGAATGGTATTTTGATCAATTACCTCTCCAAGATTAAAGCTTCTTGAAAAACTTCCCGACATCCTCTCAACCCTGTGGTAATCTTTTCTGTTCTCTTCTGTCTCCTGCTTTCTTTCTGCCTTGATGGTCAGTACATCATCCTCAATATTCAGGGATATTTGCTCCTTTGTCAGTCCCGGAAGTTCAGCATCAATATGAAAGGATGAACTATCCTCAGAAATATCGACACGAAATGCCGGGGCCGCAGGCATTTGTGCGCCAGACCATATATCGTCAAACAGGTTAAGCGGATCTTTCGATAATTTTAACAACATCTCCTCCTCCTTGTGTTCATGCTTTTGTATAATACATTTAAGGCAACCGGTTAGACAAAACCGATCAGCTCTTAAACCGCAAAAACCGTGCCACATTTGTTTCTTCCGTTGTTAAGCGAAGATGAGTGTCAGATGTGACTGCCTTATGGCAATAATGTCACACTGCGGCTTTGGGAGTGGGACAACGTGTCAGTCTGTGGTGGGTGGCTCTTCGTTTGGAAGATTTGATTTATAATTCTGAATCTGTTCAAGGCGATGCTGAAGGTTTTCAACAACACTTTTGGAGGTCAGATAGCAGGCAAACACTGTGCTGTCATCAACAATACGGTAATAGCATTTCAGTCCCTCTTTTCTGCGGGTTACCATCCCGTTGTCGTGCATCAGCGCAAGATGCTTGGAGACGTTTGCCTGGTTTGCGTTGATGGCATTGACAATTTCCTGGACAGTACGTTCCCGCTCACAGAGTGAACGTAATATTTTGAGTCTCATTGGTTCGGAGAGAAGCTTGAATCTGTTGGAAACTGCCTCAAGCATCTCATCAGGTAAAATGAGGTTCCACCTGGTTACCTCTTCGGTGGTAATAGTAATTGTTTTGTTCATGATCGAATGTTTCTCTGCGCTAGTGTTTTTTTACTTTCCAGTGTTAATCTATGAGGATGATCCTTATGTTGATAACAATTGTTACAATGCAGGGCGTTTTGATATGTCTCCGGTAGCAGCTCTTGTTTCAGGACGTCTCTTTTTGACTGAGTGATGTAAGTTGCATGACAGAATTAATAAGGGTTTGAGGTGCATTAAAGCGAACGATTATCTCCCTGATGATCATTTTCGTTTTTTGTGCCTCCTCAAACTCACTGTAACACTCCCCGCATTTCGAAAGATGCTGGAGAAAATGCTGTTCCTCAGTGATAGAGAGTTCGCCGTCTACAGCAGCACTTATGAGCACGAGGGCTTCATTACAGTTCATAGTATAAAAATAAATTCTGCTTTTTCCGTTTATTGATCTGTATCAGTTGTAAAACCATAGGTTCTGGCATATCCTTCAAGTTGAGCACGAAGTATTTTTCTCCCCCTGAACAATCGAGATCTCACCGTGCCGATAGGACTGTCCACCATATTTGCGATCTCTTCATAGGTAAAGCCCTCAATGTCACATAACTGAATCACCTCCCGGAACTCTTCCGGAAGCGAGAGGAGGGCCTGATAGACCTCTTCATGCAGCATTGAATGGAAATAGTCACTGTCTGTCTCGGTGGTGTCGCTTCTGGTATCTTTGATCGAATGGTAAAAGTCCTTAATGAGGTCATAATCAACCTTACCCGGCTCCTTCGAGTTTTTTCGAAAAAGGTTTATATAGTTATTCTTCAAAATTTTAAACAGCCATGCCTTGCAGTTTGTTCCCCGCTCAAAAGAATTAAAAAAACGATAGGCTTTGAGATAGGTCTCCTGCACTAAATCTGCGGCATCATCCGGATTCATGGTTATGTGAAGCGCATAGTTATAAAGTGCATTAAGGTGAACTACGGCTTCATTCTGAAACTCTATCTGTTTTTGATGCTCTGCCGGAGAGAGTGACTCGTGAGTTTGCAGATATTTTCTCTGGTGAGCTGGATCGGGATTGTCCATAAGCTGAAATCTTCCGGGGTCAGATATCGTTGGTGACGCATTAAGAGCTCTTTTATAAATTGCAGGTCCTCGCGGAAATATAATTCTTTTTCATCAAACGGTGTTGCATCTCTTTTTGATGCCTTTTGTTTGAGAGCAGTTATCATTCTCCCGAATACCGATTTATCAGACAATGAAAAACAAAAACAGCCTCTAAAATAATTTAAAACGATATATTGAAAGACTTTTACAGATTTTCGCCACACCAAACAACAATCAATTTCTATGGCTTCCACGGGTAAATTGACTGATGTTATTGTAATCGGTTCTGGTATAGGGGGATTGACAGCAGCAGCCCTGCTCCAGGAGAGGGGTATTTCGACGCTGGTGTTTGAAAAAAATCGTTATCCCGGTGGCAGTTGTTCCTCGTTTCTGCGGGATGGTTACCGTTTTGATGCTGGTGCCTCGGTGTTTTATGGCTTTGGTGAAAATGGCACCAGCGGTACCCTGAATCTGCACACAAGAATATTCAGGAAGCTGGGAGTTGAGGTCTGCACGATTCCCGATCAGGTACAGATTCATTATCATTTGCCGGACAATTTTAACGTGGCGGCCTGTTATGATCGCCTTGCATTTCTTGGGGCTCTTGCTTCCCGCTTTCCTCATGAAGCTGCGGGAATTACAAAGTTTTACCGTGAACTTGATGAGGTTCATGAGATTATCAGTTCACTGCCCGCCGGATCGCTTGAAGATGTGACACATCTGCTCTCGGTTGGTGGCGCTTTTCCCCTCAAGACGGTGGCACTTGCCTTGAAGACCTTCCGATCAATGGGAAAAACGGCCCGGAGGTATATTCGTGATGAGGAGCTGCTGCACTTCATTGATATTGAGGCCTACTCCTGGGCGGTACAGGACGCGGTATCAACGCCGTTGGTCAATGCGGGCATCTGTCTTGCTGATCGGCATTTTGGTGGTATCAACTATCCTGTTGGTGGCTCCGGCGCCATTCCTGCCGGGTTATGCAAGGGGATTGAGAAATTTGGTGGCACTATCTGCTATCAATCCGAGGTGACAGAGATTCTGGTCAACAATGGAGAGGCTCGCGGGGTCAGGCTTGCTGACGGTACTGAACATTATGCCAGAGCTGTTATCAGCAATGCCACTATTTGGGATACCTTCAACCGGCTTGTCACCGATTCGCGATACAGGGTAGATGAAAAGCGGTTTCTGCAGGCGCCAAGCTGGTTTCAGCTTTTTCTTGGTGTCGATGCTGCTGTTATTCCGTCAGGATTTGATGTACACCATATTCTTGTCGATGACTGGAAGAGCTACGACAAGCTGGGTGGAACCATCTATTTCTCTGCGCCGACAATTCTTGACCCATCTCTGGCGCCGCCGGGCAAGCATATTGTTCATGCGTTTGTGACCGGAGAGGTGGAGCAGTGGCAGCAGTATGAGCGAGGCAGCAGCGCCTACAAGAGCGCCAAAGAGGAGGTGGCAGCAGGAATTATCTCCAGAACAGAACGAATTTTGCCTGGCCTGTCAAACGCTGTTGAGGTGAAAGTCCTTGCTACGCCACTGACCCATCAGCGCTACCTCAATCGTTTTCAGGGCTCTTATGGGCCGCTGCTTAAGCCGGGTCAAAATATTTTGCTGAAACCGCAGAATACAACTCCGGTCAAAAACCTTTTTGCGGCTGGCGACAGCACCTTTCCCGGTCAGGGGGTAATAGCCGTTACCTATTCGGGTGTATCCTGTGCATCCTATATCGCCAGACGATTCGGCAGGCCACTTGATGAGTTGCTATAGGTTGCCGCTCAACTGGCAGCGAGCAGCATATCGATCTCCCTGAATGGAACATCAGTAAGGTCAGCCAGAATCTTTTTCGTGACGTATCCCTTGAAAAGATAGGTGCCTCTCCTCAGGCTGTGGCTTTTCCAGAGAATATCGGAAATTGTTTCATGTTCTGTCAACTTCAGCAGAAAGGGCAGAAGGGTATTGGTCAGGGCGAAAGAGGCTGTTTTTGCTACGGCTGAGGGGATATTTGGAACGCAGTAGTGGGTTACGCCGTGCTTGACATAGATCGGATTGGTGTGTGACGTATGCCTGCTTGTGGCGAAACAGGCTCCCTGATCAATCGAGACATCAATAATGACCGAACCGGGCTTCATCGATTTTACCACCTGTTCACTCACCAACGGTTTGATGATTTTCTGTTTCGGGCTCAGGGCACCAATCAAGACATCAGACATTTTGGCAAGTTCCGCAATGTAATGATCGTTGGCGATGGCGGTGACGAGATGGCGATTAAAAAAAGCTTCAAACCTTCTCAGGCGGTTGATCTCCTTGTCAATCACGGTGACCTGGGCACCAAGCCCAAGTGCATCCTGCGCTGCAAAAAGCCCAACGGTTCCTGCTCCGATAATGGTGACATGTGCAGGTGGAACGCCAGCAATACCACCAAGCAGGATACCGCTGCCGCCATAACCGGTTTCAAGATATTTTGCCGCAGTTTGAACGGCCAGCGAACCGGCTATTTCACTCAGTGTTCTCACAATGGGCAGTTCACCATCCCTTGTTTCGATAAACTCAAAGCCAATAGCCGTAATTTTTTTTTCGAGGAGGGTTTTGAGCAACAGGGGAGTTACCGTGCCGAGATGCAGTGCCGAGATGAGCAAGAGGCCTGGGGCGAAGAGCGAAAGTTCCTCTGGCTGAGGGGGGGAGACTTTTACAACCACATTACACTGCCTGTACAGCTCTTCAGGTGATTCAACAATAATTGCACCAGCCTCGCCATACGCTACATCGGTGAAGTTGCAAAAATGGCCCGCCGATTTTTCAACGACCACCTGTATGCCCTGCTCGGCAAGAATCTGAACGCCAGGGGGAGAGATGGCCACCCGGCGCTCATCCTGAGCACGCTCTCTTGGAATGCCGAGAACAATACTCATGGTCTTCTCAGGTTTGATCAGCCACCGCTCAAGGGTCTTTGCGCCAAGATCAAACTCTACAGTTCCGATATCAGAAGGGTACCCCATCGGCAGTTCCATGGTTACAAGACAAAAAACAAAATATAGTCATTTTGTTGATTGTCTCTATCAACCCTTTCCTGACTCGCATTCGCAGTTTCCGGTTTTGCAACAACACGACTGCTGACATGCCCTTCCAATCAGGGTGAATGCGTCTCCAATGCCACTGAGCACATCCGAGAGTACCGTCCAGAGATCCAGTTCTCTTTTTGCCTGCAACTGCAGCGTATCCGGCAACTTGATAATCGCCTCCCATCCCATTTTAGCTACATATCCAACCAGGTGCAATGGCTCATGTTCAACCATCTGCTTTACCTCTTCGACTGCCGATACAAACCGTATTGTTCCCTGTTTTTCAACGGTCGCCTGGCAGGCCATTCTTGTTCCCTCTTTGACCAGGTCGCTGGACAAAAACGCCTCTTCCTCTTCACTGAGGGGTGAGAGCAGATCATTGCCCTCGAGCACCTTGACGTAACAGGTTTGACACATTGCATTTCCTCCACAGAAGTACCCTATATGTTCGTGGTTACTGCGGGCTATATCAAGAAGCCGGTCGCCTGCACTGGCCTCATACTCGTGATTATTTATTATTATTCTCATGATACAGTATTGTTATTATTTGTGTTACATATACAAGACTTTTTTTGTCTTGTTAAGAATAACAATAAAGTTGCCGGAAAAGTTTTATTCTGCTGAAAATTCTTTGTCAGATTTTTGTTTCCACTATTGTCAACGTGGAGGATGTTCAAGCCGTTCGGGTCTACAACTTTTACGGTGCTGAAATAATTTGGTTGAGATTTTTGAAGACGTTGAGCATCAGCCTCTGCGCAATAAAGCTTTTGAAGGCTTCATCGTTCATGATGCGGTTGAAGATGGCTTCGTTGCCGTTCATGCGGTCGAGCAGCAGGGTTTCGAGGTGCTGGTTGAAGACCGGCTCAAAGTTTGAGAGCGTATTGGCCTCTGCCGCCTGCCGGATTTTTTCGTTTTCTGTGGCTGCTGCCTGTACCTGCTCGAAAAAGAGCTGATCGGCAGGGGTGAAATCGGTGCCGAATCGTTCGTTGAGCTGTTCAACCAGTGTGGAGAGTGGCACCTCTTCCTCTGCGCTTCCGGTGCCGACCTCTTTCGGGCCAGTCAATGGAGGCGCATCTCCCTCCCGCAATGAGATGGCTCCTTCGCTGTACTTCTCCAGCCGGTAGTATTTCAACTGCACCTCGTCATCGATGCTGATATGTCGTCCGGTGTCTCGGGGAAGCTTTGAGAGCAGGTAGCGCCCGAAGGTGTAGAGCTTTTCAAGTCCGGAATCCTGATAGGGAATAACCTGCGACAGGAATCCGTAGAGGTTCAGAAAGCTGGTGAACTGGCTTTTGAAGAGATCAATCTCCTCCTCTTCAAGCTTTTTGACCCGCTCAACGACGACATCAAGGATACTGTTCAGCTTTTTATGTTCAGCCCCGGTCGGGTGCATCCGGTTGCTGAACCAGATTTCGCACCACGCGTTTACCTCTGACTGGTCGTACACCTTCCACAGGTCGAGCTTGTGCGCCAGTTCGTTGAGCTGCTGCGGATCACTCTCTTCGCCTTGCCGGGTTGTTTCGTAATAGGGCTTGAAGGAGAGACCGATCTCCTCCGGATCGTTCACAAAATCAAGCACAAAGGTGTTCTCCTTGCCGGGGCAGGTGCGGTTCAGACGTGAGAGGGTTTGCACTGCCTGAATGCCAGCGAGCCTTTTATCGACGTACATGGTATGCAGCAGAGGCTGGTCAAAGCCGGTCTGGTACTTTTCAGCCACCAGCAGCACCTGAAACTCATTGGAGGCAAAGCGCTCCGGCAGCTCACTCTCCCTGATGCCGTGGTTCATCTGTGTTTCGGTGAACTTGATACCGGGATGATCGTCAAGAGAGAGTTCACCCGAAAAGGCAACGAGAGTTTTGATGTCGTGGTATTTCTTCGCTTTCAGGTAGCTGTCGAACGCCATTTTGTAGCGCACGGCATGTTCACGCGAGCCGGTCACCACCATCGCTTTGGCCTGCCCGCCGATCTTGTGGCGGGTGTGCGTGCGGAAATGCTCAACGATGATTTCAACCTTCTGCGTAATGTTGTAGTCGTGCAGATCAACATACCTGGCAAGCGCTCGTGCGGCCTTTCTTCTCGGCAGCTCGGGATCGTCCTCAACCGTCCGGATTAACTGATAGTATCGCTTGTAGCAGGTGTACCCTTCCAGCACATCAAGAATGAACCCCTCTTCAATGGCCTGACGCATACTGTAGAGGTGGAACGGGGAGGCACCGTTTTCACCGGGCTCGTCAAAAATTGCAAGCGTTTTGAACTTCGGCGTGGCCGTAAAGGCGAAAAAGCTCAGGTTCGGCTGTTTGGTTCGCTTTATTTGATCACGCAGCATGGAGCGCTTTGCCGAATCCGAGAGCGGTTCGTCGTTCATGTCGAGAATCTGTTCGGCAATGGCCGACTCAATCCCTTCGCGGTTCAGAATCTTTTTCAGCTCCATGGCCGTTTCGCCACTCTGTGAGCTGTGCGCTTCATCAACAATGACGGCGAAGCGTCTGCCTGCTGTGGAGATGTCGATGCCCTGGCCCTTGTTCTCAAGCGTGGCAAGAGCCTGTGTGATAAAGGGAAACTTCTGGATGGTTGAAATGATGATCGGTACGCCATCGGCCAAAGCTCTGGCCAGTTGCTGTGTGTTCTCGTCAATCTTCTGCACCACACACTGCTTGTGCTCGAACTGGAAAATGGTATCCTGCAACTGCTGATCGAGCACCACCCGGTCGGTAATAACGACCACCGAATGGAAGATTTTTTCGTTCCGGGCATCGTGCAGGGTCGAAAGCCGGTGGGCAAGCCAGGCAATGGAGTTCGACTTTCCCGATCCGGCAGAGTGCTGGATCAGGTAGTTGTGCCCTGAGCGGTACTGCCGGGCATGGTTGGCAAGTTTGCGCACCACATCAAGCTGATGGTAGCGGGGGAAAATCATGCTTTCGTGCCGAAGCTTCTTCAACCCTTTGGCGGTCGGAACAGTTTTCTCCTCAACCTGCAGGTGGAGAAAACGGCCCAGAATATCCATCAGACTCTCTTTCACCAGCACCTCTTTCCACAGGTAGGCTGTGCGCACATCACCCTCAACCGGCGGATTGCCTTTGGCGTTGTTGTTTCCCCGGTTGAAGGGAAGGAATGAAGTCGCACCCCGGTCAAGCTTGGTGGTCATGCAGACCTCTTCCGTATCCACCGCAAAATGTACAAGGCAGCGCTGCTTGAAGGCAAAGAGCAGCTCATTGGGATCGCGGTCGCGGTACTGCTGTTGGGCATGCACCACATTCTGCCCGGTCAGGGGATTTTTCAACTCTATTGTCACTACAGGCAAGCCGTTCACCGCAAGCACCATGTCAGGGATGGCACCACTCTCTGTTTCCAGTTGACGAATCACGGTCAGCCGGTTTTTGCTGAACCGTTCGAGCGCAAGCGGCTCCATGCCGGTATTTGGCTGAAAAAAGGCGATGCGCACGGTTTTGCCGAAACACTTGAACCCGCTTCGCAAAATGGAGAGCATTCCCTTGGTTCGCAGCTCCCGCACAAGACTCTCGATCAGAACAGCGTTGGCATTTCCGTTATTCAGTGCGGAGAAACGCTCCCAGAACTCCGGTTGGCTATCCTGAATGAAGGCCACCACTTCATCGGGAAAGAGCGCAAGCTTCTTGTCGTACGCCAGCGGGTCGCCCTTGCTGTAGCCGCCATGTTGCAGCAGGGATTGCTCTATCGACTGCTCGAAGTTTGATTCCTTGTGCATGAAGGGTGTGTGGATTGAGATGTTTGAAAGCGTATACCATTAAAGCACCTGCCAGTAGCCGCCTTTTTTCGGCCCGACATGTTTTAATTTATTTTTTTCCTGCAAGTTGGCCACCCTTTTTTCAGTTGCTCTCAATGATATATCCAGTGTTTTTGCCAAAGCATGAAGAGTCAGTTCAGGATTAAGTCTGAACTGTTCGAGAACAGGATTATCGATTTCTACCGAACTTTCTACCGAACCATCTATTGGGTTTTCTACAAAACCTTCTACCAAACCTTCTGTCGAGCTTTCTACCGAACTTTCTACCGAACTTTCTACCGAACCTCCAATTTTATTGTGGTGAACAATGGCGGTAAACAAGCAACCATCATGATCATCGATAAAGTCAATGTTTGGCCATGCATCAATTGCCCGTTTGATTCCAGAACCAAGCCCCCGGTAGGGTAACAGCCCTTTTGCGACATAGGAGACCAGAATCGGATTACGGATATTGGAATTACCTGTTTTGATTTTGGCGACAGTCAGGTTGTTGGGCAGGTGTCCCGGACTGATAATTTCAATTCGGTTATCGAATAAAAACAGTCTGATTGGGGCGCTTACAAAATAATCGCGGTGCATCAGGGCATTAACCAGTAGCTCTTCAAAGACAATCGGCGGAATTTCAGGGGTTCCGGGCGCATTAATTCCCCGCCCGGCCTGCACCTTGTGCATATTTCGCATCAAAAAGGCCATCGCTCCCTCAAAAATGGCTCCTAAAGCTCCGGTAAAATCCTCCATATCCAGATACTCGCTTTGATGGATTTCATTACCCGGAAAGCGAACCGTCTTCACAACAAATTGTGGTACGATCCATTCTGGTCTTTCGGCGAACAAAAGGACGCAAGCAAGATTCAGTGCTCCAGTGTCGGTAGCCAGATTCATATTTTGCAGAAGCTTTTTCAGCTCTTCATTGGTCTCGGGATAGTCCAGTTGATAGGTCTTTTTAAGAAAATCCCTGAAACGAAGCTTATCAAGAGCGTCAATACCTGCTTTTGCTGGAAGTTCATCAGCGTGAAACTGATTGGATATCTGAAACAGTCGTCGTAACTCTTCCTTTGTATTGACTCGTCGCTTGTCAGCACCACATTTGAGCCAGATAACACCGTTTTTATCGAAATAGGGTTTATCGATTCCTTTGGGTACGGTAAGAACAATGACAACATTTCGATTTTCAAGCAGAATATTTTCAGTCTGTACCGTAAGCGGACTACGTACCAGATTGCTGGCGGCATTGCTGATAAGCTGGTTGATGCGCGAAACATCAATGCTTTCAAGACCCGGTATGGAGCCATTGTCAGCAACGCCAATGAGAATGATTCCTCCTTCAGCATTGGCAAAGGCTGCCATTTCTGATGCCAGAGATTCAGCGTTCCGAATATCCGACTTGAACTGCCGGGAGCCATCCTCTCCTGAAGCAGCCAAATCTATTAATTGTAAAAGGTTCATGGCAAGAATCCGTTATTGTTCAGCGCAGAGAAACGCTCCCGGAACTCAGGTTGGGTATCCTGAACGAAGGCCACAACTTCACCCGGAAAGAGCGCCAGCTTCATGTCGTACGCCAGCGGGTCGCCCTTGCTGTAGCCGCCATGCTGGAGCAGCGATTGCTCTATGGAGTGCTCGAAGTTTGATTCCTTGTGCATGGTTGCAGAGGGTGAACAGGGTTGATGTTTTGGCCGGATTTGGTTCTTTTCTGTAAAAGTTGATAGTTCTCTTTCAAGATCGTCTTATATTTTACAAGTAAAAAAAGAATTTTTCAGAGAACGGGTCTCTGAAAATGATAGCAACAAGTCAAGTCCAATGATCAAGTCATTTGATATAAAGAATTTCGGCCCACTTTCTTCTGTACAGGGAGAGGAGCCTGGAAAGCTTAATCTCGTGATCGGAGGCAATAGCATAAATAAAAAAATGGCCAAACATGCTATCGTTTGAGTGGAATAGTCAAAAGGCGTTCAGCAATGAACAAAAACATGGAATTTCTTTCGATGAGGCCAGTACAGTTTTTGGAGATACTCTTTCACTGACGCTCCATGACCCCCTTCATTCTGAAAATGAGGATCGGTTTGTGGTCATTGGGAGATCTCATAAAAACCGTATATTGACTGTCGTTCATACGGAGCGGGGAGATATACTTCGAATAATCACTGCCAGAAAGGCGACGAAAAACGAGAGGTTACAGTATGAAAGTCATGCAGAATGATCCTGACCTGCTGGATGAGTATGATTTCAGCAAAGGCGTAAGGGGCAAGTATACAGCGAGATTTTCCGAGGGAACCAATGTCGTTGTTATTGATACTGATGTGGCCAAATATTTCCCTGACCATGACTCTGTCAATGAGGCATTGCGCTCACTTCTTCCGATTGTCAAAAGGTATGAACAGAAGAGTTCCTGACTATTTTTCATTCCCATCTCCATATTCTGATTGAATAACGGCAATCTATCAGGTTCGCTGGACGTGGTTTACAGTGCTCGCTTATTGCACGTCATGCGGCTCAGCATCGAACAAAGCCCACCATTTTCACTTTTGCCAGTCATTTGTTTCATGGTATTCCTGATAATGAAATTATTAATCAATCAATTCGCTTGTTTGATCAAACGCTTGAGGTATCGTTAGGATGAGCATCTCAATTGACGAATCGGGAATGACGTTTGGTGACGTTTTATTATCATGAAAGGCGGGCCACCGCAAAACTTTATTCGGCTGGCTTCCGGCTATTATCTCTACCTAATCTTGCGCATCTGGCTGGTAGAGGCGGTTATGGAAAATCTTGGTGTGGGTTAAGTTTGATAAACTCTTTATCTTTTCACCGGAGCGGAATGTCGGTGAAATCTGGCTCTTGCCATTCAACGTAACGGTTTATTTAAGATGAAATTATGTATGCAGAACGATTGATGTTGGAGACTGATATGACGGGTAAACTGAAACGAGTTCCAAAATTGCCCCCTAACAAAAAGTTGGAGGCTATATTTCTGGTTATTTCAGAAGACGCTGTTTTTACGGCAGCCCTTCGTCGAGTGCCACATCCTGACATAGCAGGAAAAGTTATCATCAAAGGCGATATCATGAGCAGCGAGCCCTCTTCCAGTTGGGATTTGCCTGAATGATTGTTCTTGATACCCATATATGGCTTTGGTGGGTCAACAATGATACTGATCATCTTGATCAAAGTCGATTGGAGCAGATCGCAAACTCAGATGTCATAGCCGTATCGGCAATAAGCTGTTTTGAAGTGGCTTGGCTGGAGCACCACGGCCGCATTGCTTTATCTGCCAGTAAGAGTGATTGGTTTGAAAAAGCGCTTTATGGATCTGGTATACAATTACTACCTGTTACTCCTGAAATTGCGTGTGTCGCAGTTGAATTACCTGAGCACCACAGTGACCCTCAGGATAGAATTATCATTGCAACAGCTCTCGTGCATCATGCGTGTCTTATGTCCTCTGATCGAAAATTCAGCGGTTATACAGAACTGAAGAACAGGCTGTTGTAGCATAAACCTTCAAGAGACTCTGGAGTTCATCCTTGTATCGTTGTTTTTTTACGTCTCGTGGCCCGGTCATGATTTCATGCACATTCACCTGAAATGTCAGATTTTTGCAACCCTTGATGATAAAGTAACGATACATAATGCATTTCCAGATCGGAGATATAGACATGAAAATTAATTATTACCCGTATACCGACTCACTGTATATCGAATTTTCAGACAAAGAGAGTTCGGAAAGTGTTGAAATTTCAGAAGGGGTTGTTCTCGATTATGACGAGGAGGGCACTCTTGTGGGTATGGATATTGACAATGCCAATAAAAAAATAAATCTCAGGGAGTTGATTCTCAATAAGTTGCCTTTCGAAGGTCAGAAATTATCGGCATAAAAAAATTCCCGATCTTGTCAATTGTGATCATCCAGTTAACCCAGATGTGGGTGTCGAGCACGATCATGAGAGGCAGCTCCACTCATCTGCAGGTGATACCGGCGCGGTCAGGTCTGCCAGAACACTCCCTTTTCCGGCAATAAGGGGTGATGTTTGTTTGTTCGTTTGATGTACTCTTCAGCAACGGAGAGCATTCCACCGGTTCCGGCTGTCGGGTCGTAGATGGAGCTGTATTTTCCGGCCTTGAAGACCTCATTTTCGTAGATAAACATCAGTTCAACCATGAGCCGGATAACTTCGCGCGGGGTGAAGTGGTCTCCGGCCTCCTCGTTCGCCTGTTCGTTGAATTTCCTGACCAACTCCTCAAAGAGATAGCCCATCTGGAGGTTCGAGAGTTTGGCCGGGGAGAGATCGATTTCTGAGCTGCAAAACTCCTTGACAATGAGAAAGAGGCGGTTGCTGTCGTCAAGTTTTTCAATCTCTTTTTCAAACTCGAATTTCTCGAAGATGTCGCGTACACGAGGCGAAAAGCCTCTGATGTAGGAGATAAGGTTGTCGGCAATATTGGGAGCATCCCCAAGCAGCTTCTGGAAGGTGAAGGGGCTGGTGTTGTAGAGCGCCTGTTTGCGGTTGCCGCCGTTGGCAACTCTTGAGAGGGCTGCTTCGAGCGCCGGGCCGGTCATTCCTTTGGCTTGCAGTCTTTTCAGTTCGGCAAGCACCGGCTCTTTGGTTGGTTCAAGCACCAGATCAAGGCGGCGGAGGATGGTCATGGGCAGCATGACGTGTCGGTACTGCGGCGGACGGTATGGCCCCCTCAGCTTGTTGGCGATGTTCCATATAAATCCTGCGAGATCTTGATGAGTGCTTGATGCCATGGTATTGGGGTACTTCTTGGTGTTATTGATGCGCCTCTTTTTTTTCATCGGCTTTCAGGAGTTGAAAATTCAAGGTATTCGAGAAAGAACGCCTTTTTTGCTTTTGAAGAAACCAGTTATCGGCTTTTCTTCAGAAAAGGGGAATGGATTAACGCCTTTTCTACCTTTTCTTGTGTAACTGGCAGGCAAAGGCGGGCTCTCTTTTCGGGACGAGGTGAAAATCAATTTCGCAAAGTCAACAAGTTCAGTATCAAACCCGGGGATGCCATTGTGCCTGAAAGATGAATCTCAGGGGTAAGCGGTGCCTTGTAGGAACCGTCCAGTGGCGTATTGACGAATACCTCCAAAAATTCCCTTACGGAAAAGAGGCTGTGCACCATTTCACGATAACTTGTAAATGGCGAGATAAAGCCGACCAGCACAATTAAAGGTGCGTTTAATCCGAGAGCGAAAAGATTTTCTACCATCATAGAGTGTGCAAATCTTTATCCTGTGTCGTGCCCAATAAGATTTTTCCTTCAATACCGTGACTGGGCAAAAACGCATCTATTGTTGCGTATACATTAATTATTTATATGTATGCAACTTCCCTAAACCTGATACCTAAATTTTTAAAAAAATATCATTTACGAATTCATCGGCTTGTGAAAAATCTAAATCTTTTTCGATATCTTGATTGTATTTAATATCATCACAGAATTTATGCATAACATCTCTAACCGAATATCTGTCAGCATCATTGGCATCTACAAGCAATCCTATTGTTTTAAACTTTTTTTTACCTTTGAGATCATTGTATTTTGATAGAAAGGGTTCGGAAATATTTGCATAACCATCGGTTAAAAATAGAATATCAGCATTATTAAATTCATCTTGTTCAATGATGCTGATTGCTTTATTTAAAGGAGATTCAAAATCAGTGCCTCCTCCAATAAAACTCGTTGCTATATTAATAACTTTTTCTGCAATGCTGGCAGGGCTATCAGATTGACTAATTATATCAACTATTAAATTATTGTGTGAAGAGCTAAATAATATGCATGCAAAATTTCGTTTTTGTTGATACGTAATTTGAGCAACAGACAAAGCCAGTCCTTTAGCTTTTAGTTCTTTTATCCCTGCCATAGATCCACTTGTGTCAACGCAAATTATAACACTCCCTTTTCCTATATTTTCTTTATCAGTTTCTGGCTTTCGTTCAAATGTAAGCAATTCTCCTGAAGCCCATCTAACATTGAAGTCATCTCGAGTATGTGGATTACTTAAATTTGAAAACTCATCAGGTGTAACCTTTTCCAAGTCATTGCCTTTAGTTATGTCAGATACTTCAATTTTTAGGTTCGATTTTTTTTCAATTTGCTTTTGTTCTGCTATTATATTAAAACGACCTAATATTTCTGCGATCTCCATAATTTTTTTGTTGGATGAGAGTAACTTTGCTAATTCAATCCTTTTGTGAATTGGCAATTTCTGTAACTCACCTTGTTCAAATCCTTGGTTAAATCCCCCTAAGACTTTTTGTAATTCTTTTTTAGAATCGTCTATATCAGATTTGGCTTCTGAAAGGCCTTTTTGTATGGATTGAGCAATTGTCCCTTTCAATGTTGAGGATATTTCTTGAATTTTATTTTTTAGAGCGAGTTTTGATTTTATAATTTCTTGATTAAGTTTTTCAAATTCTTTTTGATCGAGCCCAGATAATTGACCTTTCTTTTTTAATTCATTAAGGTGATTTTCCTTCTTGTCAATTTGGTTAATTTCATCAGAAACGTCATTAATTTCATTCTTACTATCATCAGATAGATATCGGTCCAAATATTTAATTATTTTTTGAATGGAAATTAGAACTGCTTCAAAGCTTGCTTCGTCGTTATAGATAGTTTTATATTGCCCTTCTCGAAATTTCTTATAGTCATCTTGCTTGATAAAATTATCCATGATAAGATGATTTAATAAAAATTTGAGTTGCACGTATTCAGCTTGTAGTAGTTCTACTTTTTTATTATAAAATGAATAGAAGATATCACTTGATAGTTCATCAAAAGTATTTATTAAAAGGTTTTGCGGTAAATTTTTAATCCTGTCATATTCCTTGGAATTGTTATTGTCTTGTAGTAATAGCTTAATTTCAAAGTCGTTTTTATATGAAATTGTGTTTTTTAGTTGAAAGTGCAGTATTGACTTGTTCATATAGATATAAATTTTATTGCATTAAGTAATCATTGTGCTCTCTTATTTTATTTTTTACATGGGTTTTAAATTTTTCGGTTTGAAGGCCAAATCCTTTTAACCATTCCTGTTCACCTAATGGTAAAGTGTCTGGATTGAAATCCTCTGCCCGCTTTTTATACTCTTCAACCTGAGCAATAAACTTTGTCCCTTCAAGGTCATAGTCATTAATATTTTTTTCATACTTGTCAGGCTGATTTGAATGTATTTCTTGCCGAATTGTCTCTTCAGTATGTTGTAGTTCCTTGAGTTTCGTTTTCAGTTTTTCTAAATTCTTCATCATTTCATCTAGATTTAAGCTAACACTTTTCCTGAAAAACATTTCCAATTCTTCTAATTTATCATAATTAAGATTTGTCGACATCCCTGGTTGAGTATCCCATAGAATGTAAGGAAAAGTTTCCATTATGTCAGTAGTTATTACAGCGCCTCTGCCTTTCAGTAATGCGTGTGCCCTAAGTATTTTTAATGAATTTCTCCACCTTCTGTCTGAAGGATTTATAAGTTTCAATTCCTGTGATTTCTTTAATATTTCTTTTTTTCTGTATATTGTTTCTAGGATATCGTTTGGAATCTCAATCTTGTCCAAGTATCCATTTAAAGTATAGATGTCGTTAATTGTAATTTTTGTAATTTTTGTATTATTATTTTTTTCTAAACTAAGCATTTTTATAAAATCGTCTCTGTCTTGCAGGTAACCGATGTAATACCTGATAAGGAATCTATCATATAATGCTTCTAATCCTTCTTCGGGTTTGGGGCGCTCATTACTCGCCCCAAAAACACTAATTAAACTTGATTTTATCTCTTTTCCATCATTTGTGTAGTACACACGTTCGTTTATTAACGTGAGTAACGCATTTAGAATTGCCGAATTTGCTTTGAATACTTCATCCAGGAAAGCAATTTCGCACTCTGGTAGCATTCCTTTATGCGAATTTTTTATTCTGGTTATTTCACTATTACCGTTGAGTGTCTCTCTATGAATTTCTTGTCCAGATACGAGTAACTCTGTATTTGTTGAAAATTTTGTTAACAATCTTTGAAAATATTTTGCGTTTTCAATTCTTTTGCAGACCTCGCTTGCCAATAGACTTTTAGCCGTACCAGGAGGGCCAAGTAATAGGATATTTTCATTTGCAATTAGTGCTAAAATTGACAAATCAATAATCCGTTTTCTATCAATTAATATTTCATTAAGTTCATTTATAACTTTATGAACTTTCCCTAAAATCTGCAAAATACTTGGTTCTAATATATCGCTCATAATTGATTCATTGTGTTATTGAAATTAGTTTCGATCATTGCCCTTTGTATTAAAGTAGACAGAGGAGTACCTGCTGGATTTTTTAGCTTGGAAAATGTTGTGATATGTGGATATCCTAATATCCTCGCTTTAATTTGTGCCTCTATTTCGGTTTGATTTGCGCCTTTTAAATGTTTCAAAACTTCAAACACAGTATTCATTGATAATTTGGTGTGGTTGGGGTCGGTGATTAATTCAATATATTTGAATTGTGTATCATTTTCAAAGAGTGCAGAAATAAGCCGTAAATAATCATCAGAAAGCATCTCTTTATTTATATATTGCCAGAGTTCGTCTGCAAAGGTTATAAATTCTGTTCTGTTTATTGTGATATTATATTTTTCTAATTTATCAGAAGCATAATCTTGATAAAAATTGAAATCATAATTTATTTCCGAATCGTTGATTAGAGGTTTTATCTTATAAATGAAGTTATCTACTAATTGAGGAGATACTTTTTTTGTTCCTAAATGTTTTAAAACAATTAAGCTGGTATGTAGATCAAATTCATATAAAAATAAAGCTTTTTTTAAAAAATCATAATCATGGTTTTTAATTGCTTTATTTTTTAATGAATCTAAATCTTCGATTGTTATTCCATTTCTTGGCTTGATATTTTCAATAATTGATTTTATGTCCCGAAAGTAATTTTGATCTATTGCAATCTCCTTGTAAGGAGCGTTTGATAACAAGCGAAAAACCACATCATAATAATTATCTAAATATGTATATTCATTTGATAATTTATGTAATAGACTGCTGACAGTTTTGCGATTAATTTTATAATCGGGGAAATCGTTTATTGGTAATTTATTGTAATACAGATAATCGATCAAATTTTTGTCTGATTTAGTTTCTTGGATATATTCCCTTAAAAAGTTATTATAGTTTTGTTCAAAATAAATTAAATGCTTTGTCGAAGGTTGGGAAATGAATTTGTCTACTAAATAAAGATTAATCATTACAAGAAATTCAGAGCTTATTTTATAAATTAACTCTGCGGCATTTGAATTCTTTGATTTAATTATCCGTTCAATAATTGCTTTTTCAAAATTGATCTTCCCATCATCCTTGACTTGCATATCCCTTATCAGTACAGTAAGTCCTATTTGTTTAAGTTCGCTTTGTAACTTTGATTTCTCTTTATTCAGTTTTGAAATATAGCGCGCATTTTTCGCGTATTTTATCACAAAGGGTATTGAATAAATAGAAAGCAGTATCGCTAAGGTAGAATTAAAAAAGAAATAAAATAGATATAAATAATTATGTGAATTATTTATAATCATTATATGGCTTGAAACTAACATAGAAGCAAAAACCAATAAGCTTATCAAGAGCTTATTATAAGCAGAGCTGTAATTTATACTTTTTGTTATAAGGAAAAAAGCCTTATCTTTTATTATATCTTTTATATACTTTTTATTATAGACATAAAAGATAATTGAAAATATATAGCCGATTAGCATTGAGAGCAAAAAGATTTGATATGACGCTTTGAAAGCAAAAAAGTATATAAAAAAAAGCCAAAGAAAAAAGCAATTTATTAATATGACAATTGATGTGATTATGTAGTTTTTACTCTGAAACTGCAGAACAAGATGTAGTATAATAATAATAGCTGCGCATACATTGTAAAGTATAAAAGAGTAATTGATTTCTGAGATTACGTCTTGAAAAGTAATCGCTTTTGTAAAGGAGAGTACAAATATAAAAAGCCATAAAAAGGAACGAAATATTAATATATAATTTAGAGCAGTATTTATACGGTCAAGTACTACTATCACGGCAAAATCAATTGCCCATAGTATTGTCGTAACAATTATAATTAACCAAATATAGATAAATATGTTAGATATAGTTATCCATTCGAAACCAACAGAAAAATTAGTAGTGATAGTGCTGAAGAAGATTATGCTGGATAATAAATAAAAAGTAGCAATATCCTCCGATAGATCAGATACTTTATTGGTTGCGTCAAGTGAACGATTTTTCACAATCGTTACCGTCTGAATAATTGTGATAATCATAAATGCAGGAAATACTATCCAACTTAGAAGCCATATTAGAGCTCCAATTAGGGCTCCTATTCCCAATACAAGTTCGAGCATGATAGAATATAGTTTGTCGAGTTGATAATATTAAGGTTTGAGAGTTTGGCCGGGGAGAGATCGATTTCTGAGCTGCAGAACTCTTTGACAATGAGGAAGAGTCGGTTGCTGTCGTCAAGCTTTTCAATCTCTTTTTCAAACTCGAATTTTTCGAAGATGTCGCGTACACGGGGCGAAAAGCCTCTGATGTAGGAGATGAGGTTGTCGGCAATATTTGGAGCATCCCCAAGCAGCTTCTGGAAGGTGAAGGGGCTGGTGTTGTAGAGCGCCTGTTTGCGGTTGCCGCCGTTGGCAACTCTTGAGAGGGCAGCTTCGAGCGCCGGGCCGGTCATCCCTTTGGCTTGCAGTCTTTTCAGTTCGGCAAGCACCGGCTCTTTGGTTGGTTCAAGCACCAGATCAAGGCGGCGGAGGATGGTCATAGGCAGCATGACGTGACGGTACTGCGGCGGACGGTATGGGCCCCTCAGCTTGTTGGCGATGTTCCATATAAATCCTGCGAGATCTTGATGTGTGCTTGATGCCATGGGGTATCAGTAGTTATATCAGCAAATTTGTCTTCTTCTGAAGTTGTTGTTATAATCAAAAGACGGTGTTGTACAATTTACAGTTAACTCTTCTTATAACAGGGGGTTTTTAATGATTACGGCAAAAGATATTTATCTGTATGCTTTGGCTCTGAAACCTCAAGAGCAGGCGGTGCTTGTTGATAAACTGATTGCTCATCTTGATGCACCCGATAAAACAATTGATGAGTTATGGACAACAGAATCGGAAAGCCGGATTGATGCGTATGAACAGGGGCAATTACAGTCAGTCTCGTTAGGAGAGGTTCTTGAAAAGTATAAGAATCTCTGACAGCAATGGATATTCGCTTGCTTGTGGTCGCCCAAAAAGAGCTTGATGATGCCATTGATTATTATAACCATGAGCTTGCTGGTTTGGGCAAGGTGTTTCTTGTTAAAGCTCTTCATGCTCTTGATCGAATCATGAAGCATCCTCAAGCATGACATCAATGTTCCCCGAGAATCAGGCGATGTAAGCTTCGTCGTTTTCCTTACGGGATTATTTATCAAATGAGAGAAACTGAGATTCTTGTTGTTGCTTTTGCTAATTCTCACAGAAACCCTTCATATTGGCAAGATCGTATTTGATGCTTATCTGCATTCTTGTTTCGCAAGGGTGATATTCAATCTTCACAGTACTAAACTGTTTACTATGGCTTATGGGTGGTGATAGTTGATCGGATCGCAAAATCTCCTGTTCATCCGCACACCTGCCGTATAGCCCTCGCCACAATTGGAATTCCCTCGGCGATCTGCTCCGGGGTGTTGTTGCAATAGGAGAGGCGGAGTGAATTGTTTTGCGTTCCTGCCGGATCGAACGTTTTTCCTATCACAAACACCGCGCCGCCCTCGATGGCAAGTTGCACAATTTTCGTAGCATCGGTCTCTTCCGGCAGGGTGAGCCAGAGGTAAAAGCCCCCTCGTGGTTCGTTCCACTGGACGTAGTTTGGCAGGTGTTCCTTGAGAGCAGAAACCATGGCGTTTGCCCTTCTTTTGTACTCCTGCCGAACAGTGGCGATATAGCTGTAAATCTGGCCGGAGCGGATGAATTCGTCAGCCAGTACCTGGGTGAAGCTCGGCGAACAGGCATCGGCAGACTGCTTGATCAGTTCGCACTTCTGGTAGATCTCTTCGGGCACCAGCATCCAGCCCAGTCGCAGGCCGGGGCCGAGAATCTTGGAGAATGAGCCGGTAGAGCAGATCTCAATTCCTTCAGGATTGATGGCCTTGATGGGCTTGAGTTGCTCCCGATCTTCTTCGTAAAAGTAGAGGTCGCCGTAGGCATCATCCTCAATCAGCGGGATATCGCGCCCCTGAAGCGCGGTTATAAGTTGCTCTTTGCGTTCAGAACTGTAGAGCAGCCCTGCCGGGTTGTGGAAATATGGGGTGACGTAAAGAAATTTTGGCTTCTCTTTTTGGTCGATCTCCCGTTGCAGCGCCTCCATGACAATACCGTCGCGGTCAACAGGGACACCTCTCAGTTCAGCGTCGTAGGAGCGGAAAGCCGAAAGCGCTCCGATAAAGCAGGGATTTTCGACAAGGACAGGGTCGTGAGGATCAATAAAGGCTTTGCCAAGCAGATTGAGCCCCTGTTGTGAGCCGGTGGTGATGAGCAGTCGGTTCGTGTGTACCGGCAACCCCTTTTTTTCGAGGAAGCCGCTCAGTGACTCAAGCAGTGAGGGAAGGCCGGGTGTCGGGCCGTACTGAAATGCAATGCGCTTTTTTTTGATGTCGAGCGCTTTGAAAAGATCCTCAATCGCCTGAACGGGAAAGAGATCGTTGCCGGGCATTCCACCCGCAAAGGAGATGATGTCCGGTCTTGAGGCCAGGGTCATGAGATCCCTGATTTCGGAAGAGCGGAGTGATGAAACTGCTTTAGAAAATCTTGGCATGATTGTATTTGTTGTTATCACTAACAGCATAAGGCTCCTTCAGGGCAATGGAGTACAAGCCTCCGTAGGAGCAACATATTGGTAATTGGTTACACCTGATAGACATCCCCCTCCTGCAGCAGTTCCATCTTGTGCTCCTGTAGGACATCAATGAGTTTCTGCAACGATTCCGCTCTTATAACCACGGTGGCCTTACAGTCTCCAGAGGCGAAAGCGTACATGTAGTCAATGGCTACGTTATTGTCGGAAATAAGCTGCAGCGCCTTGTGCAGCCCGCCGGGTCTGTGGGGGATAATCATACCGACCACATCAGTAATTTTGACGGCAAATCCCGCCTTGCGCAGTATCTCTGCCGCCGCATCCGGCCGTCCGACAATCATGCGCAGAATACCGTAGTCGGCAGTATCGGCAATACTGAATGCCGAGATATTGATGTCGTTGGCGGCAAGAATACCGGTCAGTTCGGTCAGCCGGCCAGTCCTGTTTTCGAGAAAAACCGAGAGCTGTTTGATAATCATGGTTTGTTGTGATTTTCAGTGTTCACTATAAGGTTTATTGTTAGGCAAGGAGATTATTCTTTCTCTCTGTTTTGAAGTGCCATCGAGGGTTACGTGCACAATGAAATAGCCCGAAGACAATGATCCGATCATCATCTCATGCAAAATAGATCGCATAGGGAAATCGTCTGATCAGCCGTCGCCGAAATTCCTTATAAACTTTTGGATAGAGCAATGAATTCCCTGGAAGATCCTGCGCAGAAGCATAAAAAATACGAAGGAAATCCTCCACAAGTGCTCTTGATTTTGTTTTGTACCAGCTATAACTTTTTATGACATCGTCCTCTACTTCAGGAAGAAACTGGAGAGACCAGGTCATTTTCTTAATTCTATTCTTTTGCAAAGATCTTCAAAAGATAAGAGGTCATCGGGATGAGATCTATGCCTGGCCAGCCGGTTCTCAAGCTCAGAAATATGGTCATGGGGAATCGCAACATCAACTTCTGCAGCATAGATACTTTCCCAAAGCTCCTCTACCAGAAGAATCTTTTCAGGGATACTGAGTTGAACAAGCTGCGGAATGTCTTTTAGATGCATCTCTTTTCTCCTCCCTTATTATCAGCTACCTGAATATATAAAACATGTTTCTCTTTATCAGAAAATCCATGATCCCTTATAAAAGACCGGCACGGGTTGCCGCCCGCAGTTCAGATTCCAGTAAGCCCGCGAGCGTGCGTCAAAAATACCGGGTGGGGTATGTTCCCAAACCTCATTGAGCTCATCATTTCCCACGATACCCCGCAGCGCGATCAAATCTTCAATGGTGCCAAACGTCATAACATGCGCAAGAAAATGCACCGGTTCGGCAAGCGCTTCCGCTGGTGGCTTGAACCATACAACGTGGCGGGCCACATTCAGTGTTGCAGGGGTAACGGGTATTGATTTCATGGTGTTCCTACGTTTTGAAGTCAGCTTGAAACAATAACTCTATCTCCTGAAAGTAGGATAAAGCGAACACATTAACGAAAAACATCACCGCGCAGGCACGATTTTCAAGCAAAATCGTGCTTTTTTCTTGCTTTTTAACGTGTACGTATGTATTATAAGGGAAACGCGATAAAAAGGAGCAAACCCCATGTCTAAACCAGTAACTGGAAAAACTCACGTTGGAGAACGCCGTGAACGACGCCCGAATGGCGATGTTTATATCTATGAGAGGGTTACGGCCTATAATGAACAGGCCAGAAAGACCTATACCGTCAGCCAGAAGCTGAAGGGGAAAATCAAGTCGGGCACACAGGAGGTCATCACCACACGTCCGAAGAAACGCAAAGGTGAGGGAGTCGTGGCTTGCGCGATGCGCAAGCACAGCGGACTCACGGATATTCTGGAGTGGGTCGGAACAGCCTCCGGCATTGACGATGACGTGCGATCTTCGTTCAGCGAGGGCGACGCAGCCAAGATTCTCTCCATTGCGCGATACTGGATCGGTTCCGGCGGAAACACCGTGCCACGCCTTGAGGGTTGGCAGGTAATGCACTCCCTTCCATACAGCGAAGCTATCACCGAAGACGTTTACGGCGACTTGTTCAAAAGTGTCGGCCGCGACGAGGACGGCGTGCAGCGCTACTTCTCCTTCCGGGCGGATCGCTTTGGCAAATATCCGGTACTGGCGTTCGATTCGACCATTCTCTCAACCTACACCGAGAATCAGTTGCAAGCGCGGCGCGGGTTTAACACGGACGGTGACGGACTGAACACCATCAAGCTTCTGACCTTATATTCTGTCAAGGAGCGCGAGCCTCTGGCCTTCGCCAGGCAGCCCGGTAATGTCCCTGACGTGATATCCATTGAGAACGCCCTGACACAGCTCAAGTGCTTTAGCCTTGAGAAGCCTTTGATCGTCACTGACAATGGTTACTACAGTCAGGAGAACATGATGAAATTCGCCTTGCGCAACATGAAATTCCTGACTCTGGTCGACCCCAACGTCACCTGGTTTCGCGAAGCAGTGGACGCGCTTCGTGAAACGCTGGGGAGCATGTCCAGCACTTGTCCATTTGATCCATCCGTTTGCGGTGCTATGACGATGAGAACGCACGAGTTCCGTCAAGTTCGCCAGCGGTCGCGCAACGGCAAGCTGGCAGGTGAAGAAGAGACGTTCGTTCGCCGCCTTTATGTGCATGTCTTCTATTCCCCCGACAACGACACCAGGAAGCAACTTGCCTTTCGTAAGGACTTGCTTGATTTAAAGGCTCAAGTGGAAGGCGGAGTGGCGGAGTTCACAAAATCCGCGCAAAGAAAGATCGAGAGGTACCTGGTCTGCTCGAAAAAGGGGCGCGATGGACAAGTGAAGGTTGGCTTCAACGACAAAGCCACCACCGAAGCAAAGAAATACTTTGGCTATTTCGCACTTGTCAGCAATTAGAGCATGGATACGTTCACAGCACTTGAAGACTATCGACTGCGTGAAAAAATAGAGGAACTCTTCGCGGTGCATAAGGGGGGGCTTGATGGCGCACGGCCGCGCACATGGTACCCCGACAATCTGCGGGGAAGGCAGTTCGTGCAGTTTGTCTCACTGGGCTATCACTGCTTTCTGACAAAGAAAATCAAGGAAATGCGGGAAGGGCTTGGAAAGAACAAAAGCGAAAAGAGTGCCGCTCTTGTCAAGCTCGAAAATAATCTGGACAAGTGGCTTGAGCAACGCTCACTCACCCAGATTCTGGACTGGTTCGACTGCATTGAGACGACCCACGTGCGAACAGCCATGGGCAACTACCGTTGGTCTACCGAATCAGTACAGAGAGACAGGTTGTTCCTGGAATATCTGGGAGTGCCCAGCAAATAGTGTGCGCTTTATCCTGCTTTCAGGTTACAACAGTATTTTTGACTGGATTGAGAAAAACGGTGATGTTCTTGTTGAACGTAAAGAGTTCAGCAACGGGGGAGTCGGGGAGACATTTTTACCAGCACCTGAGCGAGTTTGCAAAGCAGGAATTCTTGCTCATGAAGAGATGAATTTATTACGTAAAACAGTTGAGCGGTTTTCTTCTGTCAGCACACACTATCAGCCATCAAGAGCCTGCATGGAGTGAAAATGTCAAGGCAAAAAATCCCATGATCAGTTATCTCAAGTATGCATTTGAGCTAAACGCGGTGTAGTTTTCCCAATATGGAGGTGGAGACCAGTTTTAACGATTATCCTGCAATCGATGACCAGCGTTTCGGAAAATGAGCCGTTCCGTTGAACCTCCTCAATTATCTGCACGCTCTCCTGAGCCGGGAGTTCACCGCCTCCAGATCAAACAGTTCGGGATTAAAATCGGTGACACCAAAATGATCCTCCAGCCACTCCGCCCGGTCAGCGTAATCGGGATTTGATTTGTCGCTCATAACCTGAACCAAATCAACGTATCCCCAGATACCGCCACAATCCTCCGGCGGGCAGGCACCTTTGCCCTTGATGCAGCAAGGCAGTGTTATAGTGCGGTCGAAAGGGAGGATTTTTTCAAGTGTCACCTTGTGCTGCCATCCATCGCCGAAATCATACTCATAGGTCAGGGAATCCTTCTCTTTCTGCAACAGGCTCGACAGAAACTCCTTGTCTTCATCCTTGACCCCCATGCCAAAAAAGAAGTTTTTTTCATCCTTGTCAGGCACGCCGTACAGCTCCCTTCCAAGAACAAATTGATGGAGATGTTCATCGAACCACCCCATCGTCGCCTGCATGACCGTGTGGAGCTTTCCAAGGGTGATGGTGTCGGCCACCAGAATGCGTCGCCATATCGGAGGCTTTGAGCCCATCAACGTAACTTTCAACTGATAGATGGCTTTTGCTGTTTGTGGTTTCATGAAAAACTCCGTTTTGATAGTCGGGTGTATCGTTCTTTTTATGGGGAATTGCGCCCTGTGGCCATTCTGATGCTGCCAGGAAAATATAAGCCATAGTGGGGCAATAATTCAAATCAAGTGACTGCAGCCCAGTGACAGTTTGTTTATTATTTCCAAAATGCGGTAGGTAAAAAAAATGAGGGGCCGCCACAAGCGTGTGCCATAGAGCCTGTTCCGGTAAAACGGTAAGCGTCCATGTCTCCATCGTGTCGGGCTCCTTTGACTGGAATGCAGCAGGAGTAAGCACCGCGATACAAAAATGCGGCTTGGGGTCACGAACAGAGCGGTAAAGAATGGCTTCGATGGGCGCTTGTCGGGCAGCGCGGGCAAATTCCTGTGTTGCGCCATAGTCGCGAGGGTGTGTCCAAAAATCGGCATCTTTATCGAAAGAGCTGTTTCGGAGATCAACCATTTTCCCTGCCACAGAAACAGAAAATGCCGAGTATGGAGTCGGTGGCAAACGGTCGATACCATTGCTCGTCTTCTACAGTTCAAAAACACAACTATCTTTATTATAAAGAGTTGGCGTTTTAAAAAAAAGTGTTGGCACCACCATGGTGTGTTTTTTATTCATAATTTCAGTTCGATTTTATACGTTACGAATACTTTGCGGTATTGCTGCGTGTACAGCTTGAAAAACCTTGCCGCAAGTGCCAACACTGGCTGTCCTGATAGCCAGCTTTCGACCGCTGTCCTCAATGGTTACCTCCTGGAGAGCCATCAGGTCGCGTTTCATGTCCTCCCATTCAAACTGATGGCCGACTTTTTCCAGGCGTTGATCGAGTTCCTTGCGAAGTACCAGTGCAAGAAAACTACAGAAGACATGGCCCAGTATTGTCTCATCTTGTTTATGGTAAACAGGGCGAGTCTCGAGTATGGATTTTATATGTGACACCAATTTTGCATAAACCATAGCCGATTGATCGTCAAAAGGCAGACAACGGCCATAGAAATCTTTGGAAAATATGTTTTCTGCTTTGTTTGCCAAGTTCGCTCTACGTGCACAGTCACGAAGTAAAGCAACGCCGAGAAAAATTTCAGCTATTGTTATCGAAGAGGTAAAACATCGCGCCTCAATATGCCTGTCAAACCACTTTATTACTTGTAGTTCTGGCTGAGCACGCATCAATTCAGAGAGAACATTGGTATCAAGCAAAAAAGCCTGCATCATTACTCCTCGAATGATGGTGGATTGCGTGATAACTGACGTGACGGGATAGGAAGATTATCGGCATCCAACCCTTTAAAGCGATTATGAATAAGGATGGCAAGATTCCCGGATTGTGGCTCGTCGGGAATTGTTTTCTGCTTTAATAATTCCGCAAAATCCAATACTTCATGAAGCATTGGCTCAGGAAACTCTTTAACTGTTTGATATATTTTCTCAGCGGTTGTTATTGGTTCTCCTTCTGAAAAAAGGTGGGAAGAGAAAATTTTGTATTTTAATGTAGTGAAATTTCGATAGATTTTTTTGTCGCGCCGAAGCGTGGTGGTAGCAGAGTGCTCTTCAGAGATTGCGGGAGAATACAGTCTCACACACCACTGGTGTCAGTTATTGTCGTATCTCAGTTTGCAAGTCCCCTGACAGTATTGTAAATTGCATTGCATTTGCAATGCCCATTATAACGCCCTCAACCCATTTGTTCATGAAAAGCGCATCGTTACCATCACTCCGTGTGGAGCCAGAACTTCGTCAATCTGCCGAACTGGTACTACGGGAAGGTGAGACGCTTTCTGCTTTTATCGAAAGCTCTCTTCGCACCAATATTGAAAGACGACTCACCCGGAATGAATTTATTGCCAGAGGATTGGCTTCACGTGATCATGCCCGTGCTACTGGTGAGTATATTGCCGCAGATGAGGTCTTGAGTACGCTGCACAACTCTCTTCTTAAAGCAAAACAGAGTAAGCGGTGAATTATACTGTCCGTTTCACCCCTGAAGCGCAAGAGGATTTGTGCCGACTGTATGACTTTCAGCTTGAAAAGGATCTTGTTGCTGCTGAAAAGGCTTTGGATGCCATAAACCAGGGAGTGCTCTTTTTGCAGAATTTTCCATTCAGTTGCAGGAAAGCATCAGTGGATAATCCATTTTTGCGTGAACTGCTCATCTCATTCGGAACCAGCGGCTATGTGGCGCTGTTCGAAATCGACAATGAGAAGAGTGTCACCATTTTGGCGGTACGGCACCAGCGGGAAGAGGATTATTATTAGAGTATGTTGTTTTGAATAAACCCTGAACCTCAACAAAACCATCATGAAACGCGATACAAAAGTCTTCTTCACCCGTCTCTGGATCATCTTTCTGCTCACCAGCCTGAGCGCCATTACCACGACAGCACTCTCCTCTGCGGCTACGCCACAAATTGGAGAGAGCTATGGCGGGGGAGTTGTTTTTTATGTCGATGGCACTGGTCAGCATGGCCTTATTGCTGCCAAAACAGATATGCCAGGCCACTCTTTTCAGAAAGAGGAGGGTTTTTTTAACTGGTATGGTGCAAAAGATGTGGCCAATGCTTTTGTGGAGGGTTTCAGCGACTGGTTTTTGCCGAACAGGGAGCAGTTGCATACGCTCTATATCAATCGCAGTGCAGCGGGTATGGCGACCACTGTTTATTGGAGTTCCTCCGATGCCGAGGCTGAAAGCGCATGGGCCGAGAATTTTGCCAGTGGAGAACAGCTTGTTGGCAACAAAACGAATGGCAGCCGTGTTCGGGCTGTGCGGTTGTTTTAGTCAACGCTCCATTATCATCAGATGAACGAAGCCGAAACGAGAGCGGAGCTGATTGACCCGCAACTGAAAGCGAGTGGCTGGGGGGTTGTCGCTGGCACCAAAGTGCAGCGGGAGTTTGTCGACTTTGTGCTCGCCAAATACATTGAAACCGGTGTCGGAGAGCTCGATCAGGAAAAGCTGCCGCACCTGCTGCAACTCAAATATCATGCTCTTTCAGATGCTACCGCCCTTCTTGGCAGAACGGAGAAGATTTTATCGACCTTTCTTGAGTTTCAGAAGCATCTCTATCTGTGGAGTGTGGCGTGATGAACTACAATTTTATGCGATCGTTTTCTTGGCCTCTTTTTTTGATTTCCATGGTTTCAGAATAGAGACAAATATGGTGCCCATCAGTATCAGGACTTGAAGAGTTCCAAACCAGAGATTCATCTTTTGATTGTAGAGATAGGCGGCATCACCGAGAGCCGCCATGCCGAGTTTGCCGGAGATCTCCATCATCGTTGACTCCCAGGGGCCAAGAAAAAAGGTTCCAAACACAATGGCTGCAACGGTTATAATCCACTTGAAGGTGAGCCAGTTGTGCTTGAAGAAGCCCCAGTTGGTGAAGAGTGAGTATGCCAACCCGGTAAGCAGGCTGCCGATAGCTCCAGGAACCACAACAATCGACATATCAACGTGATGAAGGCTCTGGTTGATTCCGTACAACACGCGGCCATCAGTAATGCCAGCTTTCAAAAAATAGAGCGATATCAAAGATACCGCTCCGCCCACCCAGCAGGAAACAGCCAACAGGTGAAGGCCTTTAAGCCACTTTACTTCATTTGGTTTTAATGTTGGCATGTCAGTCTCGAGCGGCCTCAATCAGCTCTGCTGCCAGAGTGAGCGATGATGCTGAAATTTGCTGGCCGCTGATGAGGCTGGCAATGGCCTGCAAGCGGCTTTCTTGGTCGAGAGGGGTAACCTCTGTTACGGTTCTCTCCTGCTGGACAGATTTTTTGACGCTGAGGTGCAGGTCGGCCATGGCTGCAATTTGCGGCAGGTGGGTAATAGCGATGATCTGGTGGAGGCGCGAGAGTTTTTGCAGGCTTTTGCCTACCGCTTCGGCGATACGACCGCTGATACCAGTATCAATTTCATCGAAAATGAGTATTGGCAGTTTGGCTGACTCTGCCAGGGCGCTTTTCATGGCGAGCATGACGCGTGAAATCTCTCCACCGGATGCCACCTTGACGAGGTGCTTCGGCTTTTCGCCCGGATTGGTGGAGATCAGAAACTCAATCTTGTCGTAACCGCCGGGAAAAGCGGTAAATGTTGTGCCCGCTACGGAAATATCGCCCTTTTGATGCTCTTCGTGCGTTATGTTGACAATGAAGGTGGCGTGTGGTATGCCGAGCGTCGCCAACTGCTCCTGAATGGCTGTTTCAAGGCGGCGTGCAGCTTCCAGCCGCTTGTGGCTGAGTGTTTCGGCTTGAAGAGAGAGTTCCGTTTTTTTGAATGTTATCGCCTGCTCAATGTGGCAGCGCTCCTCTTCAAGGTTCTCTTCAAGTGCGCTCCTTGCTTCAAGCTCGTTTTTCAGCTCAATCAGTTCTGCGTGTGTACGTCCATATTTTTTGCAAAGGCGCTGGAGCTGGAGTTGACGCTCACGTAACGTGTCAAGTTTTCCGGGATTGAAATCAATACCCGAAATATAGCTGCGGGTGAAGCGGGAGAGCTCATCAACAATGCTTGTTGCTGTGCGGGTCTCCTCAAGATGAATGTCGAAGCGCTTGTCGATAGCGCAAAGTTTTTCGAGGGTGTGCAGTGCTGATGTTATGGCTGAATAGATGGAGTGGTCGCCGTCGTAAAGCAGCTCGTTGAGGGTGGTGCTGAGCGTGAAGAGGGTTTCGGCATTTTCGAGGAGGGTAATTGCAGTATCAATCGTCTTCACTTCACCATTTTTCAAGTCAACCGAGTTGAGCTCGTGTACCTGAAAATCAACCATCTCTTTCTTTTCCCGGATGGTTGCTGCCTCATTGTTAAGCGAGTTCAACTGTTGCTGGAGCGCCTGAAGTGATGAGCGGGTTGTTTTGTAGGTAACAACCTCCTCTGCAGCCAGCGCGAAATCATCAAGAAGCGTTTCATGCGTATCAGCGTGCAGCAGCAGTTGGTGATCGTGCTGCCCGTGGAGGTCAATCAGCTCTTCTCCTGCCTGTTTGAGCAGGGCGGCTGTGCAGGGTGTGTCGTTGATGAAGCAGCGGGATTGTCCGCTAGATGAGATCTCTCTGCGAAGGATGAGCTCCAGCGCAGTTTCGATGTTTGCAGCATTCAGCAGACTGTCGATCTTTGCAGAATGAACCTCTTTGAGCACGGCCTCAATGACCGCTTTGGATGCGCCGGACCGCACCAGATCACTGCTGCCTCGCTCACCCAGTACAAGGTTCAGCGCACCGACAAGAATGGACTTCCCTGCGCCAGTCTCGCCGGTGATAATGGTCAAACCAGGGTCAAAGTCAACCGTTAACTCCTGGATTAATGCAAAATTTTTGATGTAAAGGGTGCAAAGCATGGCCAGTTATTGCGCACGTTATGCCTGTGTCGATGAGGGTGATTTATCTTTTTTGGGTAGTTCATCGGCTGCTTTTGTAAACTCTTCCTCAATTTCTGTCTGCGCCTTTTTAAATTCTTTCATCCCTTTCCCCAAACCTCTCGCAAGTTCCGGCAGCTTTTTTGCACCGAACAGCAGCAAAATGATCAGCAGAATAAGAATGAGTTCCTGTCCACCTAATCCGAACATAGGTCTTCCCCCGATTATGTTATTGTGATGGGCCTGTGCTGGTTATATACGCAATCCCGATTCCTGAAACAACTTTTTTCAACGGTGAGTGGCTCTTCTCAGTAACGGGCTATCACGGTTTCACCCGCACGGGTTGTCTCTCCTCGTTGAACTGCAACTTTTGCCGAGGCGGGCAGGATGAGATCGACTCTTGAGCCGAATTTGATCATGCCGAAGCGTTTACCGATTTTGACCATCTCTCCGCTTTGCAGGGTGCAGACAATTCTTCTTGCCAGAAAGCCGGATACCTGGCTGAATCGAACCTCTATCTCTCCATTGTCGATACCGATCTCCATTCTTTCGTTGTTCTCCGTACTCTGATGGTCAAAAGCCATAAGGAATTTTCCGGGGCAGTAGCGCAGATGGGTCACTTTTCCGCTCACAGGTATTCGATTGACGTGCACGTTGAAGGGTGACATGAAGATGCTTATGAGTGTCAAGGGACCGGAGGAACAGCTCTGCTTATATGGCTGCACGAGAATAATTTTACCGTCGGCAGGTGCAAGAATAACCCGTTGTTCGTTTGGTATTGAACGTTCGGGATCACGAAAAAAATAGAGTGTGAAGAGGATTATGGCACCGAGAGCCACCAGAATTGTCATCTCTGCCCAGGTGGGGAAAAGCACTGCCGCAGCACTGAGTACCATGGCGAGAATCAGGACTTTTATCATGGTGCTGTAGCCGTACGATGTCAACATCTTGTTATCTCTATTTGATGACGATATGATAAGTTCCCCCTCCATAATAATTATTTTTCCTCGACTTGGATGAGGCAGGAAATATTTTTCCGTTATTTTTTGATTTGTGTCGAAAATTGATCTTCCATTTCCAGATAATGATGCGTGCGTTAGAAAAAAAGTTTCTTGGAGAGATGAAGGCAAGAGGTCTGGTCGCCTCTGGTGACAAGGTACTTCTTGCTGTTTCCGGTGGGCCGGACTCAATGGCACTGCTTACACTTTTTTTGGCGGTAAAGCCAATGCTGCATTGTGAGCTTGCCATAGTCCATTGCAACTTTCAGCTTCGTGGTGCTGAGAGTGATGCAGATGAATGTTTTGTGCGCGATCATGCTCTTTCGCTTGGGCTGCCCTGTTTTGTTGAGTGCTTCGATACCTTGCGTTGTGCCGGGGAGTTGAAAAAATCTGTTGAAGAAAGTGCACGCATATTGCGGTATACTTTTTTTGATCAGGTGCTGTTGCAGCAGGGATATACCAGAATTGCGACTGGTCATCATAGCAACGATAATGCCGAGACGATTCTTTTTAATCTTTTCAGGGGGGTATCACCTCCTGGACTGAGAGGAATTCGTGCCTGTAACGGGAAAATCATCCGACCGATGCTCCTGCTGCACAAAGCTGAAATTGCGGCATATCTTAAAGAAAAGGGTGTGGCAAGCAGGGTGGATGCGAGTAATGTTGCTAACGATTACGACAGAAATTTTATCAGAAACCGCGTTATTCCCCTGATTGAGGAGCGCTTTCCGCATAAGCTGTTGCCTTCCCTTCAGAGATTTTCTGAACAGGCGGGAGAGCTTGAGGAGTTTCTTGAGCGCCATTTTGAAGAACTCTCTGAACGGATGCCAGGGCTCTCCCTCACTGATGGCAAGCTTGATGTGCAGGCTCTGAAGCGGCTTACAGTTTTTGAACAGAAAGAGCTTTTCAAGAGGGCCTTGCGGGATATGGATGCGCCGGTCGATGCCCAAACACTCCAGAAGCTGGTCAATGTACTGAACACGCATCAGGGAAAAATGGTGATGGCAGGCCGACGATTGCGGGTGCTCTGGAAAGGAGCATCGCTCTGTTTTTTTCGGGATATGGACGAGGTGTAGGCCGTTGCTGCCATTATCCAAGGCGCTTTTCTGCTGCTATCTCTTTTGTTTTGCTGCCTGAAAAAGCTCAAAAGGAAACTCTGTATGAATAATGACTGAATTGAGGTTTTGCTGTACCTTGATTCTATCGAGCAACCCTTTTGTCTGCTCGGAGGTTTTGTTGCCGCTCAGCCCGGAGAGCTTGATGGCACCCCAGAGGAAAGTCGATGCAAAATAGGCTGCCTGATTGCTGTTATAGACCCATTCGCTCTGCCCCTCTATTCCATCCTTGAATTTTACGGAGAGAGCAAGATTCTGGATGCGGTTCAGGTTGCCCATTGATTGTATGCCCTGATTGGTCGACGTGAGGCTTTGCAAGGCACCTGCGGTCCAGGCTGCTGATGGCAGGGCAAACCAAAGGTGCGATTTATACAGGGCTTTGTCGATCAATGCAACAGAGAGAGAGTCCCGCTTAAAGAAACTGCCGGTCGGGACAAGGAATTCTCTGAGCATTTTTTTGTTGTTGCTCAGAGCAATTTGTCTCGGTCCAAGCGGGCTGAGCCAGAGTGTGCTGTCGAGGGTGTAGCATTGATGGCCACCGATCTCCTCTGTGCTTGTGCTCATGGATTTGAGTAGTGATGCCGGAAGCTTTTCGGTAAATGTGCCCGATGCGATGCCGAGATAGTTCTGCTCTTTGTAACCGTGCCGTTTGAAACTGATCAGCAGAGTGTCGATATCAAGCGTGGGGTTGATCTTTGAGGCTTTTAAAATGGCATCGAGCTTGCCTTGTGGCTGAAAGATTGGTGTTTTTTTCAGGGAGTCAGGAATGATCTCTTTCCAGAGTCGGCTCTCGCGGATATCTTTCAGTCCGATGTAGACAAGGGCATCAGAATTGCCGGGAATACGGTCAACCAATGCTTTAAGAGCGGGAGTTAATGGCTCTGGCTGAAGCCGGGGTTTCGACCAGTTGACCCAGAGAGCCAGTATGATAAAGCAGACAGTGCTGATAACGCTGATGGAGAGGAGAAGTCCTGCCCCTTTTTTCAGGGATCGTTTTTCACGTACTGCGGGTGTCGCTTCAGATTCGGGGTTCACCTGCATATATCACCTGATTATGATTTTCTTTTGATGGCTTCGCGTGCCAGAGTGTCGCAGCGGTTGTTGTAAGGGTTGTCGCTGTGGCCTTTTACTTTATGAAATTTTATGCTGTGCAATGTAAGCAACTTCAGGATTTTTTGCCACAGATCGATGTTTTCAACACTTTTTTTTGCTGCGGTCTGCCAGTTATTGATTGTCCAGCGCTTCAGCCATCCGTTGTTGACGGCGTTGACGAGGTAGCTCGAGTCGCTGTACAGATCTACCCGGCAGGGCTCTTTCAGCGCTCCCAGTGCCTCAATTGCAGCACTGAGTTCCATTCGGTTATTGGTTGTAGCGGGAGAATATCCCGAGATTTCACGGGTTGAAGAGCCGTACATCATTACAGCTCCCCAACCACCAGGCCCAGGATTGCCGCTGCATGCGCCATCGGTGTAAATGATTACTTTTTTCTCCATCGATAAAAAAAGCTCAACCGTTCAATGTTGAGCTTTTACAAGATTTGAATCAATTCAACAACTCACTCTTTTTTGTGACATCATAATCCCGATTATCGATAGTCAGCAGGGAGAATGGGCGGTTTTTGTTATGTCCGACAGAAGATTCTTGTGGAACTCATGGATAAACTGGTGTGTTTCGCCCTTACTTGACCAGTTTGGCGAGTTCGGCGGTACCGGTTTTAGCAATAATTTTCATGGCTTTTGCAGAAAGCTTCACCTTTACAAACCGTTTTTCCTCTTCAATCCAGACTCTTTTGGTGTGGAGGTTGGGCTCAAAACGGGTACGGACATGGTTATTGGCATGAGATACCGTATTGCCGTAGAGAGGTCTTTTACCGGTCAGTAGACAAACTTTGGACATGGCGCAATCAATTGGTTTTAAAAAACGAACCGGAATATAGCAATAGTTTTCTAAACTGGAAAAAGTATCGTGTCAGGGTCGGATGCCGACAGCACAGACCATCATCGATAACACGTAGAGCAGAGTTCCGAAAGCGTTGTACCACACCGCTCTCTCTTTTGGTTGTGTAATCAGGATTTTTTGCATGGGCAGTTGCGCGACGAGGAGTAGAAGGGCGATGACCGTTGTTGTCATGGAGCCTTTGACTACGAGAATGGAGATTGCGGCAAGCTGGGCGACATCCATAATAATTGATGCGAGTATTGCTGCCTTTTTTTCGCCAAGCTGTACGGGGATTGACGCTACCTTGCGGATATTGTCACCGACAATTGACTTGAAGTCGTTCAGCGTCATGATGCCATGAGCACCGAGTGAAAAAATAATCGCAAGGGCAATGGTTTCAATCGAAGGAATGCCTTGCGTAATGGCAAAGCTGCCGGTCAGCCAGGCCACACCTTCGTAGGCAAGCCCTACAATAAGGTTGCCAAACCAGCCGTTTCTTTTTGCCCTGATTGGTGGGCCGGAATAGGCGTGCGACATGAGCACTCCCACAAATGCTATCACAACGACATAGGGGTGAATGGAGAACGCAACAATGAAGCCGATGACAATCAGAGCGAAGGTGATAAGCCAACTGGCTGATTTTGATATTTTGCCTGCCGGAATTGGACGTTCAGGTTCATTGATGGCGTCAACCTCGCGGTCGAAGTAGTCGTTCATGGTCTGCGACATGGCGCACATCAGCGGTCCCGCCAGAAGGACGCCACGGAGGAGGATAGACCAGTTTTCAGTAACACTTTCGCCGGTCGATACTACGCCGCAGGCAAAAGCCCACATCGGGGGGAACCAGGTAACCGGCTTCATGAGCGGGACAATGGCAGAGGGTTCAATCCTGAAGCCAGGCCTGTTGACATTCTCAAGAGCCTGCTGGATCTCTTTCTGCCGGGAATCGCTTACTCCTGACAGGCGAAGCTTCTCTGCTATACCTTGCTGTTTTTCAGGATGAAGAGTTTCTCGTCCGTTCATGGGTATAGGGGGTTCTCGTTCCAGCATAAAAACAAAGCAGACAGTATACAAGTTTTTTGGCAAAAAGATAAGGATTTATTGGTTGACAGCCAGCTTGTGTTGTCCGGTGAGTTCAGCATTCACTCGCAGGATTTCATGAAACTTCCGCTCTGAGTTGCCGCTCTCCAGGGCATCCCTTGCCATGATAAAGCCTGTTTCAATACTTGCAGCCTTTCCTGAGACATAACAGGCCATGGCGGTGGTGAAGAGAGCCGCATCAACGTGTGCTGCAGGAGCGTCTCCTCCGAGGATTTGGCTGATAATAAGAGCGTTATCCTCTTTTTTACCACCCTGAATGTCCGCAAGGGGGTGTCTTTTCAGACCGAAATCTTCAGGATAGATGGTGTGCTGTTGTACATTTCCGTTCTGAACTTCAGTAATATGGGTCGGGCCGTTGAGGCTTGGTTCGTCGAGAGCGATTCCCTCTTCAGTCATGGAGTGAACAATCAGCGCATGGCTGGCTCCTGTCTGGATAAATACTTCGGTATAGAGTTCCATCAGCTCCCTGTTGAACACGCCGACAAGTTGGCGTTTTGTTTTTGCCGGATTAATCAGGGGGCCAAGAATGTTAAAGATGGTTCTGATGCCCAGTTCCCTGCGGATAGTGGCCACTCTTTTCATTGAAGGGTGGTAGAGTGGCGCAAACAGAAAGGCAAATCCAGTCCGCTGAAACAGCTCTTTTGTCGCTTCCGGGGGTAAATCAATAGTAAAACCAAGAGCTTCAAGAACATCAGCGCTGCCGCAACTGCTTGTTACCGAACGGTTGCCATGTTTGGCAATGGGGACACCAGCGCTGCATGCAATAATTGAAGCTGTTGTGGAGATGTTGTAGGTGCCTGCATGGTCTCCACCAGTTCCACAGGTATCAACCGCATTGTTGTCCAGATCAAGAGTAATGGCTTTTTTCATCAGGCTGTAGTACGCCCCGGCAGTCTCTGCCGGAGTAATGCCTTTTTTCTGCTGAAGGGCAAGAAGCGCCGCAATAACAGGTTCGGAAAACTGACCATCCATAATGCTGTTCATGGAAAACATCATCTCTTCTTGTGAAAAATGTTCTCCGGCAAGCAGCTTTTGCAGTAACTTTTTATGGCTCATGATGCTGACAGTGTGGCAAATGATTGTGAATATTCGTAAATGTAAATTAATTAAAAAGAATTGATTGCGTTTAACCGCCATTCCCAGGCCATTTTTATAAATTTTCAAAAGAGTTATGGAGAGTGAACAGATACAGGTGTACCAGAAAGAGTCGCTTGAGCTGGTGTTGAGAAAGATGATGAGCCGTGCGCTGGACGGCTGTATCATTACTGATCTCTCTGTTATCCGCTGGTTGACTGGTTTCAGTGGATCGAGTGCAAGGATGCTGGTGACACCAGAAAAAAGTTGGCTTTTTACCGATTTTCGCTATCAGGAACAGGCGGCCCAGGAGGTTACTGCGGTGGAAACGGTTATTGCCGCAGACGGATTTGAGGCAGAGCTTGGTTCCGGACGATATTACCTTGGAGAGACCGTTGCCCTGCAATCTGACAAGGTCACCTGGCATGAAGCGACCCGGTTTATCGAGCTTTTTCATGGCAGGCAACGGGTAGTACCGGTTGACTCATTTTTCGATGAGTTCAGGATGGTTAAAAACGGAATAGAGTTAATGAGGATGCGTCGTGCTGCAGCCATCGGTGAGCAGGTGCTTGAGGGTGTGCTTTCCATGATCTCTCCATCAGTAACAGAGCTTGATATCGCCACCGAAATAACGTATCAGCATAAAAAGCTTGGTGCGGAGAGTGACTCGTTTGAGCCAATTGTGGCTGGAGGCGCTCGTTCTGCGATGCCGCATGCCCGTCCTTCAGAGGCCTGTTTTAAACCGGGGGAGCTGATTGTGATTGATACCGGTTGCGTGGTTGAGGGCTATGCTTCCGATCAGACGCGAACGGTTGCACTTGGCAACATATCAGATGAGGCGCGCACGGTCTACCGCATTGTGCAGGAGGCGCAGGAACTTGGGATTGCGTCGGCGCGATGCGGCATGGTTGCCAAAGAGCTTGATGCTGTGGTTCGCCGATATATTGCCGACCACGGCTACACGGAGGAGTTTGGGCATGGCCTTGGTCACGGTGTTGGGCTCGATGTGCATGAAGAGCCCCGAATCAGTGCCAAAGGGGAGCATGAGTTACGGGAGAATATGGTTTTTACCATTGAGCCTGGAATTTATCTGCCCGGTAAGTTTGGAGTACGCATTGAGGATACGGTTCTTATGGGGCCTCATGGAGTGACACCGTTGCAACAATTTACCAAAGAGCTGATTGAACTGTAACTTTTTTATCCAGAAGAAAATGAGCCTCTATTGCATGGTGATTACCACCGCACCCGATCGGGAGACCGCCGAAAAGCTTGCTGAGAGCATTCTTGAGCAACACCTCGCCGCCTGCATCCAGATGGCCGATATTCAAAGCTTTTTTATCTGGGAAGGCAAGCTGCAGAAAGAGGGTGAAGTTGCCCTGTATATCAAAACCACCGAAGCCCGTTACCACGACCTCGAAGCCCATATTCTGGAGCATCACCCCTACGATGTGCCGGAAATTATCATGCTGCCGATTACTGGCGGGTTGCCGGGTTATCTCTGCTGGATTGATGGGGCTACAGATTTTGCGAATGGGTCAGAATCTTGACTGCTTTTCAAACCTTCCGCAACAGCAGCGACTTGATCTGCGCCGTAAAAGAGGCCATCACCAGCAGTGGGTTGGCGTTTCGTTCGATGGCGCGGATGGCATCTTCGGTTATGGTGGAGATTTGAAAAAAATCGGTGTTGGGGAAGTTTTTTGCAAACCGGTTGACGGCATCACTGATGTCGGGGTTGTTGAGCTCCTGGAAGGCAGGATCGATGCGGCGGTGGTTGGCATCCTGAAAGAAGAGAAGGAGGGCCGCAAGGAAGAGTGTAAGGTCGCCGCGTGAAAGATTTTTTGCGTTATGCTCGCACGAAATGATGGCGTTATGAAAAGCGCTTGGGGTAAGCACGGCACGCAGGTAGTCGAGCGCCTGGTTGCGGAGCACAATGGTTGTGGTTTCCGAGGGATTATCGCTGCGATTGTTGATCAGCTCCCATGCCAGCCGGAGGTTACCTCTCGAAAAGCTGACGATAAAGCTCAGCTCGGGATCAACAATCTCGGGGCGGTTAACCTTCAGCCAGAGTCGTAGCTCCTGGGAGGTCACCCGCGAAAACCTGACAGCCTGGCATCGGGACCGGATGGTGGGGAGAAGTGTTTCAGGGCGCGATGACACAAGGATAAACATCACATGGGCTGGTGGCTCTTCGAGCAGCTTCAGGAGCTTGTTGGCTGCCGATGGGTGGAGCCGTTCAGCTTGTGAAATAATGAAGATCTTTTTGTTTCCCTCATCAGGCATAAACAGAGCTTTATGCTGAAGGGTGATGATCTGTTCGGTCAGAATGCCCATGGATCGCTCCATAGCGGGGGCAAAGTATGGATTTTGCTGTTTCTTCTCCAGCAGCGCATCGTATCGCTCTTTGGCCTCAGTAAATTTCTTGTTCTCTTTTTTTGCGGAGTCGCCCGGATCAAGGAGAGCTGCTTCTACAGGAAAGAGATACTCTACATTCGGGTGCATGAACGAATTGACCTGCCTGCAGTCAGGGCATGTTCCGCATGAGCCGGTCAGATTGTTGTGTCCCGAATTGCGGCAGTTGAGGAGAGAGGCAATTTCAAACGCTACCGACTCTTTACCCGACCCATCAGGGCCGGTGAAAAGGTAGGCATGAGCCAGGCGATCTGTTGCAAGCGCCTTCTGCAGAACCCCAATCTGCTGCTGTTGACCAATAATATTTTCCCAGCTCATGCCTGCCTTGGTGTGCTCAAATAAAGGTTAACCAATTGTACGGATCTTCTCCGGTCTGGACAATGTTCAGATATTCTTGTTGCAGAATTTCGGTAATGGGTCCGCGTTTTTCGTTTCCTATAGGGTATTTATCAATACTTCTCACCGGCGTAATCTCTGCGGCGGTGCCGGTAAGGAAGACCTCATCAGCAACGTAGAGCGCTTCGCGAGGAATCAGTGTCTCCCTGACTTCATAGCCCTGCTCCCGGGCAATGTGCATAATGGCGAAACGGGTGAAACCAGGAAGAATTGACTGTCCAGACATTGGGGTATAGATGATGCCATCACGGATAACAAAAATATTCTCTCCGCTTCCTTCAGAAACGTAACCATTGACATCAAGCGCAATACCTTCGGCATAGTCGTCCATCAGCGCTTCCATCTTGATGAGTTGTGAGTTCAGATAGTTTCCCCCAGCCTTTGCCCATGATGGCAGTGTGTTTGGCGCTGGCCTGGTCCATGAGGAGACGCGGACATCAACACCGGTTTCAAGCACATCTTCACCAAGATAGGTCCCCCACTCCCAGGTGGCTATGGCAACTTCAATGGATGCCCGGTGAGGGTTGACACCCAAAGCGCCCTGTCCCCGGTAAACCAGCGGACGGATGTAGCATGCCTTGAAATTATTTGCTTGAATGGTGGCGATAATGGCTTCCTTCAGCTCTTTTTCAGAGTAAGGAATTTCAATGCGGTATATTTTCGATGAATCTCTGAGACGTTTGATGTGTTCGTCCAGAAAGAGCACTGCTGACCCTTTAAGGGTATCATAGCAGCGAATTCCTTCAAAGGTCGATGAACCGTAGTGGACAACATGTGACAGAATGTGGATTTTTGCGTCAATCCAGTCAATCAGTTCGCCGTTCATCCAGATTTTTGCAGACTTGTTCATGGTGCAGCCGTTGGGTTTTATTGGTACCTTGCCAGAAGTAAACTCAAAGATATAAAAAACCCCATGACACAACACGGGGTTTTTTATGTTCTCAGTAATTGTTAAGGTCAGTAGATTCTTTCGTAAACGCCATCCACTTCACGCATGATTGGTTCGTAGGCGCTGCTGTTGCGACCAAAGCAGATGCCGAGAGATTCGTACATGGCAACATGGTCGAGGTCGACATGGCGCTGCACAATGGCTTTGCTTGATTCGATATACTCAATTTTGCGACCCTTTACCTTGGAGATAGTGACACCGGTTTTGCCGTCGAGCAGAAGCAGTACAGCAGCCGCGCCTGCTTCAAATCCAAAATTGATATCATAAGCTGAAGAGCTGCCTGACCGCACAAGGTGGCCAGGGTGTACTTCCCGCACTTCGGGTATTTCATAAATTCCCTCGACAAACATGCCGGTCTCTTTCATGAACAGTGGCATTGCAGGGTCGACCTTCATTCTTTTCTGGATTTGCTGACAGGTGTATTTCCCTGCGCCAGCAAGCTTTTTATGACCGAATGCGTCAACTCCGGCCGATTCATCGACAATATCAGTGCCATCGGCATTTTTCAGGCCTTCAGCAACAACAATGGTATAGGTGCCGCTATGAATATCATTTTCCCTGATTCTGCGGGTGAAACGTTCAGTCAGGTGCTGGTAAACAATGTCCCAATTCGCTGGAATTTCGGGTATAAGAATACAGTCAGCCTCCGCAGCAATCCCGCTGCGGAAGGCAGTATGGCCAGCATATCGTCCGAAAACTTCGGTGACCAGAACTCTGTTATGGGTTTTCCCCGTTGTTTTCAGATCGTGGACAAACTGGGCTATGCGGTTTATGGTTGAGTCTCCTCCGACCGAGTAGGTCTGCAAGTCGAGGTCCATGGTTTTTGGTGCATGAATGCACTGAATTCCCTGCTGGTTCAGGTCGACCATAACGCTTCCTGAGTCGTCGCCACCACTGATAATAAGCGCATCAAGACCGAATTTTTTCATGCCAGCCTTGATACGATTATACTTTTCAGGATTTCTTATCGCCTTGATTTTAACTCTTGAATGGCCAGCCTCTGAACCGGCAAAACTGGCATCAAACTTGTCGAGCCTGACCTGGTTAAACTGCACCATACTTGCCTGATCAACAAGGTTGTACAAACCCGCGTATCCGTTAGGGATTACGTATAGTTCAACACCTTTTGAGAGAGCCATCAGGGCAGCACCCTTCAGTACCGCATTGAGCCCCCCACAATCCCCTCCACTGGTTAAAACACCTATTTTTTTCACAATTATAGACTCCTCTCCATTCTCAGGTTAGTAATTAACGGCTTAATTTACTTACTTGGTAAAAGTATGAATTTTCAAGTTTCTCGTTGTCAAGATAGATTATTTGTCTCATTTTTCAACGATTTGGCTCAATAATAACCGTGAATATGGCACGGAATGGCTGAACTAACGTTTTTCTTATGAACTTCCGTGATCAAGTGGGAATTGCTTTTGTGCATCTCAGGGAGAGAAAACGTCAAACTATTCTCACAGCGCTTGGTGTAGCTGTAGGTTCTGCAATGCTGGTGACAACCATTTCTGTATCGCGTGGTTCATCGTCAAATGTTATTGCGAAAATTATAGATACTGCTCCTCATGTGGTGATCAGCGCGGAGAGGCTTGTCCCGCTGGCCCCCGACAACCTTGTGGGGCAACGAGAGGGGCGGATTGCGTTGGTGACCAAAAATATTACCCAGAATGAACAGGTGGTTATCAAAAACTATGCTGAGGTTGTCAAAAGCATTCAGCCAGCAGAAGAACTTCTAAGTATCTCGCCCTTTGTTCTCAGTAAAGTGATTGGGCGTAACAAGAGCCGCTTTACGCCATGTGTGGCCCGAGGAATTATCCCTTCTCTTGAGGCTGAAATAGCTGGGCTAAAAAAAAATCTGCTTGATCCGAATGCTTTGGGCGAGTTGGCTGCTACCCCCAATGGCATTGTTGTCGGTGATCTTCTGGCAAAAAAACTTGCTGTCGGCTATCGTGACAGGATTGTGCTTGTTACCAGAAATAGCGAGGAGTTTCCTGTGGTGGTCGTTGGCCGCTTCAGCAGCGGATTTAATGCAAAAGATGAGCGCGAAGCCTATATTAACCTGTCACTTGCCCAGAGAATGGAGGGAATTGCGGCGAACTCGGTGAGCGGGATTGGTTTGAGAACGGCGCAAGTTGATCGTGCCCGTTACACAGCAGGGAGGGTGCAGGCACTCAGTGGCTACAAAAGCGAAAGCTGGGATGAGACCAATCGAAACGTCATAGAATTTTACAACCGTAATGGGGTGATTACGCTGGTGCTGGTGGGGTTTGTATTTATTGTTGCGGGTCTTGGTGTTTCATCCGTTATGACCACAGTGATTCTCCAGAAGGTTAAGGATATCGCCATTATGCGCTCCATGGGTATGCAAAGCGGAAGTATCACCAGGATTTTCATGCTCGAAGGGCTGATGATCGGTATTCTTGGGGTGCTTGTCGGCACTCCCCTTGGTCATCTGATCTGCCATTTGGTTGAAACCATCCGTTTTGAAGCCAGTACGGCAGGGGTAATCAAAAGTGACAGGCTCAATCTTATTGAAGGGCCTGAGACTCATCTCATCGTCATTGGCTTTGGCATTCTTATTGCCGTCATCTCCTCCTGGAGTCCGGCAAGAAAAGCAGCGCGCTATATGCCGGTCAGTATTCTCAGGGGCGAAGTCGGGGGCTAAATGGCACGGATAATGCAGACCGCATGTGCGGCCGCCCCCTCTTCCCGTCCAATGTAACCCAGTTTTTCATTGGTAGTAGCTTTCACGGAAACAGCTCCAATATCAATACCGAGACAGCGCGCAATATTTTTACGCATCCCGGTGATGTATGGCGCAATTTTAGGGGCTTCAAGCAGCAGCATTGCATCGATATTGATAGTCTGGTATCCATTTTTTTCAAGCAGCTTTCCCACCTGTTTGAGCAAAATCATGCTGTCAATATCTTTGAACTCCGGGCTTGTATTCGGAAAATGCAGACCAATGTCTCCCAGTGCAGCAGCGCCAAGAAGTGCGTCACTAACGGCGTGAAGCAGAACATCGGCATCACTATGGCCGTCGAGCCCATGGTGTCCGGGTATCTGGACGCCTCCTATAACCAGTTTGCGACCTTCTGCAAAAGGGTGTACATCAATACCAATACCAATACGCATGAGAAGATGTTTAAGTGTTACGTTCGCAGGCACCAAAGATAGAATAAATTGTGAATATTTTGAGCCAGTTGTTCCACTGTCTGTGAATAGTTATCAAAAAAAGAGCTAACTTTCCGCAAATTATATGATTTGCGGAGTAGGCTCACAAGCTGGTAATAACAGTGAACACAGAGCGCCTATGACCTTTTATGATCTTCAGCGTTTTTTCTGGATTTGTTCAGGAACCCCGGTGTCGGTAATTGAAAAGTACTCGACTGAGCACAGCAAGTATTTCGGTATCGGCGCGACAATTTTTTTTACCGCTCTTTTTGCGGGGTTGTCTGGTGGATATGCACTCTATTTTGTCTTTTCCGGCAGTACTTTTGCGTGGTTGTGGGCTTTTCTGTTTGGTTTGATTTGGGGTGTTGCGATTTTCAATCTGGACCGCTATATCGTTTCAAGTATCAAAAAAAGCTCCAAAGTGCTGAAGCAATTCTTTCAGGCATCGCCCAGGATGATTTTTGCTGTCCTGATTGCCGTGGTTATTGTTCGTCCTCTCGAACTGAAAATATTTGACAAGGAGATTCGTGAACAGCTTCGGTTGCGCTATCTGACGGAGCAGCAGCAACGGATTGTCAAGGTACAACAGTCATTCAAGGAGAAATATGCGCAGGAACTTGGTCAGATTTCCGTATACCAGAAAGAGTATGATATGCTGAGCAGCGAGGTAAATCGCTTGCGTGAAGAGCTGAAAGCGGAGGTTTTTGGTGCGCGTACATCAACGACTTCCGGTAAAGAGGGGTATGGAACTTATGCCAAAAACAAGGAGCTTGTGGTATCGGCCAAGCAGGATCGGCTTGATTTTCTCGCACGGGAGCTTGCCGGGCAGCAGGAGTATATGAATCGGCAGAAGAGTGCTGAGGGCATGAACAGCCAGATGATGTTGACCGATGAGAAGCTTGACGAGAAAACGTCCAATGCCGGATTTGCTGATCGTAACTGGGCACTGGGCGAGTTGACTCATTCCCCTAATGATGTGAGTCGCTCTTCAGCAACGGCGGTTTACTTTATCACACTCCTGTTTATTGTTTTTGAATGTGCTCCATTGATTGTCAAGCTGCTTTCTGATATCGGCCCATCGGATGTTGATATTCGGGAGACGGAAGCGCGGATCTTTACCTTTTTGACTGATACCTCTTTTCTGTCCCGACATCGTATTGTGCGTGAATATCGACGTCCGGGGCTTAAAGTTGGAGCCAGGCGTGTCAAACAATATCTGGTGAACAAACGGGGATGCGGACGGAAAAGCTAATCGGTGATAAGACTCCCGCAATACTCTTTCAAAGGCGTCATGTCTGGAGCAGAGAAGTACTGTTCAATGGCGGAGGCAACCTTTTCGCTGATGTCCGGATAGACGAAGTTCATGGTGCCGATTTGCACCGCACGCGCCCCGGCCAGAAAAAACTCCATGGCATCCTCGAATCCCGCGATGCCACCCATGCCGACAACCGGAATTTTTACTGCATTATAGACTTCCCATACTTTTGCCAGCGCAATTGGCTTGATAGCAGGGCCGGAGAGTCCTCCGGTGATATTTTTCAGGAGAGGTCTGCGGGTTTTATGGTTGATAGCCATGCCGACTACTGTGTTGATCAGTGAAACTGAGTCGGCGCCAGCCTCTTCAGCCGCAAGGGCGATTGAGCTGATTGATGTGACGTTGGGCGTCAGCTTGATCATAAGATGCCGGGAGGTTACCCGGCGCAGTTTTGAAACAATTTCAAAGGTAGCCTCCCTGCTCACCCCCATAATCATGCACTCACCCTTGACGTTTGGGCAGGAGAGGTTAATTTCGTAACCGTCAAGGCCTTCAACGCCGTCAAGCCTTGCGACGACCTCGCAGTATTCATCAATTGATCGGCCCGCAATATTGACAATGACAGCGGTATCCAGAGTGCTGAGAAAAGGGACTTTATCCGCAATAAATCTTTCTACTCCAACATTTGCAAGTCCGATAGCATTGATCATCCCCGACGGGGTCTCTGCGATACGTTGTGGTGGATTTCCGGCTCTTGGCTCAAGTGAAATTGCCTTGGTAACCAGACCGCCGATTGCAGACAAATTGCACAGCTTGCACAGCTCTTCTCCATAAGAGGCCGTGCCTGAAGCAAGGAGTACCGGTGATTGTAGTTCAAGTCCGCGTCCAAGAGATACTGTTGCGGCGAGTGCCGGGTTCGGGGTTCTGTGTTGGCTCATGGTGTTGCCGTTCTTGACTGGATAAATGCAACGATCCTCCTGACTGGTTTGTCTTTTTCAGTCAGGAAGAAAAGTTGTCTGCAGCGATGACGTTCGGTGTTCTTAATGTTTCAGATAGTACTTGGTCGTGTACTCTTTGACCATTCGGTGAGTATTGTACTCAGGTGCGATTGTCGTAATGGCGTTGCGGATTTTATTGATCCACCTGACAGGGATGTTCAGCTCATTGCGTTCGTAATATGCCGGAATAAGTTGTGTCTCCAGAGTGGTGTACATCTGTTCTGCATCGAAGCTGTCCTGCTCCTCATGGTTTTCAAAGGCTTCTCCGTTGGAAATGGAAAAACCGTTGTCGCCGTTATAGGCTTCAGGCCACCAGCCGTCAAGGACACTGAAATTGAGCCCACCATGCAGAACGGTTTTTTCACCCGATGTGCCACTGGCCTCCATTGGCCTGACCGGAGTATTCAGCCAGACATCAACGCCTGACACCATCCTCTTGGCAACACCAAGATTGTAGTTTTCAAGGAAAATAATCTTGCCACTGAATTCCGGTCGGCGCGAATGGTGGACGATCTGGCGTATATAATCTTTTCCGGCATCATCATGCGGATGGGCTTTTCCAGCAAAGACAATCTGCATCGGCATAACTGGATTATTGATAATCCTGTCGAGGCGGCCAAGATCCTTGAAAATGAGCGGTGCACGTTTGTAGGTGGCGAAACGTCTGGCAAATCCAATGGTCAGCACATCGGGCGAGAAGGTGTTTTTTGCAGCCACCAGGGTATTATAGTCGCTGTAGTATGAGTTGATGTGCTGGTGGAAAAGCTGGTTTCCCAGATAGCGGTCAATATAGTCGATAAGACGACGTTTCAGGCTGTATCGCAATGACCAGAGGTCATGGTCAGTGATTCTTGCAAGAACAGCTTCTGCCGCTTCCCGGGAGAAGCATAAATCATCAACTGTTATCCCCTGTCTTTGCCAGAAACGCCCCGTATAGCCGCATGTCCAACTGCTGGCGTGTACACCGTTTGTGATGTGACCAATAGGAACTTCAGATAGTTTTTTTTCCGGGTAGAGGTGCTGCCACATGGTGCGCGAGACCTCCCCATGCAGTTTGGAGACACCGTTTGCTGAGCGGGAGAGATTCAGGGCAAGAACAGTCATGGTAAAGAGGCCGTAGACATTGTTCCGGTCTTCAGAACCAAGCAGCATCAGCTCATCAAACCCCATCCCTATTGTTGAAAGGTACTTGTCGAAGGTGTAGTGCATCATCTCTCTGGAGAATCGGTCGTGACCGGCAGGCACCGGTGTGTGCGTGGTAAAAACACAGCGATCCCGGACATTCTCCATCGCCTCTTTTTGCGATAGCCCTTTTGCGAGTTCCATGGAAAGCAGCTCAAGGGTCAGAAATGCAGAGTGCCCCTCATTCATGTGGTAGACTGCGGGCTGAATGCCAAGCTGGTCGAGAAGTTTTGTGCCGCCAATGCCAAGAAGAATTTCCTGGTTGATGCGCATATTCTGGTCACCGCCATAGACACGGCAACAGATATCGCGATAGTGAGGTTCATTGGCTGCAATATTGGTGTCGAGCAGGTAAAGTTTTGCACGTCCGACCTTAAGCAGCCAGGCCTGTGCATAGACCTCGCTTTGTGCTATATTGACGGTGACAATAATGTCTTTGCCTTCAGCATCGGTAACCTTTTCTATTGGAAGACTTTGAGGATTCTGGAGCGGGTACTCTTCCATCTGCCATCCATCGTGATTGAGGTACTGGCGGAAATAGCCCTCTTTGTAAAAAAGGGTGATCCCTGTAAAATTGAGACCAAGATCGCTGGCAGATTTCAGGTGGTCTCCGGCGAGAACACCGAGTCCCCCGGAATATATTCTTACACTTTCATGAATGCCAAACTCCGCGCTGAAATAGGCGATAGTGTTTTTTACAAGTTCAGGCGCATGTTGAGCGGCCCAGGTATCCTTGTTGTTGAGATAGGCTGTAAAGCGTTTATAGACACGGTCAATTTTATCACCATATTCACACCGGCATCGCGAGATTAGCTCATCATCAGATATATGCTCCAGGAGTTGTACCGGATTATGATTATTTCTTTGCCAAAGGAGAGGTGAGAGCTCTTCAAAAATCTGCTTTGCTTCAGTATCCCAGGACCACCAGAGATTTCTTGTCAGTTCTTTAAGTGCAGTTATTTTTTTTCGCATAGTTGATGGTATAATTGTTGCCCTGATGCCCTCAGTCAAAATGACAGGTCGTATCTTGAAGCATCAAGGGCTTTGGCGGCGTTATAATTAAATGCCTGTTAGTAATAAATAGTGCTCAATGTATCTGTTTTAATATAGAAAACCGCAAGACTTATAAAACTGATGACGGAAAAAGTAAAAATAGCGCACATTTCGGATCTTCATTTTTCCGGTAAGCAGGATCGCCGTCAGCTTGATGCTTTTGACAGATTGCTGGATCATTTTAATAATGCAGGGTTTGATCATCTTGTTATTTCCGGAGATCTGAGTAATAATGCTGATCAGGGAGACTGGCGCCTTGTCAAAGAAAAACTGGAGGGCCATGCTCTTTATCAGTGGGACAAGTGTACAGTTATTGCAGGAAATCATGATGTGATCAATCTTGAAGAGGAGATGCGTTTTTATAATGCGCTGAATCCGTTGCCTTTGCTCCGAAAGAGTGCCTTTGATCGCAAGTTGACCGATTTCTCTCTTTTTTTTCAGGAGTTGATAACTGGTGAAAAGGATGCGAATAAAGCATTTCCTTTTGTGAAAATTATCAATTTCCCCTCGATGAAGATTGCAATTACAGCACTGAATTCTGTTTATCCCTGGTATCCTGCTGACAATCCTCTGGGTGCCAGGGGCTCAATTACTTCCGGGCAGTTGCGTGCACTGAGCCTTGAACATGTTCTTGCTTCGCTGCGAGAGTGTTTTGTGATTGGGCTCTGCCATCACGCCTACAGGGTCTACGGTACAGATTCCCTGATTGACCAGGCATTCGACTGGACTATGGAGTTGAAAAACCGTGATGAGTTTTTGGCGGCGATGAAGGTTATTAAGGCGAGGGTCGTGTTGCACGGCCATTTTCATCGGTTTCAGTCCTATTCTGTGGATGGAATTACCTTTATCAATGGCGGGAGTTTTCGCTATTCTCCCCGGCGATACAGTGAACTGCTTATAGGAAAAGAGGGGGGCATTGAACAAAAGTTTATAACACTTGCCTGAATAGTTGTTTACTTGATGTGATTTTCTTGAATGTATTGAAGGATTCTCGTGGCATGGTCGCGGTCTTCCTGATTCAGTTGTTTGAAGATATTTGCAGAACAGGAGTTTGTCGGGCGATCAAGGAATTGCTGGAAATGGGACTCTCCAGCCGCCAGTTCCAGAGCATGCGCGGTGTTGAATGCTTCAGCTCTTGATGGTGGTGCGGCAGTATACGTTGTGATCAGTGCGGTAATTTTTGTGTTGGTATCGATAAGGGATTGCAAATCCTTGGCAAGCAGGTTCTCTGGAAAAAACTCTTTCTGCTGTGGCTGTTTCTTTTCCTCATTCAACAGGGCAGCATGTCCCTGTTCCTCCATTGCCAAATCCCACCAGAAATCCTCATCATCAGCAAAGCAGTCATTAAAAAGCGTATAGAGTCTGGCAAGGTTCAATTCCAGTTGTATTGACTCGTCAAGATGTTTGTGGAGTTTCTCGGTCATGTTTCAAATGTGGTTGAATGTGCTGTTCTTTCTTTTCGTTACTCAAGGAGCAAGAGGCTCTTGTTTCAGTTTTTGTTGCGGTATGAGGCATACTCCTGAAGACTTTTGACACCAAACTCCTGATGGCGTATACAGTCGATGGCCTGTACCGATGCCTCTGCAGCTTCTATGGTGGTGACAAATGGAACATTGCTCAGTACCGATGCGGCTCCAATGGCCTCTTCGTCGTGCAGGGCTTTTTCGCCTCGTGGTGTGTTGATGACAAAATTGATTTTGCCGTGCTTGATAATATCAAAGATGTTTGGACGTCCCTCTTCCCCTACTTTATAGACCTTTTTGCACTCTATACCGTTTTTTGTCAGGAACTCATGCGTGCCTGCTGTTGCGACAAGATCAAAGTCCATACGGAAGAGCGCCTTTGCTATGGCAAGAATGCGCTGGTTTTTGTCCTGGTCGTTGACGCTGATAAAGACTGCGCCCGAGAGGGGGAGCTGCATGTTTGCCGCCTGATATGCCTTTGCAAATGCTTCAGGAAACTCGTCGGCAAGGCTCATCGCCTCTCCGGTTGAGCGCATTTCGGGGCCGAGATAGACGCCTGATTTGACAAATTTGGAGAAAGGGAAAACCGGTTCCTTGATGGCCAGGTGCTTCATGCCCAGTTCATCGCAATCTTTCAGATCATACTCCTTGCGCAGGTCACTGAGTTTTTCGCCAAGCATCACTCTTGTCGCTATTTTAACAACAGGGATGGCGGTTGCTTTGCCGACAAACGGGACTGTTCTGCTTGCTCTTGGATTGACCTCAATAACGTAGACGCTCTCATTCTGTACGGCGTATTGAACATTCATAAGGCCCACCACCTTCAGATTTGCTGCAAGGGTTCGGGTATAAGCCTTCATTGTGGAAATAACCGTCTGACTGATATTATGATAGGGAAGAATGGAGGTTGAGTCACCGCTGTGTATGCCTGCGGCCTCCACATGCTGCATGATGCCGCTGATAACGCAATCAGAGGTATCGGCAATGGCATCAATGTCAAATTCCACGGCAGTTTCAAGAAAACGGTCAATCAGCAGAGGGTATTTTTCAGTGATGAAGAGCGCCTGATCGATATACTCTTTCAGTGAGTCGTCGTTGTAGACAATTTTCATAGCCCGTCCTCCAAGCACGTAACTTGGTCTGACCAGTGCCGGGTATCCAATTCTGCGGGTAATCTCCTTTGCCTCTTCAAGGCTGATGGCTGTTCCGTATTCGGGATGGGGAATAGCAAGCTGTTCCAGCAGGGCCCCAAACTTTTTCCTGTCTTCTGCCAGATCAATTCCCTTCGATGAAGTGCCGAGGATGGTGACTCCGGCATCGTGCAGTTTGGTCGAGAGTTTGAGAGGTGTCTGGCCTCCAAAACTGACAATAACACCAAGGGGTTTTTCGTGTTCAATAATCCGGATGGTATCTTCAAAGGTGAGTGGCTCAAAGTAGAGCTTGTCGGCAATATCGTAGTCAGTCGAAACAGTTTCGGGGTTACAGTTTACCATGATGGTTTCATAGCCAGCCTCTTTGAGTGCGAAGACCGCCTGAACACAACAGTAGTCAAATTCGATTCCCTGTCCGATGCGGTTCGGTCCTCCTCCAAGGATGATCACCTTTTTGCGGTCAGAGGAGAGAGATTCGTTCTCCTCCTCGTAGGTCGAGTAGTGATAAGGCGTTTGAGCATCAAACTCAGCAGCGCAGGTATCGACAGTTTTGAAGACAGACTCAATGCCGTAATGTTTGCGGAGAGCTCGTATGGATGGCTCTGTCGTATTGAAAATATTTGCAAGCTGGAAATCGGAAAAGCCGTTTTGCTTGGCTTTCAACAGCCGTTCGGCAGGGAATTTCCGGGCAAGGTCAGTAAACTCGTGCGTCAGGTCGGAAGCTTGAATGGTCATGCAATCTCACTGTGATATTTAAAAAGCTTCGTAATGGAGCTGAAAGAGCTGTCATCAAGGTAACGATTCGCCCTTTGATAAATAAAAACCGCCCTATTATACAAAAATGGCTATCCTTCTCAAAGTTGAGCGGTGTTGCTCATCGGGTCTCTTTTTTTTGCTCTCTGAAAATGGGTAAGGATTTTTTTACATTACGTTCTCAATTTCATCTACTATCCGGTTTGCAAAAAGGTGTAATCAACAGGTATGCATACAAAGATTTTTGACTCTATTGACGAAGCTCTTGAAGATATTCGGCAGGGGAAGCTTGTTATGGTGATTGATGACGAGGAGCGTGAAGATGAGGGGGACTTTATTGGCGCCGCAGACCGGGCGACAACCGAGATGATCAATTTTATTACCAGAGAGGCGAGGGGTCTTCTTTGTGTGGCGGTGACGATGGAGAGGGCCAAAGAGCTTCAGCTTGATCCGATGGTGCAGAGGAATACCTCGCAGCACGAGACCAACTTCACGGTTTCGGTTGATGCGATAGCCGAGGGGGTTACTACAGGCATATCTGTCTATGACCGCACCATGACCATTACAATGCTTGGTGATCTCTCATCGAAAGCTGACGATTTCTCAAGACCTGGCCATATTTTTCCTCTCAGGGCGATGGATGGTGGCGTGCTCCGGCGTGTGGGACATACGGAAGCAGCCGTTGATCTGGCCAGACTTGCCGGTTGTTCTCCAGTTGGTCTCCTGTGTGAAATTCTTAATGATGACGGAAGTATGGCCCGACTTCCCGAGCTGATCAAGCTGAAGGCAAAATTTGGACTGAAACTGATTACCATCAAGTCACTGGTCGCCTATCAGATGCAGCGCAACAAGCTTGTGCAACGGGCGGTTGAATCAAGGCTCCCGACGGCTTATGGAGAGTTCAGGCTTATCGCTTATGAATCTTTCACTGACCAGCATAATCATATTGCTTTTGTCAAAGGTGATATCACCACTGATGAGCCGGTTCTCGTCAGGGTTCACTCGCAGTGTGCTACAGGAGATACTTTTGCCTCTCTGCGCTGTGATTGCGGCAATCAGCTTGCCTCAGCGCTCACCATGATTGAAAAAGAGGGGCGCGGGGTGTTGATCTATCTGATGCAGGAGGGACGCGGCATTGGGCTTATCAACAAGCTCAAGGCCTATAACCTTCAGGATGAGGGGTTTGATACCGTTGAGGCCAATGAAAAACTTGGCTTCAAGGCTGACCTGCGTGATTATGGTATTGGCGCCCAGATTCTCAAGGATCTTGGGGTAAGGCAAATGAGGCTCTTGACCAATAATCCAAAAAAAGTTGTCGGCCTTGAGGGGTATGGGCTCGAAATTGTTGAGAGGCTGTCGCTTGAAATTGCCCCCAATTCGATCAACAAAAATTATCTCGATACCAAACGCGACAAGCTTGGCCACATTATCGGCTGCTCTTGTGGCTCCGTAACGCATTCTCACGACAGAACAACTCCAACCCCGTAAACTTCCGTCAGGAAAAGGAATGAAAGACGATGGATACCGATATCCTTCAGAGGCAGGATAAAGAGCTTTTTGATGCTATTGCCAGCGAGACGAGGCGTCAGACTGACACCCTTGAGCTTATTGCTTCAGAAAATTTCACCAGCCGGGCGGTCATGCAGGCCTGCGGGTCGGTGATGACCAACAAATATGCCGAGGGCTACCCGGGCAAGCGCTATTATGGTGGTTGCGAGTGTGTTGATGTGGCTGAAAATCTGGCTCGCGATCGGGCAAAAAAACTTTTTGGATGCGACTATGTCAACGTTCAGCCTCACTCCGGCTCAAGTGCCAATATGGCCGTGCTTTTTGCGGTGTTAAAGCCGGGTGACACTATCATGGGTCTTGATCTCTCTCATGGCGGGCATCTGACCCATGGCAGCTCGGTCAACTTTTCAGGTCAGATGTTTGATGCGCACTCTTACGGTGTTGACCGCGAGACCGGTTGTATTGACATGAACAAGGTTGAGGAGCTTGCCCTGCAGGTTCGCCCCAAGCTGATTATCTGTGGTGCCAGCGCCTATTCGCAGGGTTTTGATATCAAGGCATTCAGAGCGATTGCTGACAAGGTTGGCGCGTTTCTGATGGCCGATATTGCTCATCCTGCGGGTTTGATTGCCGCAGGTTTTCTGGGCAATCCCATTCCGCATTGCCACTTTGTTACCACCACAACCCACAAGACACTTCGCGGGCCAAGAGGCGGCATGATTATGATGGGCTCTGATTTTGAGAACCCTATGGGTATTACTATCAAGACCAAAACAGGCTCACGGCTGAAAATGATGTCGGAGGTGATGGATGCCGAGGTGATGCCGGGTATTCAGGGGGGGCCGCTGATGCACATCATTGCCGGCAAGGCTGTGGCATTTGGTGAAGCGTTACAGCCGTCGTTCAGGGAGTATGCCGGGCAGGTGATTAAAAACGCTGCGGTGATGGCCGAACGATTTGTGGAGCTTGGCTACAATATTGTCAGTGGAGGCACGAAAAACCATCTGATGCTTCTGGATCTGCGCAACAAAAATGTGACGGGCAAGGTCGCTGAAAATCTTCTGCACGATGCAGGGATTACGGTCAACAAGAATATGGTGCCTTTTGATGACAAGTCTCCTTTTGTGACCAGTGGTATCCGTATTGGCACTCCGGCGATGACTACAAGAGGCATGAAAGAGAGTGAGAGCAAGAGGATTGCCGAGCTGATTGATCAGGTGATCTCTTCGGCAGACAAACCGGATGTCGGCACTATCTGTGTCACGGTCAGAGAGGAGATACGGACGCTTTGTTGCAATAATCCAATCGAAGGATACAGCGTTTAGGAGGAGAGAGTGCAGTGAGCCACCCTGCCGGAAAGCGGGGAGGCTAACTGTTTTCAAGAATGGCCACGATCATCTTTTTCAGCTCCTGGGTGGTTGTCCTGATTTTTTTGTCAATGATGATTTTTTCCCTTGAAAGTCCAATTTCCCTTCCCGGATCATTCTCAACACGTATCTTTTCGGTCAACATATCTTTCTGAAGGATCAACGGTTCCAGAATCAGATTTTTAAACGCATCAAGGAACATGGCGAGGCACCGTTTGGCATTATCGGCGTGGACATCCGATTGCTCAAGCCATTTATTGCTGACAGGCGGGTCAATAAGTAATCCCGAAGCCAGATCGCGCGATTCAGGATTGCTGAATGAACTTATTTCGGATGCAATGTCAATTCGTTCTTCAGGATGGTCTGCAATATCGTGGTAGCGATTGATCAGGTGTTTGAAGATTCCCTGCGCCTCAGGGTGTGGCAGTTCAAGCATCTCCTGGTGTGATGCGGCAAATTCCAGTACGGCATTTCCGTAACTGGTACTTTCCAGCAGCGCCTTCAAAAAAGTTTTTTCCAGCACAGAGAGTTTTGGCGCAGGCTTGTTCTGTGGAGGAACCTCTTGACGGCTTTCAAACGACACCCTCTTTTTTTCGGTTGCATCCTCCTCTTTTCCAAGCAATTCCTGGAGAGCTGGCAGAGTGACTGCAAGTTTTTTTGATAACTCCTGAAGATAAAGTTCCCGTCGGATTCGATCGGGGATCAGGGTAATCGTGTGCGCTAGAGCCCTTATTGCCCTTGATTTGAGATCGGGTTGTGCGAAAGCTCCCGACTCCATAAAAAAACGGAGCTGAAAGTCCTGAAACGAAAGCATGTTGTTTTCAGCATATTCGAGAAACTTCTCCTTTCCAACACGGCGAACAAAACTGTCCGGATCGTCGCCTTCTGGCAGAATAACCACATAAGGTGTGACATTTTCAGACAGAAGCGTATCGATACCGCTCATCATTGATTTCTGACCGGCACGATCAGCATCATACATAAACAATACCCGCTTGGTATAATGGTGAAGAACCTTGGCCTGATAGCGTGTCAGCGATGTGCCGCAAGAGGCCACAGCATTGGTCATACCTGCCTGATGAAGCGCAAGAACATCCATGTATCCCTCAACAAGTATAGCTGTTTCACGTCGTCGGATCTCATGTTTGGCAGCATGAAGTCCATAGAGCAGTTTTGATTTTTCAAAGATCTTGCTCTCTGAGGAGTTGAGGTATTTTGGTGTCTGGGGATCGCTGTCGAGGGTTCGGCCTCCAAAACCGACCACCTGGCCCCCAACCGAAAAAATGGGGAAGATCACCCGGTTGCGAAAGGTATCGTAGCTGGAGTTTTTCTGTTTGTGGGTGGCCGTGAGTCCCAGATCATTCAGATGTTGCTGTGAAATTTTCGCCCGTTTTGCCTCAGTAACAAGATAATCCCAGGCATCTGGAGCATAGCCGAGGCCAAAGGTCTGGATACTTTTTTCAGAAAGCGCTCGTTCCAGGAGATAGGCTTGCCCCCTCTTTCCCATCTCTCGCCCAAGAGTTTCGTGGTAAAGCCTCGCTGCCCACCGGAGTGTTTGGGTCTGGCTCTCTTCAGCAGGCGATTGGGCAGCCTGTTTTTGGGTGAACTTGCTGATATCGATGCCCGCTCGTTTTGCCACAAGTTCAAGCGCTTCGCGAAAAGGGAGCTTTTCCATCTCCATCACAAAAGTGAAGACATTACCGCCCTTACCGGTAGAGAAGCACTTGTAGAGCTGCTTGTCGGGTGAGACAATAAATGACGGCGTCTTCTCTACGGTAAAGGGAGAGAGCGCCTTATAGTTGCGTCCGGAAGGCTGAAGGGCCACATAATCCGATATTATGTCGACAATGTCAGCAGCTTGACGGACTTCGTCAATGGTTGCAGGCGGGATTATCTGCCTTCCCTTATTGGTGATATTACTGGCAGAAAACATAAATCTTTTTTCTTTTATGATAACGATTTGAACAATTACTGTTGAAAAATAACCAGCGTATTTACTACATTAACAGGCGATAGTGTCGTTATTATTGCATGTGATCTTGTGCCCTCACTCGTTTTGATGAGTCAATCGTCTATGGGTTTGGTCTATCTTGCTCACAGGAGGAGTTTTGATACTATGGCACAGTATAGCAAATTACAGCGCGGTTCATAATGTATCGCTGTTCGGGATAATCTAAACCATCAAGTGTCTATGAAACAGGGTTATTTTACAGGTCTTCTTATTATAGTAACTTACGCAGTTTCTCTTGGATTTTATGTGTGGATGGGCACAACTCCTCCGGAGTCAATCTTTCACGCTATATGGAAAGGTGGACCGGTGGTATCTGTTTTACTGGCGCTTATTCTGATGGTCATTGCCTACACCGTGGAGCGGATTATTGCGTTGAAGAAGGCTTCGGGCAGGGGAAATATACCGCAGTTTGTGAAAGCCCTCAAACTTGATATTGAAAATGGCGCTATTGACAAAGCTATTGACCAGTGTGATGCCCATCAAAGCTCTCTTGCGGCAGTGCTTCGTGCTGTGCTTGAGCGGTACAAAAAACTTTCTGATTTCAATGTCACCGATCGTGAGAAAAAGATCAGTGAGATGGAGAAGGCGGTTGAGGAGGCTACCATCATGGAGATGCCTCTGCTTGAGAATAATCTTGTGGCGATTTCCACCATTGCCTCCATTTCCACCATGGTGGGTCTTCTTGGAACCACTCTTGGCATGATTCGTGCCTTTGCCGCAATGGCGACCAGCGGTGCGCCGGATGCGGTACAGCTTTCGCTTGGTATCTCGGAAGCGCTTTTCAATACAGCACTCGGTATTTTTGGGGGTATTACCGGTATTGTTGCTTATAACGTTTTTACCAGCAAAGTTGACCGGTTCAGCTATATGATTGATGAAGCTGCTTTCTACATCATTCATACTCTCGGAACAGGTAAATCTGATTGCTGATGTCGAGAATAAAGGCTAAGCGGGTTGGTTTCAGGATAGATATGACCCCAATGGTGGATGTGGCATTTCTTCTTTTGACCTTTTTTATGCTCACCACAAAGTTTCGTCCTCCTGAAGCGGTAAGGATTGATTTGCCATCATCTCATTCCCAGCTCAAACTTCCCGAAACGGATGTTTTGACGGTGACGGTGGCTGGAGATAACTCCTTTATGATGGGAGTCTCTTCTCAGCAGTCACGGGAAAAAATTTTCAACAGTGTGGTGAGGTTTAAACTTCAGTCAGCAGGGTTCTCCTCAACGGCAGTTGCCGATTCCCTCAAGCATTTCAAACTTGCTGATAATTTTCGTGTTGATCAGGATGAGCTTGACAAGTTTGTGGTGATGGCCCGTTTTGCAAACCAGAAGCTTCGGCCTGTGATCAAGGCAGATGCAAATGCAAGCTTTGACGCGGTGAACAAGGTCATCAAAGTCTATAAAAAAGCAAATCTGCTGACCTTTAATCTTGTTACCGCTTTAGAGAAGGAGGTTCGCTGATGGGGATTGTTGATTCACCGAGCAGGCGATCTGGTAATAAGAAGGGCAGAAAACGCTCCAAACGCCTTGGCTTTCATCTTGATATGACGCCAATGGTGGACGTTGCGTTTCTCCTGTTGACCTTCTTCATGCTGACGACCACCTTTTCAAAGTCGAATACGATGGAGATCAATACACCTCCGGAAAAAATGGAGGTGAAGGTTGTCGAGAACAATGTTCTGACATTGAGGATCGCGGATGACTCTATGGCCTATTGCTCTCTCGGAGGGAAAGCGCCCAGAAGAGTTCCTCTGTACGACTCTGGCGGCAATCGCTTTGCATTGAGTGGTGAGCTTCGTCAGCTCCTGAAGCAGCAGGATTCATCGAACAAGAAACTGGTGATAGTTGTTAAAATAAGTGAAAAAGCAAGGTATCGTTATCTCGTTGATATTATTGATGAGCTGAACTTGATGAAAATTGAGCGGTTCAGTCTTGATGATTATACAGATCAGGATGCGCTTGAAGTTAAAAGAGCTATTTAAGGCTGGAATCAGCGAAGGAGTTTTTTCAGGTGTCGTCAAAACTGGAACAATTACATGAAAAAGTAGTAAAGAAAAAAGGCATTTCATGGTCTTTGGGTGACGGTTTTCTGGATACTGATCGTTTGCGTCGATTGTCTTATGGAAATCTTGTACTTCGGAGACAGGCGCACCTTTTTCTTACCCACGGAGTTCTTACCGCGATTGTTTTTCTTGGGATTTTTTGGCTTGTTGCGGCTAACTGGCACACCATAGCCCTCTTGACAGGATTGTTCAAGAAGGATGAGCCGAATGTTGTCTGTTATGAAGTTGTGACCAATGTGACACAGCTTCCACCGCCACCACCACTTGATTTGCCGGAACCATCTCCGGTCACGCCTTCAGTTCCAACTGAATCATCAGCGCCTGTTCCCCCAAGTGTTGGTAAAGTTAAACAGGTGAGCCAGGAGGAGGCGCCACTCCAGCAGACGGTTGCTACGCAGAAAGAGCTGAGGGAGGCAACACAGGCCTCTCCGCCACCAGCTACAGGTAGCGGTTCCGCCAGTTCGGGTGATGAGGTGCCTATGTTTGTTGTCTGTGAAAAAATGCCAGGTTTTCTGGAGCAGAAAAAACCGCTCTATCCTGAAATGGCAAGAATAGCCGGAATTACAGGCAAGGTATTTGTCAGTGTGCTCATTGGGGAAAATGGGCGGCCAATCAAGGCAAAAGTGATGAAACGAGTTCCTGCCGACTGCGAGGTTTTTGACGCTGTTGCAATAAAGTCCGTGATGGAGTCAAAATACTATCCAGGGATACAGAACGGCAGCCCCGTTAAAGTGTGGTTTACCGTTCCGATCAAGTTTCAGATTGATTAACCTGGCTGTTTTTTTTGTCTCTTTGGATGGTAGAGGAGAGCAAAGACAATCCAGAGGTATGAACCGATCAGGGTAACCGGGCTGACAAAGAGAGCGAATACCCCATCAACCTCCCGTTCGAGGTACATCCCCCAGTAACTTGCCGTTATGACTGATACCCCCATTGCAATCATGATATAATTGACTGGTTCAAGGGGCATTGCTTTCGCTTGTTCAGCAGCTTTTTTCGGCGGCTGTTTCTTCGGTAAGGATTTCATCAAGTGTTGTGATACAGTGTTGAGCCTCTTCGCGGCTGATGGTCAGCGGAGGGAGAAGCCTGATAACGTTAACGCTTGTGGCGTTAATAAGAACATGCTTCTCAAGAGCCTTGCCTGCATAGTATTTAGCCTCTTTGTCGACCGTGATCCCGATCATCAGTCCATATTGACGGATGTCGAGGATTTGCGGGTGTTTTGCCCCCAGTTTCTGGAGTTCATCATTGATAAAGTTGCCGATGGTTTTCGCATTTTCCATAAGATGGTCATCATGGATGGCATTGATCATGGCAATACCCGCAGCACATGCCACAGGATTGCCCCCGAAAGTGGTGCCGTGGTTACCATAACTCAGCACATTCTCCACTTTTTCACTGCCGATAACGGCTGACAAGGGCAGACCACCTCCAAGTGGTTTGGCAAGGCAGACCAGATCAGGATCAGCATCTACTTGCGTATAGCTGAAAAATGTTCCGGTTCTTCCGCAACCAGCCTGAATGTCATCAGCCACAATCAGAAAGTTATACTGTTCACGAAGTTCTTTTAACCGGTCAATAAACGGTTGAGAAATCCGGTGAATGCCCCCCTCTCCTTGTACCACTTCAACGAAAACCGCAGCAGTATTGTCAGAAACCTGCTCTTCAAGATCATTGATATCGTTGAAGTTGATCATGCCGGTTCCCGCCAGGAGAGGCTCAAAGCCATTAACATATTGTGGTTTTGCCGTCAGCGACATGGCGCCATACGTTCTGCCATGAAAGCAGTTGCTCAGCGAAAATACCTCTTTTTTATATGGATTGCCGAACAGTCCAGCCCATTTCCTTGCCATTTTGATAGCCGCTTCAATAGCCTCAGTGCCGCTGTTGGCAAAAAAGACTTTTGACAAACCGGAGAGTGCGAGCAGCTTTTCAGCCAGCTCAAACTGGGGCTGCATCATGAACAGGTTCGATGCGTGGATCAGTTTTGCCGCTTGTGCGCTGATTGCCTCGGCAAGACGCTTGTCGCCATAGCCAAGGGCATTAACACCGATGCCTGCAATCATGTCGAGATAACGGGTGCCGTCATCACCGACTAGCCAACCCCCCTCGCCATGCGTGACGGCAATGGGAAGCCGGGCATAATTATGAAAAAAAAGCGTCTGTTCGCTTTCCCGGTTTATGGGCAGTGGTGCCATGGTCGTTCGTTTTATAACATTCGCTCAAAAATCTCTTTTTACTTCTCGAGTTTGACACAACAGCCATTTCCGGACAAACGAAGAGATATTATAATGGGGGTGAATCTACGGAAAAAATCAATTACTATAACAGGGGAAACGATTAAAGTGGTGTCACCAATACCATGGGTCACTCATTTTTTTGTCCATCTCTCCATGCAAGCCAGACGCGGATAAAGCGCCAGATCCCATAGGCACCGGTCAGCATGGCGTAAAGTTTCAGATTTTCTCTTGCCAAAGCAGGAAAGATGCCGGGGAACAACAGGATATAAAGAGCAATACCTGTAAAGGTTGATGCCAGAATCACTCCGAGAACCATTGTGGTGCTACCCTGTTTCATCACTCCTGATCCTCTTTTCCTGAGTGGTTGACACAAGGGTCTGGGTCTGGATAGAAGCGCCATTCACGGTTCACAATCAGGCGGGCACCATAGCTGAAGGTAAAGTAGGACCATCCCCATTGCAAGAGCACAAAGACCCTGTGGCGGAAGCTGGTCAGGAAGTAGATATGGACCAGAAGCCAGGTGAACCAGGCAAGAATGCCGTCAAACTTCAGACCGCCAAACTCAACAATAGCCTTGTTTTTTCCGATGGTGGCCATCTGACCTTTATCGCGGTAGCGAAAGACTTTTCTTGGCTTTGCTTTCAGGTCAAGCAAAATGTTTTTGCCGATTGCCCGTCCCTGTTGCAGGGCAACGGGGGCAAGTCCAGGAAGGGTAGTTCCCTCTTTGGAGATAAAGTGTGCAAGATCGCCGCCAACAAATATTTCCGGATGAGCCGGTATGCTGAGATCTTCACCAACAGTGATCCGCCCGATGTGATCAGTTTCTACCCCCATTGTTCTGCCTATCTCTATGGCAGTAACACCCGCAGCCCAGAGCACGGTTGCCGCCTCGATGCGCTCATTGCCGATCTGCACACCGTCACCATCAACATCGCTTACCATGCTGTTTGTCCAGACCTGCACGCCGAGCTTTTCAAGCGATCGTGTCGCTTTGCTGGCAAGAACGGTGGAAAAAGAGCCCAAAATGCGCGGCGCAGCTTCAACAATGAAGATTCGGGTAAGTTTCGGGTCAATGTTCCGGTAGAATTTTGAAAGGGTGTAGCGGCTCATTTCGCCGATTGAACCGGCAAGCTCCACACCGGTTGGCCCCCCGCCGACAATGACAAAGGTCAGGAGCTTTTTACGCTCAACAACATCAGTTGTGCGTTCAGCCCGCTCATAGGCTTCCATAACCCGTCGGCGAATCTCTTTTGCCTGGGCGAGGGTTTTGAGGCCGGGCGCAAACTCCTCCCATTCATTATGGCCGAAATAGTGATGCTGTACACCGCAGGCAAGGATCAGGTAGTCATAAGGGATGTCACTGAAATCGGTTTTGACGATCATGTTGATGGTGTCGATGTTTTCGACAATACCCTTGAAAACGGTGATGTTCCGATAGTTGGCAAGCATATTTCTCAGTGGAGCGGCAATATCCCCCTCGCCAAGTGCTGCCATGGCAACCTGGTAGAGAAGCGGCTGAAACAGATGGTAGTTTTTCCGGTCGATGAGGGTAATCTCAATATCGGGTCTGTTGCCAAGCACTTTGGCGGCATTGAGTCCCGCAAATCCGCCTCCTACAATCACAACCCGTGTTTTTATCTTCAACGTTATCTTTTTTATTTTTACTTTAAATATGCCTTATGATTCATACTGGTACTATTGTGTGATAAAGTATAAAAAAGATGGAATTATCCGAATCAGTTCCTGAGTTACTGTAAAACTCAGGTTAGTCGATCGATAATTTTGGTGTACAGGGGGTATTTTTCTTGCAACTCATTTTTGTCGGCAAATGCAAAGTCATGGAAGTCAAAACCCGGCGCAACCACGCAGCTCACCAGCGCAAAATTGTTCTCGTCAGTCTCTTCAATAGAGGCACCGAACCAGCTTTCAGCCGGAGCGGTCTCTTGCAATACCTGCCCCTTGTCGGGTTCCAAACCGAGAGTAAAGCTGGTGGGTTCGCCAGTTTCAGGAAAAATATGCACCGTCAGCGGCGCACCGGCGTGGTAAAACCACAGCTCATCGGAATGGATGCGGTGCAGTTTTGAGTATTCGCTCCCTCTGAGCAGGTAATGGATGGCGGTCACAAACGAGCGCGGGCCATTGAAGGGTCCTTCGGTGAAGGAATACGCCCCCCCACTTCGCCAGGTTTCGCGATAGAAGCCGCCTTCGGGATGGCGAAGAAGCTCCAGCTTATCAATCCAGAACTCAGCCTTGTGCATGGAGCTTTTCGCGGATTTTGGCGGTTTTCTGCCGTGAGGCATCAGCCAGTTTTTTGCGGAACTCAAGCAGAGAGGCCATCAGCGCGTCATCGGAGAGAGCAAGAATTTGAACAGCAAGAAGCGCGGCATTGCGCGCATTGTCAATTCCCACAGTGGCCACCGGAATACCTGCCGGCATCTGCACAATGGAGTAAAGCGAATCCTGTCCGTTCAGTTTTTTACTGAAGATGGGCACCCCGATAACCGGCAACACCGTCATGGCTGCCGTTACGCCGGGCAGATGCGCCGCGCCACCTGCACCGGCAATAATCACCTTAAGACCACGCTCAATTGCTGAAGAGGCATACTCCTCAAGGTCATGGGGTGTCCGGTGAGCTGAAATAACCGAGATCTCCGAGGCAATCCTAAAATCATCCAGGGTCTCTGAGGCCTCTTTCATGATGTCAAAATCAGAGTCTGAGCCCATCAAAATGCCGACAATCGGCATCTTGTTATCTGGTGCAGTTTGTTTCATGGAAAGAAAATGTCAGTTAAGCGGTTTATCAAAAAAGCCCCGCAGGGGCGAAATACCCCAGCCCAGGGTGTAAGCCCTGGGTGGGGTAAGCCCTGTGCTGGGGTGTACACGGTGGGTGTACACAGGGCTGGGTGTAAGCCCTGGGGGTGATTGGGGCATTGAGGCACCATGATTTCACCAAAGTACGGGCATAACGATTTATGAAATTGTCGAGTTTTATGTATTTTCCCCAAGACGAATTTAATAAAATAATCCTTGCAGAGGAAAGAGAACAATGGCAACCAATCTCGCAGTAAAGTACAGTAATCCCGGCCCCCGTTATACCAGCTATCCCACCATTCCCTCATGGAGTACCGACGGTGTAACCCAGGAGCAGTGGAAAGAGGCGATGGTCAAAGGTTTTAACGACAGCAATGAGACCACCGGAATCAGTCTGTACATTCACATTCCCTACTGTGAGAACCACTGTTACTTCTGCGGCTGTAACGCTCACCGTACCCAGGATCACTCCTACGAAACTCCCTATCTTGAGGCGCTGCTCAAAGAGTGGCAGATGTACACCGATGTTTTTCCCGGCAGGCTCAATGTTAAAGAGCTGCACATCGGCGGCGGTACGCCCACCTTTTTCAGCCCCGAAAACCTGATCCGCCTTATTGACGGTATTTGCAAGAATGTCAACAAGATGGACAACTACATGTTCAGCTTTGAGACCAATCCCAAGTCAACATCAAAGGAGCACCTTGAAGCGCTCTACAGTGTCGGTTTCCGCCGCATGAGTTTCGGCATACAGGATTTTGACCCGGTTGTGCAGCAGGAGATCAACCGTCTCCAGTCATTCGAACTGGTCAAGGAGAAGATTGACCTTGCCCGTGAAATAGGCTTTACCTCAATCAATTTTGACCTGGTTTATGGCTTGCCAAAGCAGACCATGGCTACCATCACCGACACTATTCAGAAGGTGATGGAGCTGAAGCCCGATCGCCTCGCCTTTTATGCTTACGGTCACAACCCCCACATGTACGAAGGGCAGCGCAAATTCAAGGAATCGGATCTGCCGGTTGGCGATGCGAAGCAGGAGCTGTACGATAAAGGCAGCGCGATGCTTGAATCCATCGGCTACCATGAAATTGGCATGGATCATTTCGCCATTGAAGGAGATGCACTCTACATTGCCGCCAACAACGGCACACTGCATCGTAACTTCATGGGTTATACCGAAAATACCACCCAGATGATGCTTGCTCTTGGTTCATCATCGATCAGCGACACATGGTATGCTTTTGCTCAGAACGAGCGTGACGATATTGACTATATCAGGGTTGTTAACGAAGGTCGCTTTCCCCTGCATCGTGGACATTTGCTGACCGATGAGGATCTGGTGCTTCGCCGCCACATTCTCAACCTGATGTGTAAACAGGAGACCTCATGGGCAGATCCGAAGCTCTACACTGAAGAGCTTGATATTGCACTTTATCGCCTTGAAGATATGGAGAGTGATGGACTGGTCGTTCTGGGAGACAAAAGTGTTCGTGTTACCGAGGTCGGTATTCCCTTCCTCCGCAATATCTGTATGGCCTTTGATGCAAGACTCTGGAGCTCCGACAGCCTTTCAAAAGCATACAATGTGTCGCGTGATATTCAGAGGACCTATATCGAAAAAGCCCGCCTCGCAAAGCTGCAAAAGAGCAACTGATTCGGGCTCTTCAACTATAAAGGGTGATCTTGGTCGCCCTTTTTTTATGTCCACTCTATGACTAAAAAGATTAAAATAGGATTTATCGGAAGTGGCTGGGCAAAGGTGGCACAGGCACCAGCCTTTTCCCTGATGGAAAATGTGGAGCTTGCAGCCATAGCAAGTCCCACTGAGCTGCATCGCCAGAAGTTTATGAAGATGTTCGATATCAGCAAAGGCTTTGCCGACTGGCGTGACCTCTTGCAGTGCGATCTCGACCTTGTTTGTGTGACCACGCCGACTTTTTTGCATACGGAGATGGTGAACGCTCTCCTTGAAAGTGGCAAAAGTGTCCTCTGCGAAAAACCTTTTGCTCTCAATGTAGAGGATGCCGCCTCTATGGTTGCTACCGCCTCCACTGCCCCCGGTGTTGCTCTTATTGACCATCAGCTCCGGTTTCATCCGGGAGTACGCTGTATGAAACAGATGATTGATGGTGGTGAGATTGGTAAGGTTTATGAAGTGCGTGCTGTCGTTAATCTCGCCACCCGTAACAGGCTGGACATGCCATGGTCATGGTGGTGTGATGCCGAAAAAGGTGGCGGAGCGCTCGGCGCAATCGGTTCCCATCTGGTTGATATGAACCGTTACTTGATTGGCGAAATATCGGAGGTGTCGTGCAACCTCGGCATCAGTATTCCATTTCGCCCCGACAAGTCAGGCAAGCCTTGTGCTGTCACATCGGATGATCATTTTGCCATGATGATGAAGTTTGGTCCTTCATCGGTTGCCCTCGGAAGTTCCTCTCTGATGCACGTTACCACCGTTGGCGCCTACACCTGGTTTTCCTATGAAGTTGTAGGAAGTCTCAAAACTATCAGGCTTGATGGCGCCGGAAGGCTCTGGGAAATTGACAACGACAATGCAAAAGGGGGGCGAAGCCTCATTGATGCTCCCCGCTGGAAACTGGTTGAGCCAATGCTTGCATGGGATGAGCTGGTGTTGCAGGAGAAGATCAAACAATCCTCACTTGCGGTTCACGGCATTTTTGCTGTAGGATTTGCGTTTCTTGCTCACAGGATTGTTAAAGCGCTCAACAAAAACGAGAAAACCCTGCATGATGCAGCAGGTTTTGCCGATGGTCTGATGATTCAGAAAGTGTTGCAGGCTGGGAGAAAATCCCATAAGCTTCATCGCTGGGTTAAAATTTAACCGAGGATGTCCATCTCCTGGATCTTCCTGATTATTGCCGGTTGCCTTGAATGCGGCTGGGCCGTAGGTATCAAATATACTGAAGGCTTTTCGCGGCCTGTACCGTCGGTGTTGACCGTTCTGGCTATGGTTGCCAGCTTCTGGTTGCTCTCACTTGCCATGAAAACCATTCCGGTCGGCACCGCTTATGCAGTCTGGACAGGCATAGGTGCTGTCGGGGTGGCCCTTTTTGGCATCATTCTGTTCGATGAACCGCGTGATCTTGCTCGCGTGCTCTGCCTGTTGCTGATTATCAGCGGCGTTATCGGGCTGAAGGTTTTTTCCGGGGTGAGTCGGCCGTAAACACTCTTGTTCTCTGGATTCATTCAACGGAAGTTCCAGCCGACTTTTTCGTTAACCCCTTATAATAATTACTTTTAAGACGAAAAGGCGCAAAAAATGTAGTCACTAAAATATTTGCGTGTCAAATGTTTTTTTCTTATTATGAAATAGTTAAAAAACCTTGATATAGTCACAATGTATATCGACACCAGCAAGACCACCATCAACGGCAAAACCTATTATCGATACCTGTTTCGTGAATCGTATCGTGAAGATGGCAAGGTCAAGAATCGCACCCTTGGCAAAATCTCCAAATGTTC
>CAIPMW010000045.1 GCA_903866255.1 uncultured Chlorobiaceae bacterium | reverse complement strand
CCCAGAAAGCTTGTGCTCGGAAAAATAGTTATAATTACAACTTGCATTCTCTTGGAAATCAGGGATAAATATATGGTAACGTATTTTATTTTATAAATATATTTCTTTCATCGTTATATTTCTCCCGGGAAATCAGGATACCAGGGCTGAGAGTTCCTATCTGCACCGACGTTTTGCGTGCTTCCTGGGCAAAAGAGCGGGTAAAGTAAGAAATCGCTCTTTTGGTTGTGCCATACATCGTCATACCGTCAAGCATGTAGCCGTCACTGCCAAGCCCTTCCATATTGAATATCTTCCCGCCTCCCTGCTTCTGCATCTGTAAAAAAGGGATAATGGTGCCATTGATCACCCCGTTAATATTAACGCCGAGCACATGACTGATTACAGCATTATCCAATTCCCAGACATTGCGCATCTCAGTGGCAACACCGGCATTATTTATCCAGATATCGACCCGGCCAAAACGGACGATTGCCTCTTCACAAAGATTTGAAATGCCTTCCCGGGTACGAATATCGGCGGAAACACCTGCAACATGTCCAGCAAACCTCTGAAGAGCTTCCAGAGCCTTCAGCGTACCTTCCGGGGAAGTGCCATTCAGCACAACATTGCATCCCCGCTCAAGAAACTGGTTCGCAAGCCCAAACCCAATGCCGCGAGTACTGCCGGTAATAACAATAGTTTTTCTCATAGTATTGCGGTAACTCTTTTACGAAGGAGAAAATATAATCACTGATGTCAAGATAGGACAATGATGCCTGATGTTTACCATGATTCCCAGCAAATGGCACTCTCTCCCTCATTCCACTCCCCAAGTTTATTGTTATCGACGTTACAGGTATATCCGGTGCTATAATCTGGAGCCTTGAGAGATTTGATTAGAGTTTACAATTTGCCATAACGGAGCTGCTACTCCTTTTCAAACCCCTGGCTGGTAAACTTCAGCGTTCTGCTGTTCTCGGTTACAGTACGAACGACATTATCCGGGGCTCCATCGGGTAATTCGGCTTCGATTTCTATGGTGACATTGACTCGTGCTCCAACAATGCCTGCAAGATGAGCGATGACCTCCTCGGCAATTTTGCTGGCATCACGACCAACACGGGTGGCATCGAGGGTGGCGGTTCCGTGAAAGCGCCTGGGCTTCGTTGCAACAATTGGCTGAGCCTCTAAAGGATAGCCGTTGCCCTGTTGCACCGTCCCGCCCCTGCCGTCGCCGCTCTCTACACCTTCTGGTAAAGGAGCGGGCACTGATAGTTCTGCACGCTCTGCATCAATCTGCCTGCTGGCAATATCAGGTTTCACAACAAGCTCAGGTGAGTGAGGTTCAGTAAGGAAAGCTACAGTGCCGTTGCGCAAGCCCCTGTAGCGACCTGCGGCTTCATCAAAGCTGTCGGCAAAACCAAAGCTATCCTGCTGCCAGGTGAGCAAGCTCAAGCCTGCACTGATTGCCCCCAACAGTACTGCCGAATTCTTGAGCCGCGGCAGGTAGAGGTAGCGGGCAAAATCCTCCACAAGCTGTTTTACCGCCACATGGTCACCACGCCAAAGTGGAATCTTGTCGAGCTCCATCCGCAAGCGCGTCGGTGCAAAACTGGTGAGGAAAAGTTCATCGGTTCGAAGCTTCTTGCTGGCACGCACGGCCAGCGGGTCGCTGCCAGTGAGGCGCAATGCTTCCCAGGTTATGGGCGCTTGCGGCGAGCTCTGTACCGGCACCAGCAGCCACTGCCAGGTTTCAGGCAAGCGGGCGGTAACGGCGCTCTCTGCGCTGCTCTTCTGGTTTTCGGCCTGTGTTACCTGATAGGGTGATAGGTTGAGATTTTTCTGCTCATCAAGAATTGAGAGCCAGGCAAGGTATTTCCGGGCGGCTTCGTCAAGATCCTGTAATCGGGTTTTGTCGGCGGCAAGAAAGACCAGTGTGTTGCGATAAAGACGCGGTGCATTGCCCCGGTTCTCCAGAATTGCCTTTGCGGCCAAATCGGCAGCATTCCCGGTTTCTCGGCTGTAAGGGTGGGCAATACCCAACACGACCAAACGCGCATCCAGATCGTCCGGCACGTCGGCACCGCTTTGCGGCATCGGGTGAATGCGGTTGAAATCGCCGGTAGTGGCGAGCTCCTTGCGCAACCTTTTTTCCAGTTCAGTGGCCACCTTGTCGGGCTCGCGCTTCAACTGTTCGGCGCGATCTTCGGCCAGTTTGGTTACGGTTGGCTGCGTCGAATACCAGTAATGCGATCCGTCCTGATAAAGATAGGTGGCGGCACTTGCCATACGTCGCAAGGCATCGCCAAAAATTGCCGGTGATTCGCCGGGCATCACGCAGCCCAGCTTCACCTGCCGGTCTTCGATTCCCTTGTGCGCTGCCGCCGTAGTCGGTGCCGAGCCCATGTAGATGGCACGGGCGACCCGGCGGCAGGCAGAATACTTGCCAAGATTGGGTTGGTCACTATCAATTTTAAGCGGGAGCGAGTTTGGCCCATCAACATCCTTTTCGATAACCGGCACCCAGTTATCCGAGAGGTAGCGGGTCAATTCGGACTGTACACGAGGATCATCAATGGCGACATTTGCTGGCAGAATAAGCGGGTTGCGGTCGCCCTTTTCCCAGAGGCTGTGAATCACCGCTGCCATCAGACGCAGCACGCCACGCGTGCGCTGGAACTTCACCAGCGTTGACCAATCGGTGTAGAGCCGGTCGAAAATTTCAGGATGAATCGGATAAGCGGCCTTAATACGCTGCTCATATCCGGCATCACGCGTCTCAGGTGGAAACTCGGCCTGCTGGCTGCGATAAAAATCAGCAAAGGCACGCGCCACCACATCACGCTGCTTGAACTGCTCAGGGTCAGCAAGTGGCTGGAAGAGACGACGACGCACAATCTCAAACCCCTCCTCAGCACTCGCGGGCCGCCAGGAGGATTCCACCCGCCCAACAACATTGCGCAACCGGTCGAGCGCCTCACGGCCACGGGTACCGCCCACCTCCACATCATTGGCCTGCGTATGCGGTGAGCCAGTCGTGTCTGAAGCTGGCAAGCTGATAACCAGCAGACAATTTTTGGCTAACTTGGCCGATTCGGTCAGCACTTGGGCAAAAGAGAACTGCGTCTCAAAACCACCCGCAGGAAGATCGCTCTGATCGTGGAGCTGGCGGGCATAAGCTACCCACTCATCAATCAGAATCATGCAGGGGCTGTACTCATTAAAGAGTTCACGCAACAGGTCACCGGGGCTGGTAGCCATCTCGTCATCAGCAGCCACCCGGGCATAAGCCTTTTTCCCGCCCAACTGCCACGCAAGTTCACCCCAAAGGGTGCGCACCACCGTCCCGTCACCCTTCACCACAGGATTGCCGGGAGAGATCTTGTTACCCACCAGAACAACACGGTTCACCTTCGGCACGCTGCTCACACCGGTGGCGGAGAGAATAGTATCAACCCCGGCAAGCTCGGTCGGTGGAACTCCGGAAAAAAGGTGGTAGAGCGCCAGCATCGAATGGGTTTTGCCGCCACCAAAGTTGGTCTGCAACTGCACCACCGGATCGCCGCCCCCCTGGGTCATGCGTCGCACGGCACCAATCAGCATCTCCTTCAAACTTTCGGTCAGATAGGTACGGCGGAAAAACTCCACCGGGTCACGATACTCGTCGGTACCTTCACCAAGATGCACCTGCCAGAGATCGGCGGCAAACTCAGCCTGCTGGTAGCGCCCACTGGCCACATCGTCATGCGGCACCACCACCTCACGCCACGGCTTGAGCATTCCGGTTACGCCGGTTTCAAGCGCAATACCGGACGATTTTCTTCGCTCTCCCCGTGCCTGCTCATCAAAACGGAGACGCAGCAACTCCATCTTCGCCCTCTCCACCAGATCGGCCTCCGGCGCTGAAACAGCCGAAAGCAATCGACCAATGGAGTCCAAAGCACGATAGGCATCATCGCTGGAGAAGGGCTCCTGATGGGCCCATTTGTTGCGCCAGTCACGGATTTCCGAGACAAGGCTGCGCTCCGAAAAGCCCAAGGTATGACGGAACACATCGTTCCAGATATCCCACATCAGTTTCAAAAGCGGCGCCACATCCCATTCAGCAATACTTTTGTTGACAAGAATCGGGTCATCAACGAAGCTCTTCAGCCTCAGCATCGTAAGCACATTATCGTCAATGGCAGCATTGACCTCGCGCTCAACAAAGGGCGAAAGACCTGCTTTAAGTTGTGCCAGTGCCTTGCCGACACGTTCGTGATTGGTGAGGGCCATGGTTTACTTTTGATCAAACAAGTTATAAGTATCGGACGCAACGGCAGAGGGTTTTTCCTGAGCCAGACGGGTAATCTCCGGCCAACTCTGTACCAGACCGTTATAGCTCATCGCTTCATTGGCCCGCTTTTTACGTTCGCAAAGGGTGTAGAGGCGATAACAGAGCTCGCGGGCAATTTCAGCCTGGCTACCAAGCTTGGCCACCAGATCCGCCGCAGCGCTTTCGCCGCTGACTTCGAGCACACGGATGAGTTGATGCACCATCTCCCAGACAGTAAGACGCGCATCGGTGAGCGGATTCCAATCGGCAGGCAGTTCAGCGGGTTTCAGCAGACGCACTTTGCCCGCTTTGGAAAGAATGATGCCCGCTTCAACCATGCCAGTTACTGAGGTATTTTTTGACTTGGAGAGCTGTTCGGCAATACCGTAATCGCCATCGTTGAAACCCATTTGATCAAACCAAATAAGAGCCCATTGACTGTCTGCGTCGAAATCGCCCTCCTGCTCAGCCAGCGCTTCGTCGAGCACCTGATTGATCAGCGCCAATGCTGCACGTACCGGAACAGCTTTGCCATCGGCATCAAGGACTTTGGCATAACGGGTATAGATCGCCATGCCGGGACCAATGGCCGCCTGCGCAAGATCTACAGGCGCAATGTTGCCGCTTTGCAACTTTACCAGAGCCGCAGGAAGGTTATCCTCAAGCCGCGCACGGATTTCCTCACGACGAGCTGACGACAGCTCTTTCCGTTGTTTCTCCTGTAAAAGTTGTTCACGCTCTTCGCGGGAAGGGCCTTTGAGCGCAGCAACGAAGTCACGGCGGGTTGCTGTGGACGCGCTGGCTGGACGCTGGCGGCAGACAATAATGATGCTGGAGGCGAGGGCATTGGAACCTGCACCAATCATGCGATTACTCAGTTCTGTCCGCATCGGCCATGTGCCGCTGATGGCAAATCCAGCTTCGATTACCGCAGCAAGAAAGGTGTCCCAACCGGTATTAGTCGTTCCATCACCGCCATCACTTTCAGCTTGCTTGAAGGCATAGTAGATGGTTACAGGAAATGCGGGATGAGCCTGTTCAGCAAGGCGATGCATTGCTTTAGTCATACCATCAACGAAGAAGCTCTCTGCTTTTGCCTTGCTCCCATGTCGGTATGTTGTCGCAACCAGTTCCTCTGTCTTGGGCACCGCAACCGTGGTAAAGAGATCAGGAAAAACGTGTCTCAAAGAACGACGGAGCCAGACATAGAAAAAATCCGAAAGGTCAGCATAGCAGATGTTGTCGTAGTACGGTGGATCTGTTGAAATGGCCTTGCCTGCCGATAATGATTGGACAGTTGCATCTGCCTGACATGATGAGCCACCTGATTTAGCGGGCAAGTATGCGGCAATTACCTTTGCACCTTGGTCAATCGCATTGTCGTAACTGCCCGATGAATCTGAAAAAGGATTTGCCTCAGCATAGTCCCATACCATTGGAATCGCTTGACGGCCAAAGGTGTTCCTTAAGCTGTCTCTTGAAGAATCCCATCCGCAAATTATTGAACCTCTGTCAGCCAATTTGTTGATTGCAAAAGCTAAATACACCACAACCGCATCAGCATAGGCTGTAGCGCCCGTGCCCATTTCTGCGATAGCTTGGCTGTTATCTAGAACGACCGCTTTTATGGCATCCTGCTTAACTCTTTCATGTGCTTCCCATACCAGATCGGAGAAAGTTGTCAATGCTACAAGTTGTCGCGAAGTGAAAAGATCTCCAAGATTGTTCATACCATAGCCTGGTGGCTGGAAATTTCGATGTTTTTTTGGCATCTCACAATCCGGCTGCCATATCGGTTGTGCGCTCATTGCAATCGCTTCCATCTCTTGCGTTGGTGAGAGATAAACCCTACCACGATCACCGTCAGCAACAATCGCCATTAATTTCGCACCCATGCGGTTAGCCTTGCCCTCCTCACGAATGTGATCGTAGGCAATCGGAACGTCTGACATCAGACAGCGGAATGCCGCACGCTTCCCAGCGGCAGTGCCGAGTTTCGCCCCATCAGCATCCTTCGGTTTGCCCACTTTTACCGTAAAACGATAGCCACCATCCTCAATCACCGGATCGACATAAGCCTCCTTGCCCGGCTTGGTGGAGAGCATGAAGGTTGAAGCAAGCGGCACATCAACATTGGCAAAAGCGGGGTTGGGACTTTTTACGGTGCGTGCCCAGAGCCAGGCAATAACAGTGAGCTTCCGGCCAACATATTTTTTCAGGTCAGGCCGCTCTTCAACCATTGCCGCAATCACTTCGATCTTTGGGTAGAGGTGACCAATTCGTTTCTCGGCTTCGTCGCGCATCCACTGTCCGTAGTAACGCACATCCTCCGCCAACCCTTGGGCACCTTTCCATTCATGCCCCATTTTATCAGCAAACGATTTTTGCCGCCATTCGGGATTGACCGGCGGTTTGCCTGCGAACTTCGGCGGAATCTCAATCATCGCCTTGTTGATCAGCACTGCAACCGGATTCAGGTCGCTGGCGTAACTCTCCAACCCAAGTCGCTGCGCCTCAAGCGGCAATGCTCCGCCACCAGCAAAGGGGTCGTGAAAGGCTGGCAGTTTATAACGGTCAAACAACTCATTTGCTCGCGGATGATCAGCATTCTCGGCGCAGGTGTAGCGCCAGCTCTGCCAGATCTCCTCACGAGCCTGCTGCAACACTGTTTCGTTGGTGGTGTTCTCCCATTTTACCAACTCCTCAATAATACGAAAGAGCCGTTGACGCTCTTTTTCCTGTTTCTTTTCGGTGGGGAAAATATCGGGGTGGGCTGAAGGATCATCCACCATCTGGGCAAAAATGACCGCCCGTGCTGCAGCCAAAGGTCGCCGCGCCCACCACAAATGAAGTGTCGAGGGGTGACCATGGCGAATAGATTTTTCACGTGCACTGGCAATATTGATCGCTTCAAGCGGCAGGGCAACTTCTATGAGTTTTTTCTTGTAGATCATGGTTCCAATATCGCTTTCGAGAGCGAGTAAAACTGTTTCAAATGGCCATTGGCATCAGATTGAAGATACTCTTTGCGAAGCCAGCTCACTATGACGGGGTCAGGCTTTTCACCAAGAATATCAATCAGATCCCGTGCGTGTTGATGCCGTCGGTCAATCAAGCGGGAGCAATCGAGGCCAAGATAGCCAATCAGAAAGAGTGACTTTTCTTTATCGACCAGAGTGGGGTTGATGCTGCCATCAAGCAGATAACTGAAGAGTAACGCGGTTTCCGGGTTATGGGGAGAGGAAAAACGTGCAGCATCCCACTCGTACCCTGGGTTTCTTTGCCGGTTATCCTTGTAGTGGCCGCAGTGTTTTGCGTTGCCGCCATTGCAGGAAAGTGCCAAGTTGGTATAGTCGTAAGTTCGAGCCTCATTTTTCTGGCGCGGCTCAAAATGTTCGATATGGCCGTCGCTGTCCGTAATCTGATGTTCACAATAGCAGCAAAGCCCTTGTTGCTCCATGCGCAAAGTAGCATCAAGAGCGGTATGGCACTCACTGCCCATAAATTCACTCCATGGCCGGTTTATCGGCTGCCGGGCAAGGCAATCCGGTGGCGCATTGCGTTGAATGGTTCTCATCGCTGACCAAGTATCTTTATCTGTTTGATACGAAGGTCGGCGCGAAAAAGATCGGGGTCGCTTGTGCCTAATGCCGCTTCAAGTTCGATGCGCAAATTGGATGCCTCCTCAGTGTCATGCTGGCGCTTTTCGATCAATTGCAGATAGTCCCGCAGTTTTTTAACGGTTTCGATATTTCCGGGCCGTGAATCAGCGCCAAACACCTCAGCAAGAACACGGGAGTTGTCCGCGCCGTAGGTACCTACATCATTTGGAATCTGCTCAAACTGATGGTCAGCGCCAAGCAGTTTGATATGTTCGCGGCGTACTGTGGTGAGCACCGCCGGGCTGTGGGTTGAAACAATAAGCTGGGTGTTAGGAAAAGCTGCCCGAAGAGCAGGAATAACCTGTTGCTGCCAGCGGGGATGAAGATGCAGCTCAATCTCATCGATAAGAAGAATTCCTGGAGCTTCAAGCGGGTTTGGCCAGTTTGGATTGGCCTGTGCAAGCCGTCGAGCAAAGTCGAGCACCAGCGCAAGCAGGTTCCGGTATCCGTCGCTCAGTTGCGCCAACTCGAATGCTCGCAAAGTGCCATCGAATTCCCTGATTTCAACCATCAATCGCGGTGGGCTGCCATCAAAATAGACTCGCTCCAGACCTTCGATGGTAAGTTTCAATGCCTGTCGAACAGCACGCAAGTCCGCAAACTCCTTGCTGTCGCCATTCTGGGCGTTTACATTGGCACGGAACTCGGCATTCTCACGCAGGTAGAACCACTGGCACATCGCCGTAAAATTTGCGCCAGCATTAAGAGCACTGACGAATGCCTTGTCTCTGTCAAGGTCGAGTTTGAAAATATCTCCAAGTTCCGGCCCCCCCCCCATTCTCCGAGTGGCACGGTAATACGCCACAACGGGCAAAGGAATCAACGCTTGCGGACTTTTGCGGATTTCCTCCCAAAGATGCGTTATATATCGGTGAAGTTCGGATACTCTTTCTGATGTACTTGTATCGTATGAGAAACTTGTCGGTGGTCGATAGGTAATATGTTCTGTCCACTCCAGCACGGACTCTTCGTCAAGAAGTGGTTTGAGAGAATTGTCATCGATGTAGTAGTAATCTGAGGCCATTGCGCTAACCTGAACAAAAGACTTCCGACCAAGAAGGGAATCTTTCTCTGAAGGGTCAAGGTAAATATCAGTAGGCAAAAGTGCAGCCCCCTGCGTCTTTCGCTGGCTCTTGCCTCCCCCACCATTTGCTGCAACTATTTCATACAGTGCAATGGCGATGGCATCAAGAATGCTGCTTTTGCCTGCACCATTGGCGCCAACAAAGACATTGATGTCAGGATGAAGCTTCACTGCAAGCGATTCAAAGCAGCGAAACCAGGTGATGTCGATTTTCGCAAGTTTCATTGGGGTACCTCAGCACGGACTAAGAGATCAGCAAAATGGTAATTGACGCTGCAAACCCCAAAATCGGGTTCACGATTGAAGGGTTTTTTAATGTAATGCACCTTGTGCGTTTCGGCATCAAGAAACTCGACAATGGCAAGAATAAAATCGCCAGGCTTGTTGAGAGAATAGAGAATTTCGTTGCGGGTAACGGTGATGGTCGGAGCGCCTGAAACACGCCCCTTCACTTCAATGAAACGCAGTTTGCCTGTACCGGGAATGCGGCTTTCGATGTCGTAGCCAAGCTTTTCAAGTTCCCGGTCAGTTGGGTCAAAACCGAGAGTGCGCTCAATCTCCATGATGATTCCCCTTGCACGGGCTCCGCTGGCCTGGGTGTCGGCCGGAGTAGTTGCCACGGGTTCATGATGCCCCGTCATGGTGTGAATTAGGCCAATCGGGACTACCAGCATGCCGCCTAATATAACGGGAGGCAGTGGTGAAAGCTGGGCTTCAAGTCGTAGATCTTCGAGCCGTTTTTGCAATCGTCCTTGCAACAGGTCGGCACGTTTTCGTGCTTCGCCGGAGTTGAGTCGGGCATTGGGTTTTCCTGAACGCTCTTGCAGCTTCAGCTCTTCGGAGCGGTGATCCCAGTAGGTAATCTCCTTGGTCAGACGATCTTTTACGGCGGCCTCGGTTTTGGCTATCAGTTCGAGTTTACGGCCTTTGAGTTCTGCAAGATGGTCAGGGACAACGTGGGTGATGGCGTAACCCTGTGCGCTTTGCTCCAGCTCTCGTGTAATCCATTGACATTCTGGGCGGTTGAGCAGAGCGTCAACATCAGGTTCGTCTGCTGTCAAAGGCCGGAAATCGAGATAGGGCGCGTATTGAAGATGCCGCACTGTTGCTTGTTCGTCCAACTCGACATACATCAGGCGCCTGGAAACAATACGGCGACTGCCGTCGCGGTTAACGCCAGCGTCCTGAATGGCGTGTTCCAGATAAAAGAGTACTTTTGGCTTTGTTCCGGGGTCGCGTTCATCAACCAGTACCGTACCTCGTTTGAGAAGATCGCGATGCCGCTCCAACGTCAGATCGATGACCGAGTCAAGAAGCGGATGACCGGGGCAGACAAATGCAGCCAGCGGTTCTCCCTGCGGTGCAACCAGGGTTTTCTCGAAGGCGATGCGCTCGTAGCGTGTCAGCACAGGTTCACCAATACCGATAAGGCGGTCACGGTTTCTGACAGGTGCTGGTACATGGGTGATCTCAAATCGGCGGGGTTCACGCTGCCGGGCATTGCCACCAAGGAGTTTAAATGCTTCCAGGAAAAATGATTCGACATAATGTGGCTGCAGCCTGCGAGCACCGGCACGTTCCATATCAGCGCGAATACGCTGGACGTTGGTTGAATCCATTGCATCATGCACCAGCATCCTCTCTTCAAGCAGGGCTTGCAGGTGGCTGCTGTCGAGTGCGGTATCAAGTACTGTTGTGAGAAATGCTTTGGTTTCGGGTTTTTCGCCATAACGGATTGCCTCGATAAGCAGGTCTCGCAACGACATTTGTTTGCCGTAAGCCTCGAAGGCGAGTTTGCCGAGTACGTCGAAAACCTGGCCGCCCAAAGCCTGCCGCGCCTGTTCAAGCTTTTCAAGCAGGCGACGATAGACATCGCCCTCGCGGGTGTCGTCGGCGACCAGATTCCAAAGGTAGCAAACTTCGGTTTGACCAATACGGTGAATACGCCCGAAGCGTTGTTCCAACCGGTTCGGGTTCCATGGCAGGTCGTAGTTGACCATCAGGTGAGATCGTTGCAGGTTTATGCCTTCACCCGCCGCATCGGTTGCAAGGAGCACTTGAACGGTTGGGTCGTGTTTGAAGGCTTCCTGAACCGCGAGACGATTTTCTCTGCTTGTACCACCATGAATGATGACCACAGCCTCCTTGCGGCCCAGAAAGCCGGTGATGCGTTTTTCCAGATAGTTGAGCGTGTCGCGATGCTCGGTAAAGATAATCAGCTTCTGGTGCAGCGAAGGCTTTGGAGGCGGAATCGGGCCTGCTCCGTAAGGAACTTCCGGTTCGACCACTTGAGTGGACTGCTGTGGTGTGGTGAAGATTTCACCCAGCAAACTTGATAGTTCAGCCCATTTGGTATCAGTGCCACTACTGCGAACCCTCAATGCACTCGCTTCGAGTTCCTTGAGGGTTTCGATCTCACTACGCAGTTCGGCAATAGAGTTTGCGGCAGTGGTCTGGTCGAGAATCTCTTCTTCAAGAGCTTCCACTTCGTTTTCTGGTGCATCATCAAGATCATCAATATCTTCGCTGTCGAGTGCTGGTGACGAAAGCGACGGGTTCGGTGCAACCTGCCCGGCACGGTGGAGCAGTTCAAGTTCACGCAGACGGCTTTCAAGTTTTTCCTTGCGACGGCGCAGCGATTGATAAATGGCCTCCGGGGATGATGCAAGCCTCCGTTGCAGGATAGTTAAGGCAAAGCCTACTGTACCGGCTCGCTTGTTATTTTCCAACGCCTCAGCGCGATTGAACTCTTCGCGAACATAGCTCGTAACAGCTTTGTAGAGTGCTTCCTCCTGGGGTGAAAGATGGTAAGGGAGTGTGTAGGCTATACGCTCTGGGAAGAGAGGTGTGCCGTCGAACTTCCGCAAATTTTCCTTGACCATGCGACGCATCATGTCTGAAACGTCAGACGAATGCACACCGTCGCGGAACCTCCCCTCGAAACGGTCACCATCAAGCAGTGCCATGAAAAGCTGAAAGTCAGCCTCTTTGCCGTTATGCGGAGTCGCTGTCATCAACAGAAAATGACGCGTCAAGGTCGAGAGCAATTGGCCAAGTCGGTAGCGCTTGGTGTATTTGGTTTCATTGCCAAAAACCGTGGCTGACATTTTGTGTGCTTCATCACAGATCACCAGATCCCAGCGGCAATCCGGGGCTTGCAGCTTTAACTGGACATCTTCATTGCGAGAAAGTTTATCAAGACGGGCAATGACCAGATTGGTTTCAAGGAACCAGTTGCCGGTACGGGCTGCTTCCAGTTTGTCATTGGTCAGAATCTCAAAAGGCAGATGAAAGCGGCGATTGAGTTCATCCTGCCACTGCTCAGCTAACCCACCGGGGCAAACAATCAGGCAGCGTTGCAGATCGCCCCGGGCAATCAGCTCCTTGATGAGCAAACCGGCCATGATTGTTTTGCCTGCACCGGGGTCGTCAGCCAGCAAAAAACGGAGCGGCTGGCGAGGCAGCATGGCTTCATAGACGGCAGTAATCTGGTGCGGCAGTGGCTCAATATTTGAAGTATGCACTGCAAGCACCGGATCGAACAGGTGAGCCAGTCGAATGCGCTGGGCTTCGGAGACAAGACGGAAGAGCGCGCCATCACCGTCAAAACTCCAGGGTCGGCCCTGCTCAACAATTTCAAGCCGTGGTTCATCGTGGCGATAAACCAGCTCATTGGCCACTTTGCCATCCGGTGTCTTGTAGGTAAGCTCAAGTGCCTCCGAACCAAACCACTGCACGCTGACGACCGTAACCGAGGAGCCCGGTACAATACCGCGCAGGGCAGCGTTGGGTTGGAGTTGTTCGAGTTGAATCATTCCTGAAAATGAAAATGGTCAGTCATAAAAGCAAGCATGCTCAGCAGTCTGTCAAGTATAAAGATTAATAGCAAAAAACCTTAATTTCCAATCTCCCCATGTGAGTTCTTGCTGAACATGTGAGATTTTTTTTCAGAGTTCCAGATATCAGAAGATCAGATGTTCAGGAAGAGTGACTGGAACGAATCACTCGAAAACCCACATCGCCGTTGCCGTCCCCCGGATCGTCGAAGAGCCGGGAGGAGCAGCGCAGAGCATCAGCATCATCGTACCAGGAACCACCGCGCAGTGCATGGGCGGGAGCGTATTTTTCATGTTCATTCTCCATCCACTCCCACGCATTGCCTGCCATATCGTATAATCCCTCAGGTGTAGCCCCGCCGGGGTAGTTGCCAACTGGTGTTGTTGCTCCGATACTCTTGCCATAGTTAGCCAGTTTTGGGCCTGGATCACCCTTCCCGTCACTCCAGGGATATGGACGAACCTTCTCGGCTATGGTTCCTCGCTTCCCCCCTGCGGCCCACTCCCACTCCTTCTCGGTAGGAAGGCGATACGGTGGCTGATTGCGCTCAAAAAGTGATAACCAGAGACAGTAGGCTTGAGCGGCATACCAGGTAATGCCAACCACCGGCTGATCCTCCCCGTCGAATTTTCGTTCTTCATCATATCGTGACCGGAACAGTGAGGCAAGATTATTTTTGCCCTCTTCGAGATAGTTACCAAAACCCTCTCCCCAACTGTTGTTTTTTTGAATTGTTTTCAGCTCTGCACCGAATGACTTCGCCGAAGAGCCACTTTGCTGCAACGATGCAATGAACAAGCGGTAAAGCCGATTCGTTACCAGATATTTGGCAACATAGAGATCATCAACCTGCTCTTCCTTTTCTGTAACCGAGTAGATATAGCTCCCACCCGGTACCAGGATGTACTCCGCACCCTGCTCATTGGGATTCCGGAACGATTGAAGGCTTTTGCTGCTCTGAAATTTAATCGTATCAATAACTGGCAGACCACCTCCAAGAGCAAGTATAACCTCTTCACTCCGGCTGATCATATCCCTGTTCATTTTTCCAAGTTGGTCATCCCTGAACTCCAGCAATGTTTCAAGAGCTGCCGGTTTATTGATAGCTTTGAGGCAGTCAAGAATCACCCACTGCCGACTTTCTGTTGTCGCCGGTTCAAGCAGCTTGTTGCACAGAGCATCAATTTTTTTCCCTTTAGCCTCCTCAATGATTGTTTGCAGCAACAACTGCTTCTTTTGCGTCATCTCGTCACTTTGTGGCGAATCGAAGAGTTTTGCCATAAATGCGTCAAACACTTTTGCATCAACTAAGGCAATAAAAAAGCGGAGTGGTTCCTCCCACCAGTCATCACCAAAATTTGCAACAAGCGTAGTGATATGCTCATAACGATCTTCCTTGAGCTGAACACCAGCGAGATATTCACGGAATGATTTATGCCGGAAGAGGTACTCTTTGTCACCTGTCTCAACCAGCAAACCTGCTCGTGTGACCAAATAATTGCAAAAAGCTTCTGCTGCTGGAGGGGTATCAAGCGTATCAAGCCATTCCTGCATTTGAGTGTGCATGTTGGCTCTGGCAGCTTCATCTTTTTTGAGCGTCTCCTGCATCCAGAGCGAAACCGGCCCAAGCACCTGTCGTGCATCAATTGCAGAGAGCAGCGGTTTAATATCCCGGCGTTTGTCGCGAAATTCAAGCAGATAGTTGAGCGCTGCATCGTAGAGTTCAACACGGCTTTCCGGGATGTACTCCCTCTCCTTCCACAAAATAGCCATGATCTGCAGAATCATGGGTATGGCAGCCAGTTGACGCAGCCCCTTGTTCTTCTCGACCTTGAGATGCGCAACAATGGTGGTGGTACGTTTTTCAGCCTCCTTTTTTTGCTTCTCCTGCCACATCTCCTCGACAAATCCTTTTTCACAAGGCTCTTTCAGGAATGCTGCGATGAACCAGTTCCGCAAAAACCGTTCCTGCTGCTCCGCAGTAAAGTCCTGCACATCGGCTCGTTCGTACTCTGACGCAAGCTCAATGCCTTCATCTTTGCGATACCCTGTCGCCCGTGATGTGACCACAAAAAATGCCTTGCCGAAGCCGCTGAAGGCGTGGTCGATCCAGCGGCACACCTCTTTTCGCTCTTCAAGAGTGCTGATTTCATCAAGACCGTCAAGCAACACCAGTGAGCTGTCATGGTTCAGCCAGTCATTGAAAACTTTTGCATCAATGGTTTGATGATGCTTTGCTGACCATCCGGCAAGGGCTGCTGGCAGATTTTCAGTGCAACGCCCCGCCTCGCGAACAAGATCCCGCAAGGGCAGGTAGAAGACATTGACTGGAGCGCTGAATCCAAGCTTCGTGTAATCCTCAAGTGCACAAAGGGCATAATACTTGAGAAGCGTTGTTTTGCCTGCGCCAGGGTCACCGATAACGAGCAGCATCCGGCGACCTCTCCGGTCGTGGAATGCCTGCTTCATGATCTCATCAGGATAGAGAATATGGTCACTCCCTTGCAGGTCACTCTCTTTTGAAACAGGGCCACCTCTCTCCTGCCTGTCGGAGAGGCGCAAGGGCACAAAGGTGTCGTTATTCAGGTTGACCTTGATGCTCTCAACACCCGGAAGCCCAAGCATACGAATGTAACCCAACTCCTCTTTGAGGATTGTCTGGTAACGCTCTGCGTAAGCTTTATGTGTTTTGTCAGCGGGTGGCTTCGTTTCCTTGCCTAATGAAGGTAAAGAATCGGTTTTCTGGAGAACGAAGCGAAGATCAGATATGGCTTTAGCAGCTTTTTTCTCGAACTCATCAAGGCTGTTGAACTCAGCATAAACACGATGAACCTCCGAATCCGGCCCCATCTTCTTTGCCCGTTCACGAAATGCGTTCAACCTGGCATCCTTCTCCGGATCTTTTTCAATGTCACTCTTCTTTATCGCATGTTCATCACCCATGATAAAGAGCAGGATGGGCCTTCGAAGCTCCACGGCTTTGTTAAACTCAAGTTCGGTAATCGAAAGCTTGCCGGGATTCCGGCTTGTGCACACCGGTGTCTGCCCATATTTATGGCTGATAACAAGGATATATGCGGCACTATCCTGCACCATCTGAAGCGAAGAGTCGATCACATCAACGTCAGATTTAGCAGAATCATTCTCCATCGCCACATCTTTAAACTCCGCACTACGAGTAATGTTGATAAGCGCAGCACGGTGCTCCTTCAGGTCGGTGAAGGTGCTTGAAACCATAACTCCCTTGAAATCACGCGGCATAGTGGATGTATCGTTTGGCATCACATTGAGAAGACGGTATAAACTGCTTACACTTGTCAATAAAATAAAATTAATCCCGCTCACTTCTCACGCAGCAAAAAACGTTTTTAAATCATTCCCCGATCTTGCCTGAATCAATAATAGTCATCCTCCCGCTGGTGGCGTATTGCGAGAATGGTTACAGTAGCTTGATCCTCAATTTCAAAAAGGGCGACATAACCCGAGTTTCCGAATGAAACGAGCAGTTCCCGAAGCAGCGGATTTTCAGGAAGGGCTTTGCGGCAACTGAAAGGAAATTCCCTTAAAAAGTCGAATCCCTTCGACAGTGCATCAAGCGCCTCTTCCGCAGCCTTCAAATCTTTTTCAAGAAGAAATGCATAGAGCCGGACAAGGTCATCTTTCGCATCGGGGGTAAAGCGGACAGTGAATTTCACTGCCTCTTCTTTTTTTCTTCGAGGAGCATCTTCTGAAGCTGATCCACGACTACCTGAGCATCCTCATACTCTCCGGTTCTGCGGGCACGCTCCTGCGAAGCAAGTCCCCGCGCAATGAACTCCTTCTGACTAAGCCGACGTTCGATGTTCGCCCGAAGCGATGCCTCGATGAATGAAGAGAGGGTTTCCCCCTGCTGCAGAGCCTGTTCAGCCGCCTGGCGAAGTTCAGGTTCGACGCGGAGTGACGGTAATGATGCGCTTTTCATACGTCCTGCGATAGTCATGTTGGCGTTGCAAATGCAATACAATATACTGTTTCTGTCAGGAAATCTGCAAATGCTTCACTTGTCACAGATAATAGCTATTTTACCTGCGCAGAGCCAGTTCATGTAATGCACATACTTTGCTCATTATTCATAACTAATTTTATAGTTTATAGTTAGAATATGCCTGAAATCTCCCGATTTTTCGGAATCATCTTAAGGATGTTTCATCAGGAGCACAATCCTCCTCATTTTCATGCTGAATTTCAGGGCAAGAAAGCGGTTTTTGATTTTCAGGGGAACATTTTGCGAGGTGATCTCGGTTCAAAAACAGCAGTAAAACTAGTAAGAGAGTGGGTTGACCTCAGAGTTACCGAACTTGAAACAGACTGGATGCTGGCAATGAAAGGTCAGGAAATCAAGAAGATTGAACCTTTAGACTGATTTTTTCCCTATGTGGAACATGAATGACATTGTGCGTATCACCTGCAAAGAGGGGTATATTTACCATATCATCTTTGATAACGGCATCAGTGGCGATGTTGATTTTTCCGAATATCTCTCAACAGGCCCTGTTTTTGAGCCTTTGAAGGAGATAGCCTTTTTTCGGAAAGCAGCTATTGAAGGAGGCACCATATCATGGCCAAATGGTGCCGACATTGCGCCTGAAACGCTCTATGATAAAATCCTGCAAACTCAAAGCGATATCAAAGCTGAGCGACTTCTTTCACAGGTATAACAGCACGACTTCCCGAACGAAACGAGCAGCTCATGAAGCAGCAGATTTTCAGCGATGTCGTCGCTACCATGGCAGTTAACTACCCCGAAACGGCGACACTTTTTTCGTACAAAAAACTCCGGATCAAGATCCAGTCGGTTCGGCCATTCTATTGAATCATACTTGACTGCTACTGATCGAAAAAGCAGAGGATCTCGCAATTCAGAAAATCTTCCTGTATCAAAATATGGCGACATATCAAAAACTCTCTTTTCACGATTTTCAAACTCAAGCATCAAGGTATGATCGCCCAGAGGAGTCACGCCAATTACAGACAAATACATTACAATCTCCTGTTTTAGGGGCACTATGACAAAAGGATGCTCACCATTTGATGCCAGTTCCCAATCAGCCAAGAGTTCTTCTTGATGAATCCCGGCCCAGGCCAAAACAAATTTTCTCTGCTTCGAAGGCAAGCTTTCTTCCGACAATTCACAGGTTTTTATGTCAATAATCGCCTTAAATTTCTGATAGTAAGCATGTACATGGGGGGGATTGTGTTCACCCGGTCGGTGCACAAAAAATCCTTATGATAATTCCATAAAACATTGCAATAGTAGACATTGATGCTGTTATTTTTTGACTTTTCTCTGCAAGATGAAATCATTTGATCAATCGCAAGACCATTCTTAAAGTATACAGCTTTTTCTCGAAAACAATTTCTAAAACCAATTACCCTGACATTTATGCACCTCCATAGCGGTGCCAATTACTTTTCTCGTCAACTCCTCGTATCTCATAATCAAGAAATCCGATAATCCTTTAATCATGGTTCAAGACTTTTTTGCACCCATAAGCTCCAGCCTCAAAAAAAAAAAATTTCCATCCCACCCTGTACGTTTGCCTCTTTCCGAAGGTTTTTTTTCAGAGTTCCAGATATCAGAGGATCAGATTTTCAGGCGGAAGAATGACTGGAACGAATCACTCGAAAACCCACACTGAGGCCGTAGTAGTTCCACGGATAGTCGAGGAGCCGGGAGGAGCAGCGCAGAGCATCAGCTTCGCTGTACCAGGAGCCACCGCGCCATGCACGGGATGTAGAATATTCTTCATGTTCATTCCCCATCCACTCCCACGCATTGCCTGCCATATCGTACAACCCCTCAGGTGTAGCTCCATCGGGATAGTTCCCAACCGGTGTTGTTGCTCCGATACTCTTGCCATAGTTAGCCAGTGTTGAGCCTGGATCACCCTTCCCGTCACTCCAGGGATATGAACGAACCTTCTCGGCTATGGTTCCTCGCTTCCCCCCCGCAGCCCACTCCCACTCAATCTCGGTCGGCAGGCGATACGGCGGCTGATTGAGCTCAAAAAGTGATAACCAGAGGCAGTAAGCTTGAGCGGCATACCAGGTAATGCCAACCACCGGCTGATCTTCCCCGCCGAATTTTCGGTTTTCATCGTATGCAGAGCGAAAAAGAGTGCCAAGATCTTGCTTCCCCTCTTCGATATAGTTGCCAAAACCCTCTCCCCAACTGTTGTTTTGGGCAATAGTTTTAAGCTCTGCACTGAGTGACTTCTCCGAAGAGCCTTTTTGTTGCAACGATGCAATGAACAAACGGTAAAGCCGATTCGTTACCATGTATTTGGCAACATAGAGATCCTCAAAATGCTCCTCCTTTTTTGTCACCGAGTAGATATAGCTCCCGCCCGGTATCAGGATGTACTCTGCATTCTGTTCGTTGGGATTACGGAACGATGCCGGTTTTTCGTTGACACTTTTTTCAGCTTTTGAAGGCAGTGGCTGACCTCCTAACGCCAGAATCACCTCCTCAGTGCGATTGACAACGTACCTGTTCTCTCTGGCAAGTTTTTTCTCATGGAACTCCAGCAACGCTTCAAGAGAGGCCGGTTTATTGATAACTTTGAGGCAGTCAAGAATCACCCGCTGCCGACTGGCTGTTGTCGCCGGTTCAAGCAGTTTGTTGCACAATGCGTCAATTTTTTTCCCTTTTGCCTCTTCAATGATGGTTTGCAACAACAACTGCTGCTTTGGCGTCATTTCGTCACTTTGTGGAGAATCGAAGAGTTTTGCCATAAAAGCATCAAACACTCTGGCATCAACCGAAGCAATAAAAAAGCGGAGTGGCTCTTCCCACCAGTCATTACCAAAATTCGCAACCAGCGTGTTCAGATGCTCATACGGGCGGTCTTCCTTGAGCTGAACACCAGCGAGATATTCCCGAAATGATTTATGCCTGAAGAGATACTCTTTGCCGCCTGTCTCAACCAGCAAACCTGCTCGTTTGACCAGATAGTCGCAAAAAGCTTCTGCTGTTGGAGGGGTATCAAGCGTGTCAAGCCACTCCTGCATTTGAGTGTGCATATCTGCTCTTGCCGCTTCATCTTTTTTGAGCGTCACCTGCATCCAGAGCGAAACCGGCCCAAGCACCTGTCGGGCATCAATCGCAGTGAGCAGCGGTTTAATATCTCTGCGTTTGTCGCGGAATTCAAGCAGATAATCGAGCGCGGCTTCGTAAAGTTTCACACGACTTTCCGGCATGTAGTCTCTATCCTTCCACAAAATAGCCATGATCTGCAGAATCATGGGAATAGCAGCAAGTTGACGCAAGCCCTTGTTCTTTTCTGCCTTGAGATGCGCAACAATGGTGGTGGTGCGTTTTTCGGCCTCTGCTTTTTGCTTTTCCTGCCACCTTTCTTCGTCAAATCCTTTTTCACAAGGCTCTTTGAGAAATGCTGCACTGAACCAGTTTCGCAAAAACCGCTCCTGCTGCGCCGCAGTAAAGTCCTGCACATCGGCTCGTTCGTACTCTGACTCAAGCTCAATACCTTCATCTTTGCGATATCCTGTCGCCCGGGATGTCACCACAAAAAATGCCTTGCTGAAGCCGCTGAAGGCGTTATCAATCCACCAGCAGGCCTCTCTTCTCTCATTCGTATTGCTGATTTCATCAAGACCGTCAAGCAACACAAGCGAGCTGTCATTGCTCAGCCAGTCATTGAAAACCTTTGCATCAAGAGATCGATGATGTTTTTCTGACCAGGCGGCAAGGGTTGCTGGCAGCTTTTCTGTGCAACGCCCCTCCTTGTCGCGGACAAGATCACGCAAGGGCAGGTAAAAAACATGGACTGGAGCGTTGAAGCCAAGCTTCGTGTAATCCTCAATCGCACTAAGGGCATAATACTTGAGCAACGTTGTTTTGCCAGCGCCAGGGTCGCCGATAACGAGCAGCATCCGGCGACCTCGCCGGTCGTGGAAAGCCTGCTTCATGATCTCATCAGGATAGAGAACATGTTCACTCCCTTGCTGGTCGCCCTCTTTTGAAACAAGGCCAACTCTCTCATGCCTGTCAGAAAGACGCAAAGGCACAAAGGTATCGTTGTTTAGGTTGACCTTAGTGCTTTCAATGCCCGGAAGCCCAAGCATACGGATGTAACCCAACTCTTCTTTGAGGATGTTCTGGTAACACGCTGCGTCAGCTTTATGTTTTTTGTCATCGGATTGTGTTGTTCCCTTGCCACCAAAAGGTCCGGTATCGGGTTTGTGAAAAACAAATCGAAGATCGAATATGGCTTTAGCTGCCTTGTCCTTGAACTCATCAAGGCTGTTGAACTCGGCATAAACACGATGAACCGCTGAATCGGGCCCCATCTTCTTCGCCCGCTCACGGAAGGCATTTAACCAGGCTTCCTTCTCCGGATCTTTTTCAATGTCACTCTTCTTTATCGCATGATCTTCACCCATAATAAAGAGCAGGATTGGCCTTCGAAGCCGCACTGCTTCGTTAAACTCCAGCTCGGTAATTGAAAGCTTGCCGGGATTCCGGCTTGTGCACACCGGTGTCTGCCCATATTTGTGGCTGATAACAAGGATATACGCGGCACTATCCTGCACCATCTGAAGCGAAGATTCGATAACATCCACGTCAGACTTGGCAGAATCATGCTCCATCATCACAGCCTTAAACCCTGAACGATCAATGATGTTGATCAGTGCGGCACGGTGCGCCTTCAGGTCGGTGAAGGTGCTCGAAACCATAACTCCCTTGAAATCAAGCGGCGTAGTGGATGTATTTTTTTGCATCAAATTCAGGAAACGCCTGAATTCTGAAGTACCTTCAATATATGGGTTTGCAAAAATTGTACGAATGACTTCGGTCAGTTTATCGTAGCTCTCAGGTGCTGACTCCGTCAGATCAAGCAGAAATGTAGTGGCTTCGGGGTTGATAGGTCCATAGGTCAAAGCTTTTTCGAAATGACCTTCCTGGAGAGCACGGAAAAGTGCCTGAGCAAAAAAGAATTCAAGAAAGCTTCGATGTGAAAAACGATAAGAGCCATCAGCGCTGCGCACAAGGAAAGAGACTGTACGCAGTTCGAGGTCAACCTGATCACTGTCGAGGCTGCGGGCAACTCCACCTTCTCGATGCAACAGTCCGGCGATATCGGTATAGTGGATCTGGTTTCGTGGCCTGCTCCAAAGCTCACAGGCCATGCGCTCAAGCAGGTCACGCATCAGCTCAACGTTAAGCTTGCCCTGGCTCCAGCGAATGCTATTCAAACAGCGGAAAGTGTAGGTCAGGTAGAGTGAACCTGTGCTCACGTTCTCTCCCTGTTTTATCAGATCAGGAAGAGAAGCTACAATCATATCGAGGAACCGGGGTGTTGACGCGATATCCTGGAGCCCATATCTCTCTTCGATAAAACGTCGAGCTTTGTCGCCTTCGACCATACCAAGACGTTTGTGCAAGTACTCTGCAATTTGCTCCTGAGTGAAAACTGCCAGGGTATCGCGCATAGCATCGAAGGCACGTGCTGCTTTGCCCAGAGCTGAATCCGCTTCAAAGAGCTTGCCGCCATCCAGCATGGCTTGCCTGGCGCTGCTGTTGTCGCAGAAGTAGTGGCTGCGTGAGGTAATAAGCACCCGATTGCCGCACGGGTTGCGACCAGGGTTGGCAGTTGGATGTGCCAGTTGGCGGAACTGCTCTTCGACACTGCGTCCCGCCTGTGTAACGCCCATTTCATCGAAACTGTCGAGCAGGAGTACCACGCGCCCTGCTTCGAGCAGGTGCAGCACAATCTCTGGATTAAGCACAGTGCGCAGTTCGGTTTCGAGATGCTCGCGAATCAGGCTTTCGAGCGAAATGGCATTGGGAAACTGACACAGATTAATTGCAATCGGCACAGGACCATCAGGGTTGTCTTCAAAGGTGCGAGCAAGTTCGTAGGCAAAACGCTCAACCAGTGTGCTTTTGCCGGTACCATAATCGCCAAGCACCAGCCACAACCGGCTTCCCGCTCCCGAAACCCACTGAAGGGCATGAGGCAACATCGGCACCGGTTTTTCGTCGGGCTGCTTTTCAAGAAGCAGATACTGGTCAACATAGTTACCTGCAAGAGCGCTTGCTTCGTAGCGCTGGCGAATGCGGGCAAGGTAGGGTGCAAAATCAAAGAGGCTGCGTTCGAGTTCATCGAAGGTAAGTGCCTGGATTCCCTGCTCCAGCGCAAAGCTACGAGCCGCCGGGCTGAAATCGCTTGGGGCAACTACCATACCACGAGCCTGCATCTGGCTGGCGGTCGGTCCATCAAGCCAGGTTTTGAATACCAGCACTCTCTCTTTTGGAATGACAGCCTGATGATCCTTGCACTCGACCAGATAAACCTCTTCACGCCCGAAATCGGCACGTTTGCGTATAACAAGATCAACCCGGTTACTGTCGATCAACAGTTCATGCTCGACAGTGTAGCCAAGCAGACGCAAAAGTCGGGCAACTCGCTCTTCAAAACTTTTACCTTGCGCATGACTATCTTTGTTACGACTCGCCGCCTCGTTCTCGGCAATTACCTGCTGGCGTACCTTGTCGATTCGACGTTCCAGATCGTTATAGGCTTTGGCTACCGGAGTATCGGGGCGTGTTGCTGCATAAAGCTCCTCAGTAAAAAGCAGACGCTGATCAAAAGGGATGGTGACCATTTCTGCAGGGACCAAGCCAAAGGCCTCCTTCCAGATCTCCTCTCCTTTGGCTCGCAAATCGAGTTCATCAGCAATCGGCGATGCAACCAGCAACCGAGTCAAGGGAGCCAATGTACCTCGCGCGGCAATGCGCCCCTCGCTGGCAGGGTAGAGAGCTTGCCAGACATGGGCAAGTCCCTTGGTATTCTGTCTACCGTAATTGCCGACAAGAACGGTGGCGTGTGGCAGCAGAGCGGCAAGCAAACCACCGATGTCGGTGATACCGGTACGCGAATCAAGCAACACCGTTTCAAATCCTGCCTTGCCAAAAGCATCAAGGATACCGCGAAAAAGTGCGAGACCGCTATCGAGATCACGAACCAAAAAATCGTCCCAGCGGATGCTCTGGAAAAGCCCTGCGAAATCTTTGTTGTCACCATAAGCAGGCAAGATGAAGAGGCGATCCCGCTCAGGTGTCTGGCAAGCCAGTTTGACAAGTTTGCCAAAATCAGCTTTGTTCGATGCTTTTCCTGACTCCTGCCAGGCGATCATCCATTCAAAAAAACCCTCTTTGACAGGTCTTGATGGTGTCAACCCCGGAATGTTGTGCAATCCTGGCGCTTCAATATCAAGATCCCACAGCAGCGTTTTGCCTCGACGCGCAGTAAGAACACCAATATTGGCGGCCAGCAGGCTGCGCCCGACGCCGCCTTTGTAGCTGTAGAAGTTGACGATGAAGGGAGTCATGCGGCAATCAGTTTTCCAATTTTCAAGTGCGACTGAATCGTGACATCTGTTGAGAGTAACCCGCAAAAACCTGTCACGGATGGAGCCGTCTTTTGCGCGCTTGCAGCATGCTTCCGCCCGATATCAGTGAGTTGCAAAAGAATATCACGGCCATGTTTGCGCTTGGTTACAAGCCCGCAGGATTCAAGATTCCCGATAAGCTGCGTGACCCGACCAGCACTGACTCCAAGTTTATTTATAAGGTCCAGTTGAGGAAGTTCACGATTGCCTGTTTCAAGAAGCAATTGCAGGATTTCCGGAACGTGGCGGCGCCTGAGCAGCACTTCAGGATCAGCGTGAGCAAGGTTAAGGCGTCTCGATTCAAGTATGTCACTCGCTTCCAGCCATCGAAACCTGTACTCTTCAGGAAGCGATGCCGATGAATTCACACCATCAAGAGCACTATGGATAAGACGTTGGAGTTCAGATATGCCTTCGCGATCGTTGGGTCGCGCAATTGCATCTGCTGACCAGACCGAGATCAGCAGATTTGCCATATCCAACGTTTGTTCATCCCATTTTTCAAGTGTCCGAATGGCTTCAAGAAGTTCGGATGGCGTCGAGCGATCGACAAAAAGTACCGGATCGCTGGCATAAAGGTTAAGCATAGTCACGATATTTTTCCTAAATTATTCTAAACCTTTTCGAATAGAAATAATTTAACATTATTTAACTATAAAAAAATCCTGCGACCCCGTCAGCTCAAGTTGAAAAGTGTAAAATCATCAAATTCCTCCCTGTTTACAGAGACAATTTCCAGTGCCTCTGTACACTCTTTATATTTCTGGTGCTGCACGAACCCGCGCACTGGAGTTGATGCCGAAGGTGATTCCTGATTGGCGACCACCACAATAGTTCCGAGCGTATCGTACATTGCTTTTGCTGTCGCCTTATGTGGATTAAGCTTATCGGTCATACTCGGAACAAGCAGCCAGTCAAGCGGCAGAGAAGCCAGCACTATGGCTGGTTCGCCTTCAAACACATCCTTGCAAATCGCCAGGGCCATCAGCCCAAGTGGTGTAAATACGCAGGTAAAATCATTTGGAGCACATTCGATACCCTCCTTTCGATTTTCAAAGGTAACCGGTTTGCGTTTGTCGCATCCAAACAGGAGTTTACCGTCCAGCCCAAGCATAGCCTCCGCATGATTTCGCCACCCTTTTTCGACTTGCTCATGGAAACTTCCGAGAACAATGAGAGGAACCGAGAGAGAGTGCTTTTCACCATTTTTTCTGTGCAATTGTTGAAGCTCTGAAACGATTCGGGATCTGATATCGGGCGTAATCGTAAGTTCTGGCATCACAAGAATGTGAGCATCTCGCTTTTTTGCTTCACTGATATGGTGCAAAGCTGATGCTAAACGTGTTTCAGTGTCACTGATATCCTTGCAGATAAAATTTGATGGCTTCTTGTCAGAGTCAGAAAGATTTGTCCTCACTCCGTCATCAAAATGAACGACTGCGATTCTGATCGTTCTTGCAGAAAAACGTCCAGCAAGCCAATCATGGTAACCCCTCGGTATTCCAGCTACATTGACAAGAATCCCCTGAGGGTTATTCTGCGGGACCACTCGGCAATGCTTCAGCCAGTAAGCAATATTGCCAAATTGCCGGCGTTTTCCACCCCCGCACGATTCCGCTTGTTGATAAATCGGTAGCATCCAGACTTGACCCTCACCATCATCAATACGCGGATTCCGTAAATAGCCATAAGATTTCGGGTTAATACGAACGCAAAAATTGTCAAGAGCCTGAAGCCAAAGCAGCGGATCGGTTTCAACCTCTTCGGAGGTGATCAGTGACTCCCTGTTGTCGATGCTTTCGATGCGATCTATGGCATCCATGAGCATCATGTCGCCCTCTTTATACTGGTTTTCCCAATCATCAAGAACTCGGCGGCCATCAGAAGTTGAAGAGCCCGCGAGTCGGCACAGACGAGCAAGAGCATGCCTGAAACTTTTGGCATTTATGAATTCAGCGACCTTTTCCATACATACAGCTTGCCGGTGAGTCAAGTACTTTGTAATCTCTTGTCATAAAATCAAATCATCCTTAAACCATGGTTCAAGACCGCAAAAACCTATGAGGAAATAATAGTAAATTTGACAATAATACAACAAGTAATAGCAAATTAACATGCACAATGACATCAACCCCACCATCATGCCAACAACCATAACCAGCATCCCCCTTCACACCGTCACCATCGGCAATCCATCCCTGCCACGCATCGTCTTTCTGCACGGCTTTCTCGGCTCAGGCAGTGACTGGCTTCCCGTAACGAGGGAGCTTCAAAACGACTACTGCTGCATGATGGTTGATCTTCCCGGCCACGGAAGCGCCAACCTCCTGCAAACACAGCCTCCAGATGATTTTTTTATCCAGACCATTGAAGCACTTGCGGCTCTCCTGCGCCAATCAGCCGCAACCCCCTGCTCTCTGGTGGGCTATTCGATGGGTGGCCGCATAGCGCTGGCACTGCTGCTTCGTCATCCGGAACTCTTCAGCAAGGCGGTTATTATCTCCGCTTCCCCTGGACTCAAGACAGAAAAAGTGCGAATCGACAGGCAGGAGCATGACGAAAAAGTGGCACGAAAAATTGAACGAAGCTTTGATAGTTTTATCGAGGCATGGTATGAGCAGCCTCTCTTCGCCACACTTAAAAGCCATCCGATCTTCAAGGAAGTTGAGAGCGAAAGAAAAATCAACGACCCTCAGAATCTCGCTCTGGCACTGAGGCTTTTGGGAACAGGACGGCAGCCCTCATTTTGGGAAGCGTTAAAGAAAAACAGCGCACCGGTAAGCTTTTTCGCAGGAGAAAAAGATGAACGCTACGTTGAGATTGGTCACCAAATGGTTAAGTTAACACCTCTATCCGATCTGGAAATTTTTCCGCATTGCGGCCATACCCTGCAGCTTGAAAACAGGGATTTGTTTCTGGATCGTTTGAAGAATTTTTTCAACCAGCAAGAGAAGAAGAACCAATGAGTACAGTGAACTGGATACCTGCAGGTGATTTTACGGACATCCTTTACCATAAAGCGGAAGGTATTGCAAAAATCACCATCAACCGGCCGGAGGTGAGAAACGCATTCCGTCCCCAGACTGTCGATGAAATGATTGCCGCCCTGTCGGATGCACGAAATGACGAGAGAATTGGTGTTGTCATTCTCACCGGTCAGGGAGAGAAGGCTTTCTGTTCGGGAGGCGACCAGAAAATCAGGGGCAACGCCGGTTATGCTGATGGCAAAGGGGTTAACCGTTTGAATGTTCTTGACTTCCAGCGTGATATCCGTACCTGCCCGAAACCGGTCATTGCCATGGTTGCCGGCTACTCCATCGGCGGCGGTCACGTGCTGCACATGCTTTGTGACCTCACCATTGCAGCGGAGAACGCCATCTTCGGCCAGACCGGCCCAAAGGTAGGCTCTTTTGACGGAGGATGGGGCGCAAGCTATATGGCACGTCTTGTCGGCCAGAAAAAGGCTCGAGAAATATGGTTTCTCTGCCGCCAATACAATGCCGCCGAGGCACTTGCCATGGGGCTGGTCAACACCGTTGTGCCGCTTGAGCGCCTTGAAGAGGAGACCGTGCAGTGGTGCCGCGAAATCCTGGCCAACTCTCCGCTTGCCATTCGCTGCCTGAAATCGGCCCTCAATGCCGATTGTGACGGACAATCCGGCCTGCAGGAGCTTGCAGGAAATGCCACAATGCTCTATTATATGAGTGAGGAAGGGCAGGAGGGAAGAAATGCCTTTGTCGAAAAACGGAAACCTGATTTCAACAAATTTCCAAAGAGACCTTGAACGCTTCGCATGGTGTTCTCTATCGATATACCATCCCTTTCACCGAGCCTGTCACCGTAAAACGGCAGCGACTGGTGCAAAGGGAGGGCATCATCATCGCACTGAGAAGTACGGATGGAGAACATATTGCCTACGGTGAAATAGCACCTCTCCCGGGACTTCATAATGAAACCCTTGAACTGGCAGAGGCGCAGCTTGTGGATCTGCTTTCAAAACGAGGTATGACGACCCCCGATAGTTTGCCGAAAGAGCTTTACCCATCGGTACGCACCGGAGTGGAAATGGCGATGATCAACCTTGACGCCGCAATATCAGGAGTTTTTCCTTCGTTTTCTGAAACAGAAGAGGCTGTTCAACAGGTGCCGGTCAATGCACTGCTCTTTGGTGACACTGCGCTGATCATGGAGCGGGCAGAAAACTATTTTGCGCTTGGATACCGCACCTTCAAGCTTAAAGTCAGCGCCGATACCCTGACAAACTCGATCAACAGCATCAGGGAGCTGCACCGCACCTTTGGCGATACGGTTGAACTCCGGCTTGACGCCAATCAGTCGCTCTCACTTGATGAAGCGATCTCGTTTGCCAGGCAGATTCCGCCGGGAAGCGTTGCCTATATCGAAGAGCCCCTGCAACAGGCGGAAGGTATCGGTAAGTTTTATGCAAAAACAGCGCTTCACTCAGCACTTGACGAAACACTTTGGCAAAAACCGGAATTGCTCTTCAAGATTCCGAAGGTCTCCCTTGCTGCGCTGATACTGAAACCAAACCGGATTGGCGGAATCTTTGTCGCACAACAATTCGCCCGATATGCCTGCGAAAAAAATCTGCTTGCCGTGTTCAGCTCCGCTTTTGAAACCGGCATCAGCCTGAGCTTTTACACATGGCTGGCTGCCTCAACCGCCACAAAACCAGCCGCATGCGGCCTCGACACCTACCGCTACCTGCAACACGACCTGCTTGAAACCCCGTTTGGAGCCGAGAACGCCCTGCTTGATCCGCATAAGCTCTACAGGGATGGGGGGCTCGTGATAGAGAGAAGCCTTCAGAGAACCTCGTTATGGACGATGTAGAGTCGGTGCCTCGGCGTTCCGTGCTTGTCTTGAACCATGATTCGCTTGATTTTCTTGATGGGCTTGATTTGGGGATTCATTGCTACCGGCCGCTGAGCAGGCCGAAGGCCGTATCGAAGCTATGCCACTTGTCATGGACCCTGATTCTGTCCATGACAAGAAATTCCCGAATACTATCAGAAAAATCATGCCAATCCATTAATCCTTTTAATCAAGGTTCAGACAGATGAGATGGCCGTATCGAAGAACCGTCTTTTTGTGTCGTTTGTTGCTATATTGGAGGAGTGCAAAAAATAACGAAAACCGCATCATGATGTTTTTTAAGAATGCCTGAGTTGAGCCGATTTCTCGGGATTGTGATATACATGCACTTTAATGAGCATAACCCGCCCCACTTCCATGCGGAATACAATGAATTTATGGCAACAATTTCAATTGCAACATTAGGTATTCTTGAAGGGAAACTCCCCTCAAAAGTATTAAGCCTTGTCATTGAATGGGCTCAAGATCATCAAAAAGAGTTACTTGAAAATTGGACAAGTATTCAGAAAACAGGGCATTATCATAAAATCAAACCATTAGTCTAACCAAACACGGTAATCATGCTGAAAATAGAGAAAGCAGAATACATCGGTGACTATAAAATCCACCTGGCGTTTAATAATGGGAAAACGGGAACTGTCAACCTTGAAGAGACTATCAAGAATGATAACCGTGAGATTTTTTTACGGTTAAAAGATAAAAATGTTTTCAGGAGCTTCGCCATAACCCACAGCACCATTACCTGGTTCGATGGACTTGATGTTGCGCCAGAATACCTTTTTTATCTTACATTTATGGGTATGAGTGAATTTCAGGAACAATTCAGGGAGTGGGGTTATAAACGTTGAACAATGAATGAGAACAGCTTCGCTCGTAGCGGTCACACATCGGCGATACCACTTGTCTTGAACCGTGATTTGCTTGATTTCCTTGATGGGCATGATTGGAATTTCCCGAATATTATCAGATATCATATTGGTATGGGGGCAGTTCACGCCTCCCCTGCAGAAAAATCATGCTCATCCCTTAATCATGAAAATCACGGTTCAGACAACAATGGACATTGTAGCCCGCGCTGCCAAGCTTTTCGGCAACACGCCAGCGCTGCGAATGAGCGACAGAACTCTGTCGTTCAGCGAATGCAACGCCATCGCCGAAACCATTGCGGGCCACCTCAGCACCAGAAGCATTCGATCTGGCGAGGTTGTCGCGATAGTGTCGCCAAATACGCCGGAGATGGTCATGCTGCTTCTCGGACTCCTGAAAGCGGGCATCATTGCCGCACCGTTGAACTATCGTTTTCCTGAACACCTGCTTGGCAACACCATTAATAAACTCCAGCCAAGCCTGATCGTAACCTCCGGTACTCATACATCGCTCAAGAGCAGCATCAGTATTGATGAATTGATTGACAGCGATTCTTCCGATTCAGTGCTTCATTCCCCCACAACAGTGCAAAGCAACAACAAGGCCGAGATGACTGAAAACATGGAGGCAATGCACCAACCCGTCACCATAATCCACACCTCCGCCAGCTCAGGAGAGGCAAAAGCTGCCGTGCACAGTTTTGCCAACCACTGGTACAGCGCACTCGGTTCCAATGAAAATATTCCCTTTGGTGCTGGCGATTGCTGGCTTCTCTCGCTGCCACTCTACCACATTGGCGGTTACTCACTCCTCTTCCGATCACTCATTTCCGGCGGTTCACTTGCTATCGGCAAACCGGATGAATCTCTCGCCCAGTCGCTTCGAAACTTTCCGCTGAGCCATCTCTCCGTTGTTCCAACACAGCTTTACCGTCTGCTTACCGACCAAAAGAGCACTGCCTTGCTGCGAACCTTGAAAGCTGTTCTGCTAGGTGGCAGTTCAGCGCCAAAATCGCTGATTGAGGAGGCTGTACGTCAGGATATCCCGCTTTATCTGAGCTACGGATCAACCGAGATGAGCTCACAGATTGCAACCTCTCCGGCGCCGATACAAGGCATTCAGGAAAACAGCGGCAAGCTGCTTCCCTGGCGAGAGATCATGGCTTCAACAGATGGAGAACTGCTGGTCAAGGGCACCTGCCTGTTTCAGGGCTACCTTCGTGAGGGAAAAATCGAGACTCAAACAGATAACGGCGGCTGGTTCCATACTTCGGATATCGGAACTGTTACCGATGACGGTACCGTCACGGTCGCAGGCAGAAAAGACAACATGTTCATTGCAGGGGGAGAAAATATCCATCCCGAAGAGATTGAAAAGGCACTGATGACGATTGACGGGATTCTTGAAGCACTTGTCGTCCCGGTGGATGATGATGAATATGGCCAGCGTCCCGTGGCATTCATCAAAACCCTTGAGGAGAATAAACCTGAAGAGACCACTCTCACCACAGCCATGCACTCCATTGCGGGAAAACTCAAAAGCCCGACCTGTTACTGTCGGGTAAAAAAGTGGGCAACCTTACCTGGGTCACAAAAAATCGACCGAAAATGGTACAAAAAACTGACGTTCAAAGGCTGTTCACCACTCAACCTCTTGCCGCCTGACGCTTGAGTCTGCGCACAGCATAGGCCCCGCCAAGCCCAGCGATTGGTGCATAAAAAATACCGGAAAAGGCCATATTCATCAGAAGCTCAGTAAACGTTAACGTCACCGGAGCAAGAGCCATTTTTTCCGCAGCAACCAGTGCCTGCACCTGTTCCTGAAGCTCAGGCTGCTTCCTGGCCATCTCCAACGCCCAATTGACAATCAGTGCAAGGCTCTCAGTACCCGGCCTGTAGTGCAAGGAGGTCATAAGAAAAAAGGTTACCACCTCAGAAACAACGCCTCCGGCAAAACCAGCCAAGCAGCCCAGCACAAAAGCCTGCCTGAAGGTCAGCGTCACCTGAAAGCGCATGATGGTCTGATGCAGTGCCACCACCCCCGCAAGAAAAATGCCAGCAAACAGAAAGACATTCAGCAAGGTCAGGTAAGGAACCGTCGTCGTCAAAAGAATCACTGCTGTACCAAGCAGAACAGCATAGAGTATACCCTCAACGGGCAAAAGAGGTTGAACCGGTTTTTCAGCAGGCATATACTTCAAGTGAACTTCTCATTCAGAAAATCCTCCATCGTATAAAAGCCTGGAGAGGTTTTATGGCGCAAGGCGAGCCACGCCGCAGCTTCAACCGCGCCAGAGGCAAAACCTGAACGGTTTTTTGCGGTATGGGAGACCACAATTTCATCCGCCTCCGAATCAATAAAGGCAGAGTGCTTGCCAAAAACGCTGCCAAGCCGCAAAGATGCAACCTGCAGTTCGTCTGGCGCGAGCTTTTTGTCATCCGAAAGCTGACGAACAACCGTTTTCTTGCGGCTGTTGGCTGAGAGAATCATATCAGCCGCCCGCAACGCAGTGCCACTGGGAAAATCGGCCTTGCCGGTGTGATGCTGCTCTTCAAAGGCGATATCGAACTGGACAAATGGAGAGATAAGCCTGGCAGCTTCACGCACCGTGCGCAAAAAAATGTTGACCCCAAGCGAAAAATTGGCCGAGGAGAGCAGAGAGGCACCAGCCGCAGTGATCTGCTGTTTCACATCTCCCAGCACATCATCCCATCCCGTGGTGCCGACGACAACCGGAACACCGGAGGCAATCATGGCCGGAAGATTGGCAAGAAACGCCCCCCTCACCGTAAAATCTATGATCGCGTCACTTCCCTGAAAAACTTCAGGGGTAATTGCCACATCAATATCAAGCACAGCAGCCACCTGATGGCAGCCAGAATGCTGAATGACCTGGGCAACCTGCTGACCCATTCTTCCATTCCCGACAAGGGTAAACTTCATCTTCCGTTATTATATTTCATTGAACACATCAACAACTCAATCGTGGCGCATGATTTCGAGCAGCCGTTCGAGGTCATCGTGCGAGAAGTATTGGATATGAATCTCACCTTTCCCCTCTTTCTTTTCAACAATACGCACCTTCGTGGCAAGGTTGTTCCGCAAGAGAGACTCAAGCTCCGACAGATGGGATGAACGCTCCGACGACGATGGCGGTGCCGGTTTTGCTGCCTGATCCTTGAACATCCGGTTCACCAGCGCCTCAGTCTGACGCACAGAGAGCTGATTGGCGAGAACCTGCTTCCACACCTTCACCTGCTGCTGTTCACTTGGGAGATTAATGAGCGCTCGAGCATGACCTGACGAAATCTCGCGGTTCCTGATACTGTCCTGAATCTGCAGAGGCAATTTGAGCAAGCGAAGAAAATTACTGACCGTTGAGCGGTTTTTGCCAACCTTCTGGGCAATCTCCTCCTGCGAAAGATTGCACTTCGTCGTCAGGCTTTTGAGGGCAAGCGCCACCTCGATGGCATTCAGATCTTCACGCTGAATATTTTCAATAAGAGCAAGCTCCAGTTTGCTCGAATCATCAGCCGCATCAATAATGTAGGCGGGAATAAACTTGAACCCGGCCAGCGTCACCGCCCTGAGTCGTCGCTCCCCGCTGATGAGTTGATAGCTGTCGCCTTCCCGGCACACCGTCACCGGCTGGATAACACCGTTTTCAATAATGGAGTTTTTCAGCTCTTCGAGCGCAGCCTCATCAAACTCCTTGCGAGGCTGAAACGGATTTGCCCGTATCTTTTCAATTGGCAACGTGCCTACCCCTCCATCACGGGGAAGCTCCTGCTCTTCGACCTGTGGAACAGAGACAAACCCATCATCCGAAATGAGCGCTTTCAGACCTCTTCCCAACGCATTTTTAGGCATATCACCCATCGGCATACCAGTCAGCTATGACTGACGAACTTTAAATTTTTTAATATTGCCATCCCTTTCAAAAATCTCCTGTGCCAGGTCAAGATAGTCTTTCGAGCCGATACACTGTGCATCATAGAGGAGCGCCGGCTTGCCATGGCTTGGCGCCTCGGAAAGCTTGACATTTCTGCGGATGTGGGTTTTATACACCTTGTCCTTAAAAAACTTCTTCACCTCTTCAGAAACCTGCGACGCAAGACGAAGCCGTGCATCAAACATGGTCACCAGAACCCCCTCAATCTCCAGCTTCGGATTGAGATGCTTGCGGACAATACTGATGGTATTGAGCAGTTTTCCCAACCCCTCCAGCGCATAATATTCAGCCTGAACAGGAATAAGCACGGAATCAGCCGCCGTGAGCGAATTCAGGGTAATCAACCCAAGAGAGGGCGGACAGTCAATAATAATGTAATCGTAACGGTCGCGAATACTCTTGAGCGCCTTCTGCATCACATACTCGCGCTCCTTCATGTTGACCAGCTCAACCTCCATCCCTACAAGGTTGACATTGGAGGGAAGCACATCCAGATATTCCAGACTGGATGATTTTATGGCATCCTGTATGTCGCCCCCCTTGACCATCACCTGATAAAAGGTATTATCAATTTCATCACCAATTTCGAGACCAAAACCCGAGGTGGCATTAGCCTGGGGATCAATATCAATCAGTAATGTCCTGAACTCAGAAATAGCAATCGAAGCGGCTATATTGACGGAAGTGGTTGTTTTTCCTACCCCTCCCTTCTGGTTTGCAATCGCAATAACTCTGCCCATGTACTAACCAGGGAAATTTACAGCAGTTGAATTTTCATCATCACTCTTTACATCTTTATACATTATAATACTTACAGCAACGATTACAAATTATAATCTTGTCTCATGAAAATGGACAAATTGCAATATCATGGTTTAGTCTGACCCGCATAATCCTAAAATAGCAGACAACTCCTCACTGAATAAGAACGCAGATACCCAACGACTGCTGCCCTGCTCGGGTTCAATCAAGGGCATACCATTTAACACAGCCAGCCAGCTTTGTTGCAGCATCGGGGTTGAACGGAAGTTTATAGTGACAAAAAGGCTCCGGAATCCGGAGCCTTGGCACAATCAATCATCCGATAGACTTCTCCGCCTCGCACCAATCTTCCAGGTCACAACCATCCCTCTCACCGTACTCTTTCCAACGGTAATAAGCGGCGAGACGTACCCTCTCATCTCGATCACCACATTGCTGTGTCTCCTCCACCCCGCATGTTTCATCTTCTGGCATTGGATTCTCCTTTTTTAACGTTAACCTCCAAACAAAAAACAGGCCCGGGCCGACTTTGGACATAACAACTCTTGAGAAACATTAGTTCCGATGTAAAGGATGTTATCCTTGGTCATCTCGCCGTCCGATGAAATCCTGTCAAAGTCGGCGGAAATAGATGGGGGACTGCTACTCGCCTGTCAGATTTTCTGTTTTTGTCGCGGCAGAGTAAAATGAAAAATCGAGCCAGTCTTGGGATCGCTCTCAGCACCAACGGTACCCCCATGAGCTTCAACAATCTCTTTGACAAGCACTCCCGACTGCCAACAAAATGCTGGATATAGCGCTTGTTCTCAACTGCTTCAGCGGCATATTCCAGCGGTTCTTTTTGGTGTAATAACTTTGCAATCCACTCATGACCAAGATTACGAACATTCACTCCTGGCTTCAGACCAAAATAGTGCTCAGCAGTATCCGTCGATACTTCAACCTCCCCGTTCAGATCAAGCACGGCTATCGGCAAAGGCAGTACCTTGAACACCTCCTGTGTGGCACTTCGGGTTCTGAGCAGGGTATCCATATCTGTTTTGCGCATCTTGCGCAGGGTTGCAGCCATTTCGTTAAATGACGCTGAAAGCTGCCCTATTTCATCTTTGGATGTGGTATCAAGCACAAGATCAAGATTTCCCCTGCTGATCTCTTTAGCAGAAGCAATAAGTTTTTTAATCGGCATAAGAATCCACCGGTGCGCCTGATAACTGAAAAGCAGGGCAATAACGGCACAACCCAGAATTGCTGCAAGCATCGTGTTATGTGCTGATGCAGCCATCTGGCGGGCATTATCATTTGCACTGTTCATATTCGCCTGATTCATCTCAAGAACCTGTCCCGAGAACTGCTTAATTTCGTAAAACAGAGGGCGCAGGGTCAAAAAATATCGCTTTTGCCTTTGAGAGAGAGCCTGAGACGAGTCGGTAACCTGATCAATAACTCCTGAATACTCCATAAACAGCTCGCTGATCCGCTTTGCTTTCTGATGTTCGCCAGGCAACGTAATATTGCCAAGCTCAATCTGCAGTGCATGACGGAAGTTCATTTCATGTTGGCGGATCGTCATCATCCCTTCATTGTAATGACCGGTAAAGGTGAGCAGAACTCCTCTGTCAATCTGCTCAAGAGACTCCTTCATTTTCTGACAGGCAATCACACTGCGATAGTTCTGCCGGAGTATGATATCAATAGCCCCTCCAAGTGAATCTATCTACCTGATCGTGAGTACTCCCATGACAACAACCATAACCAGCAGACCGCTGAATCCAAGTATCAGTTTTTGACGTATCCCGAACATCAAGAACCTCCATAACAGTTAAAAGATTGAAGGAAGGACGATTCCCTTGTAGAAGTATAAATAAATATTGATGGATTTCGCGGCCTTCTTTGGAACCGTTACAATTGGCAGTTGAACCCTTTTCATAAAACAGTACAAGCCTGAAGTATATTACTTTATATCTATAGCGTCGGAACAATACGGTTCAGGAAAGAGTGCAGGATTTTGGAGAAAAAAGCAAAACCTGACATCTTTTATTGAACATAAGCCTCAACCCGTTCTTTCAAAGCCTCATCCATCATCTGATATCTTTTTTTGAACCTTGATTCAAGTAAAAAGAGTACCGCACCAGACAAAAGCCCACTGAACTCTTCGGTATTGGTAAAGCGACTCTTCCCGGAACCCAAATCCTCTATCTCAAAGTAATGATACGCCTCAACAATGCCTTTCAGGAATGTGGCATACCATCCAAGCTGGACTGGAGGCACAAGCTCCCTGATGGTAGCACGAAAAAAAATCACTGGCAAACCATCAAGCCTGGCTTTAAACCATAACCGCTCACCTGCTGCTCCTTTACCTCTAACTGCACGAATAAAGGGATTCCACTCTGGATAGAGGTGAAACGCTGCCAGAACAGACCACACCTCTTGTACTGAAGCGTTGATAGTGATCTCACTTCGGATTATTTTCATTTGGGCAAACTCAACTCTCCGATGATACTGTCGAAATCCACCGGAAATGATGGTTCAATATTGTTATATCGATCGCGCCCCTCCGGCATGGCATGAACCCCTTCAGGAAACGTTCCGTTGGAGACAAGATACTCATGCAAATAGTTGGTCAACCGGTAATAACCACTTGGCTTTCCGGTGGCTTCAAGCGGTGGTTTGCCAGCAGCCCACCCCTCCACAATTCGCTCGACCACCGGCTGGTAAAGCGCTTTTTTCTGTTCCTGCATCTGCTTCTGTTCCTGTATTATCAATTCATCTTCACGAAGCACAGCTTTAAGGAATATATCCTGTAGCGATTCAATCGTGACCGGGATAGGCCATCGCCCATACCAGCGCAACGATCCAGCCAATGCCGCTCCATCCAAGGAGGATATTCAGGGTCAGTATCGCCACTTTGCTGCGATGTGTTCGCAAGAAAGCTACAACGGACGGAATAAAATATGCTACCCATAACAGTACCATCACCAGAAAGGATACAACCGGTGAGGAATTAGACCAATGCCAGGAATAAAAATGATGCATCATAGAGTTTCAAAATCTACCAAAAGCGATGGTTCAATGTTGTTATGGCGATCTCGCCCCTGAGACATGGCGTGAACCCCATGGGGAAAAAGTCCCGTTGGAGACAAGAGATGCAATATAAAACAAATCCTCATTTCCCAAGGTGGAGAGCCTCTGCTACCGGCATCTCGTCCCTTACGGAGCTTGCATGAGCTCATTCACTTCAACACATCAGATACCCTTCCGCCAGACAAAACGCGAGCGGAAGTGATAGCCGCCAGTCCCTTCTTATGCCTTGTCGATTTTAATCAGTTCATGGGGTGATTTCCCCTCCCCTGCCTCTTCATGGGTGCGGCCATCGCGAATATGGTAGATCCGCCTGAAAGTGGGGATGATTTTTTCGTCGTGGGTGACAATGATAATGGCGGTCTCATACTGACGCGCCATGTCGTTGAGGATGGCAATCACTGCAAGCGCACGCTGGCTGTCGAGCGGAGCGGTCGGCTCATCGGCAAGGATGACCGGCGGATGGTTGACGAGTGCCCGGGCAATAGCCACACGCTGCTGCTCGCCGCCGGAGAGCTGCGCAGGCATAGCCTTGGCTCGATGAGCGACATCAAGCGCCTCCAGCAGCTCCATCGCCCGTTTGCGGGCAGCGCCGTTACGCTCACCGGCCAGCATCGGCAGCAGCGCCACATTATCCACCACATCGAGAAAGGGAATCAGGTAGGGCGCCTGAAAGACGAAGCCTATGTTATCGCGCCGGAGCGCCCGAAGATCCCTGATTTTCCAGCCGCCATCGTAGATAATCTTTTCCCCCAGTCTCATTAGTCCTGCGGATGGTTCGATAACGGCGCCAAGGCATTTCAGGAGCGTGCTTTTCCCGGAGCCCGAAGGGCCGACAAGCCCGACAACCTCTGCCGGAGCAACCTGCATGTCAACCCCCTTCAGGGCATCCACAAGGGTGTCGCCGCTGCCGTACCGCTTCTGTAACCCCTCAATCACAATGCCATTGCCCGACATCTCAACCTCCTATTGCTTCAGCAGGATCAACCTTGAGCGCTGCTGTAATGGCAAGAATACTGGCAAGAACCGAAATCACCATAACAATAATGAAGCCACGAATGGCATCGCCGGGTTCAAGCAGCACATATCTTGGAAAAAATGGCGACCAGAGCGTTGCGGCAATCTTTCCAACCACAAAGCCAATGGCTCCAAGCCCGATCGCCTGCTGAAGAATCATGCTGGCAATGACGCGGTTTTTGGTTCCAATCAGCTTCAGTACCGCAATCTCCCGGATCTTTGCCATCGTCATGGTATAGATGATGAAAGCGACAATCGCCGCACTGACAATGGAGAGAATGACCAGAAACATGCCGATCTGTTTGGCCGATGTTGCAATCAGCTTGTCGACAAGAATCGTTCGCATCTGTGAGCGCGTATAGACCTGAAGCCGCTGCCAGCGTTGAATATCCTTCGCAACAGCTTCTGGAGCGTATCCCTGCTTCAGTTGCACGAGCACGGCATTGACATAGAGGCTGGTGGTTTGCGACGCAACAATGGCATCGAGCAGTCCCGGCACATTTGGACGGTTAAATGCGGGATTTTGCGCCATGCGCCGCCGCTGTTGGAGCAGCATATCGTTATCCTTGAGGAACTGCGCCTCCTGGGCATCTTTCAGCGGAATAAAGAGCATCGGATCGCCACCAGAGGAGACCATGCGCCGCGTCAACCCGACAACCCGGAAGCGGTTGCGGCGAATAATCACGGTATCGCCCAGCGCACATCCTGCTTTGACATCCGCCACAACCTCATAGTGGCCTCCCGTCAGGTGGCGACCAGCGATGAGAAAGCCCGGCTGCCCAGGCTCACCCGGCCCGCCCGGTACCGCGCCCACCACCATAGCCCGCACATCGCCCCCTCCATGGCGCACCTGCATGGTGAGATAGGTGACATTGGCCGCACGCGCCACACCCGCCATCCCGATAATACTGCGGTAGGTATCCTCGTACAGACTTGATGGTTCGGCATAAGGACCGAGAGTTCCCTGCTGCACCACCCAGAGATCGGCTCCGCTATTGTCGATCAGTACATTGGCATCATCAACCATGCCACGATAGATCCCGGCCATGCTCAAGGTGACCCCGATTAAAAGACCGAGGCCGAAGCCGGTCATGAGAAAGCGCACCCACCCATGCAGTATATCCCGTCCGGCAAGGCTGATCATAGGAGGCTTCCTTTACCGTTATTCCTGATAATCGTGATACGGCTTCCGGCATGTAATGCGCTTTTGCTGTAGACCACAACGCGGTCGCCGGGTTGCAGACCCGCAAGCACCTGGATATTTCCCGCCTGGTCAGTTGCACCGATGCGAACCGGTGCAAAACGAAGGGCTGAGCCATCAACCACCCAGATACCGAGCTGCCCGTCGACCCGGTGTACGCAGGCGTTGGGAATAACGGGAACCGCTTGCAGAGGCGGAAGCTGGACGCTCACCTCACACAATTCGCCAACCGGCGGCAACGGCTCAGGCAAAACCGTGAACACAACTTTTGCGAGAATCTCCTCAGTGACACGATCAGCGAGCGGTTCAACGCGCAGCACAGATGCAGCAAAACTCCTCCCTGATTGTGAACGGAGCCTCACCTCCGCCGGAAGTGCCGCTTTAAGTCCGGCACTCTGCAACTGGTCGAAACGCACAGCAACCCAAAGACTCTTGGGATCAATTATCTCAATGACTGTCTGGCCAGCCAGCACCGTGTTGCCCGGCTCAGCATCACGGCTTGTCACCAATCCATCAGTTGGCGCTACGAGCAGCAGATTGTGTCGCTGCTTTACCATGCCCTGATACTCTGCCTTGACGGAAGCCAGACCCTGACGCGCCGCATTGACACCGGCCTGTGCCCCGGATGCAGCAGCGCTGGCTGCCTCCGCCTCCTGATGCTTCGCGTCCACCAGTTCAGTACTCACGGCATGAGCTTGCAGCAGCAACCCGTACCGTTTTTCCTGCGAAGCGGTAAATGCCTGTTTAGCTTTGGCATCACGCAACTGCGATTCTGCCGAAAGCACCACGGCCTCTGCCCGTTTGATGACGGAACGTTGAGCACTCAGATGCTCATCCAGATCGACCGGATCAATCTCACCAACTACCTGACCAGCCTTGACCCTGGCACCCACATCAACCGAAAGCTGCCTGACCCTGCCCGATGCAACCGATCCAATTTTAGAGGTATATCGAGCCTCAAGGGTACCAATACCAGAGAGCACGGGAGTGATCGCTCTCTTTTCAACCGAAACAACCGTTACCGGTACCGGAGCCAGCGGGCCTGAACGCAGTGCCACGTAGAAGAAGAGCAGCACCAGGGGAAGCAGCACTGCCAGCAACCGGACCGTTTTTTTATTGATGGCTTTAACGTTCATGGTTTCTCTGTTTTATGCCCCTGGCGTAAAGCGCAAAGAGCGGTTTGGCATTGCCAAGCATCACTGCAATATCACCGGCTATCATGGACTGCATCACCAGCCCCTGCACCATCCCGATAAACATCACCGAAGCGGCTGCGACATCAAGATCGGGATCGATGATTCCCTCGCCCATCCCTTTTGCGAGGAGCTTGCCAACACGGTCACTGTAATGGCGAAGCATGGTTTGAGCAATGGCCTTGGCCGCTGTGGAATCGGGGCGCTGCAGTTCAGCAAACATCATGCGCGGTGCTCCGGGATGCTTCACCACAAAATCAATGTGGGCTGCAAACATCAGCTCAAGCGCCTCCAGCGGCGACCCGGTTGTAGCAATCACCTTGTCAATCCTGCCGAGCAGTTGGGCAGTTACCCACTCCATCACTGACTGCCAGAGAGCATCTTTATTCGGAAAATGTCGAAAGAGGGCACCCTGCGTCAACTGCATCCGCTCGGCAATCTCCGCAGTGGTAATCGATGCAGGATTTTTCTCGGCAGCGAGTTCAATCACCGCCTCCACCGTCACCGCCCGCCGCTGCTCTGCTGGCAGATTTTTTATGGTGGTTGTTGTTTTCATTGTGGGTTGGTCTGTATGATGGAAGATAGTAATTAATTACAATCTTTTGGGATTAAAACGCAAGATGAATGGTTGACAAGCCAGAGATCAGAAAAAATATGGTTGTTACATTTTGACGCAAGAGGCCGCAAAGGGCTCCATTGCGAGTACCCTTTCGTTGTAGAGGAGACCGAATCAGGTATTGAGATTCAGTGTACAACAAATCCTCTGAAGTGGTTTTTAAAACGAGGGTTTGTTCAGAAAGCCCTAACTATTTTTATATTATGGGACAACTACGTTCTCTATAAATTGAACGTTATCTTGACAGGATTTCCACACGGAGCCTGTTCCAGCTTTTTTATCAAGACCGCATCTCTTCTCATGAAGCCTTTAATTGCTCTGGTAGGCCGCCCAAATGTCGGGAAATCTACCCTCTTCAACCGAATTCTGCGCCAGCGAAGCGCCATAGTTGACCCTACTCCCGGTGTTACCAGAGACAGGCACATTGCCGAGGGCGAGTGGCAGGGCAAGCAGTTCCTCCTGATGGATACAGGAGGCTACAATGCGGATGGCGACATCATCAGCATGGCTATGCTTGAGCAGACGCTGATGGCAATCAGGGATGCCGACATTATCATCTTTTTGACCGATGTGCGCGCAGGCCTCTCTTACGAAGATCTCGAACTCGGACGGCTGCTGCAACGTACCTTCCAGCACAAGCAGCTCTTCTTTGCGGTCAACAAGGTTGAATCTCCGCAGCTTTCACTTGATGCCGAATCGTTTATCAGTACCGGATTCACAAAACCGTACTTTCTCTCGGCAAGGGACGGAAGCGGTGTGGCCGATATGCTTGACGATGTTCTTGAGTCGTTACCGGAGACGGAAAAAGTTGCTGCTGAAGAGGATACTGCAATACAGCTTGCTGTGGTAGGGCGACCCAACGTGGGAAAATCAAGTTTCGTCAATGCTCTGCTTGGCTCAAACCGTCTGATTGTCTCCAACATACCGGGCACCACCCGCGATGCCATCGACAGCCGCTTTATCCGCAAACAGCAGGAGTTCACCCTGATTGATACTGCCGGACTGAGAAAGCGAACCAAAATTGATGCCGGTATAGAGTATTACAGCTCGCTGAGAAGTGAAAAAGCCATTGAACGATGCAGTGTTGCCCTGGTTATGCTTAATGCCGCGCCTGGGATAGAAAAGCAGGATATGAAAATTATCAATATGGCGGTAGAGCGCAAAAAAGGGGCGCTTCTGTTGATCAACAAATGGGATCTGATCGAAAAAGATTCAAAAACGAGCAAGATTTATGAAGAGAATCTGAGAATGAACATGGGCAACCTCTCTTATGTTCCTGTCGTCTTTATTTCTGCACTGACCAAGAAAAACCTCTACCGGGCAATCGACATGGCGCAGGAAATCAGCAACAACCGCTCACGTAAAATCAGCACCAGCAAGCTTAATAAATTCCTTGAAGAGGCGCTTTCACAAACACATGCCTCCACAAAATCAGGGAAAGAGCTGAAGATCAAGTACGTCACCCAGATTAATGCTGCATGGCCGGTCTTTGCATTTTTCTGCAACGATCCCCTGCTGGTACAGAGCAACTTCAGGAAGTTTCTGGAAAAAAAGCTGCGCGAACATTTCAGCCTGGAGGGAGTTCCCATTTCAATGCGTTTCATGCAGAAATAGATGCTTATGCCCATGCAACCAATACAGTTTACCACTCATTAATTTTTTTACGCAACACTAAATATCACGAAGACTATGCCTCCAGTACATGATGAGTCCACCCATTCATCCTGCAGCCATCATCAAGGTAATGGCCATTCTGCACACTCCTCCTGCGGCAACCAGCATGGCAATGAGCACACCTGCAGCCATCATGAGCCTCCTCTCAAAGAGGTAAAAAATATTATTGCCGTCGCATCGGGAAAAGGTGGCGTCGGCAAATCGACCGTTGCGGTCAACCTCGCCATCAATCTGGCCCAATCTGGTGCCAAAGTGGGGCTGATTGATGCCGATCTCTACGGACCAAGCATTCCCACCATGTTTGGACTACTCAACGACAAACCGGAAGTGGCAGGCAATAATCTTCTGCCGCTGGAAAAGTACGGGGTAAAGCTGATGTCTATCGGGTTTCTTGTTGAGGTCGACACAGCGTTGGTCTGGCGGGGCCCTATGCTCTCCAGCGCTATCAAACAGTTTATAACCGAGGTTGAGTGGAAGGATCTCGACTACCTGATTTTTGATCTTCCTCCTGGCACCGGTGATATTCAGCTCACCATCGCCCAGACCATTCCCCTCACCGGCGCTGTGATTGTTACAACGCCTCAGGATGTTGCCATTGCCGATGTCACCAAAGCACTCAGTATGTTCCGCAAGGTCAATGTCCCCATTCTCGGGCTTGTAGAAAACATGAGCCATTATGAGCTTCCGGATGGAACCAAAGACTATATTTTCGGCAGCCACGGAGGTGAAACATTTGCCAAAATCCAGGGGATTCCCTTCCTTGGCTCCATCCCGATCGACAGGGCTGTGCGAGAAGGTGGCGACAGTGGAGCCCCCTGTATACTCACTCATCCCGATTCAGCGACATCGAAAGCCGTCAAACAGGTTGCAACAGAGGTGGCTCGAAGGGTTTCCATAACAAATGCAGGGTGACATAAGGAACTATCATAACTTTCATATTGTTTTTTTGCCTTGGAGGTTTGATATTAAGCTCTCTGCATAAAGAATGACAATCGATATTTTCAACCATTGTAAACCAATTATACCATGAGCACCAGCAAGGATTATCTGCCGAAAAGTGATGCGCTCTACGACAGGGTTATTGCCGCCCTTGAAACCGTACGCCCTTATCTGCAAGTTGACGGAGGAGACTGTCAGCTCGTCGGCATTTCCACCGATATGGTCGTGGATGTAAAACTGCTTGGCGCTTGCGGCTCATGCCCAATGAGCACCCTGACCCTGAGGGCGGGCGTCGAACAGGCCATCAAAAAAGCAAATCCTGAAATCGTGCGCGTTGAATCTGTGTAACAGGCTCATCAATCAAGATTTCTCAAAAGAAGCTCCAGTGAGTCCTCATTTTTGATGAGGACATCTCTGGCTTTACTGCCGTCAGCCATACCAACAATACCACTGGCATGAAGCTGGTCCATAACCCTGCCTGCCCTGCTGAATCCGAGACGCAGACGCCGCTGCAGGAGCGACACACTTGCCTGCTGATGGATCACCACCAGTCTGGCAGCCTCCTCAAACATACTGTCCCGCCCGTCTCTCTCCTGATTCCCCGAAGCCTGCACCCCGTTGTTACCTTTCGGCGCATCTGGAGCAGGCAGCATATATATCGTCTTCAGAGAGTGCTGTGAACCGATAAAAGAGGTAATCTCCTCAACCTCGCTCGAAGAGACGTATGGGCATTGAATTCGCAACGATTTCGGCTGGTTTGAGGGCTGATAGAGCATATCGCCATTACCAAGAAGCTGCTCCGCCCCGGATCCATCAAGAATCGTGCGTGAATCAACCCTGCTTGCCACCTGAAACGCAATACGAGCCGGAAAGTTGGCTTTGATAATTCCGGTAATGACATCGACTGAAGGGCGCTGGGTTGCCACAATCAGATGAATACCAACCGCACGGGCAAGCTGGGCGATACGGATAATCGGCTCCTCAACCTCCCTGCCTGCGGTAATCATAAGATCGGCCAGCTCGTCGATAACCACAACAAGGTAGGGCATCGCCTCTTCAGGAATACGCTTGTTATGATCGCCGATATTGCGGCATCCAGCCTTTTCGAGCGTTTCGTAACGAAGCTCCATCTCCTTGACCACACACCGCAGCGCATAGACCGCTTTCTGGGGATCAGTGATGATCTGCTCCTCTATGCCGGGAAAACGCATCAAAAAATGATTTTTAAGATGCTGGTACTGAAAAAGCTCAACCCGCTTTGGATCAATCATCACAAATTTCACCTTGTCAGGACTGCACGCATAGAGCAGACTGGAGATAATGACATTGATACAGACCGACTTTCCAGCACCTGTAGCGCCAGCAATCAGCAGATGAGGCATGGTTGCCAGATCCGCAATACAGACTTCGTTGGCAATGGTTTTGCCAAGCACTATCGGCAGCATCATGGTGCTGTTCTTGAATTTTTCAACTTGCAGCACCGAGCGCAGCCAGACTGTTTGCGGCTTGCTATTGGGAATTTCAACGCCAACCGCATTTTTACCTGGAATAGGGGCAATAATTCGGATGCCCCTGGCCGAGAGCGCCATGGCAAGATCATTTTCAAGCGAGGTTATCCGGCTCACCTTGACATCAGGCTCCAGCTCCAGTTCAAACAGGGTGACACGAGGGCCGACCGTCGTGGAGATTCTTTTAACCTCCACCTTGTAAATCCTCAACTTTTCAAGCAGTTTTCGTTTGCTCTCCGCCAGGTGCTGCTCATCGATGCGATCATCATCCTCAGGCACTTTTTCCAGAAGATCAATGGATGGAAAGCGGTATGCATCCCTGTCCCTGGTCTGCACCTTCAGCTTGCGCTCATCGAGGTCAGCCTCCTTCTCGCGAATACCCTTGTGCACAACCATCTCTGGCTCTCCCGGAAGTGAAGGTAATTTCGTCATCACTTGAGAGACCGCAAAAGCATCAGGAATGACAGGGGTTGGCTGAAAAGGCTCCTCTTTCGGGAGAACCTCCTTGAATGGCACTGGAGGTGGAGGCACCTTTTCATGCCTCTGAGCCAGCAACGCCTCATCACGCCTGCTCTTCTCCGCCCTTTTCAGCTCCAGCTCTCTCTGTTTCTGCTTTTGATTTTTTTTTTTACGTATTGAATCAACTTTTGCTGCAATCATCGCGAACGGCTTGCCAATACTGCTCTGCAAACCCGCAGCACCTCGCAAAGCGCCCACAATCACGCTTCGTCCCATGTAGACAATCAAGGCCACCGCAATAACAAGCAGAAGTACCAATGCACCTGTCAGCCCAATAACTGTTGAAAGACGCTCTGCAAGCATTCTGCCAACAGCACCCGCCATCACATCACTGAACCCAACAGAGGTAAGGCCAAACAGGGTTGCAATATCGGTAGAGATAAAAACACTGAACAAAAAAAAGAGGATCGCCGGTTTCAGACTATTGGCACGCAAGAGCGACCATCCGAGGGTGAAGATTGAGCTTATCGGTAAAATAACGGAATAACCGATAAATGAACCGACAAAAAATGCCGAAAGTCTTGCCCCAAAGAGTCCGAAATGGTTGTGGATCGTGTCTGCCGCATCCTTTGCCGCCTGGCTGAAAATATCATTCCAGGCAAGAGCACTGAACGTCGCTTCGTCATCAGGATGAAAACTCAAAATCGCGCTGATCACATAAAGAGAGCCAAACATAAGCACAATACCTATGATCTCTTTTTTCAGCGCCGTTGCATCCCTGGCACTCCCAAAGGTACCTTTACCTGCTTTTTTCACTGCCACTGTGCACACTCTCCTCTCATTCCTTATTGCTGTCAGCCCAAAGATGTTGTTGTAACAAAAGGCAGGGAGCGGATAACGCCTGGATGAAGCGCCCCGCGAACCTCAACCAGAATGGGTGTCCCCAACCTGGTGTACTCTCGCACAATAGTGCAGGTACCAACAGGCTCCTGGAGTGTGGGCGAAAGCGTCCCGCTGCAGACCCTTCCGATCTCCTGATGGTCGCTGTTAAAGACCCTGAAATGCTGACGAGGCAGAACACGACCGTCAAGAGAAAATCCGGCAACTCCTCTCTGAAGATTGGTCTCAACCTGCAGGCAGGCCTCTTTACCGATAAAGTGGCCTTTATCCATTTTCACCACCCATTTCAGGCGAGCTTCAAGGGGATTGGTATCCTGATCAATCTCATGGCCGTAGAGTGAGTAGCCCATCTCCAGCCGCAACGTATCGCGAGCGCCAAGACCAATCGGCTGAAGAGCTGACCCTTTTCCTGCCTCAACAAGAGCCTCCCAAAGCGCTACCGCCGCTTCATTTGGCAAACAGAGCTCCACACCCTTTTCACCGGTATAGCCGGTGCGGGCAATAATCACCTCTGTTCCCTGAAAAAGGGCTTTACAGAACTGGAATGAGCCCAATGCATTGAGATCAACCGAAGGAAAAACAGTTGCAAGAATATCCATGGCCAGTGGCCCCTGAAGGGCAATCAAGGAGAGATGATCGGTATGATCCTCAAGCACCACCCCTTCAAAAGCTCCGATGTGCTGCTGCAACCATGCAAAATCCTTGGGAGCATTGCTGGCGTTGACAATAAGAAAAAAGGTTTCGCTGTCGATGCGATAGATAATCAGATCGTCAACAATACTACCACTGGGGTAAAGCATAAGATTGTACTGCGCCTGGCCATCTTTGGCATTGTCAAGATCGTTGGTGGTCATGTACTGCAGAAAATTTTTGGCAAGAGCCCCCCGCACATAAAAGTTGCCCATGTGCGACACATCAAAAAGCCCGGCAGCGCTCCTGACAGCCTTATGTTCAGCAATAATACCAGCATACTGTACCGGCATCAGATAGCCGCCAAAATCGATAATTTTCGCTCCGGCCTGCTCGTGCCAGGAGTACAATGCTGTTTTTTTCATGACGACCCTATGACTAAAGTTATTGGGCGAAGTTACAATGGACTGTAAAAAAACATTTAAACAGGAAAATCAAAATGATTTGTTCACTTTCCCCTGCCCATAATCACCTCATTCGGAAGCTCATTGCGATCATCCTGTTTCAGCGGAAAATGGGTGGACAGTATATCAGCACACCGGTCAACGGCTGATGCAATTGCCTTGCCGTGCTCCTTGCCACGAATACCACTGACAATGATGGCAACAATCTCCTGCCACACCTCCTGGGCAACTTTGGCGTTTATGCCTTGATCGGCAACTACTCGAACTTTGCGTTCAAAAAGAGAGATGTAAATGAGAATACCTGTATGGTCAACGGTGTTGTTGATGTTGCGAAGATAAAATGATTGCATGGCAGCCTCCTCCACCTCCGCCTTCATGTCGGATGCCGTAACAAAAAGTCGTTTGAGAAGGGCAACCCCTTTGACCAACTCATGGAAAGCAATGAATGAGAGGCTGAAAACGACAAGAAAAAACCACATATTTTCATCACGAAAAAAAAGCGCTGCCGCGATACCAAAAAGCATCGCCAAAAGCAGGCTGCCGATCATGGTTGCCAACGGATAGTGATCGCTGGAGGAGACAACCTGGACAACAATCTCACCAGATGTGCGCTTTTCAGCCTCAGCAATACGCGCCTCAATCTGAAGCCGCTCTGCCGGTGTCAGGAATTTTTCTGCAGGGTCACTCATCTTGAACTCTGTTTTATGTGACATTTACCAATCTCCTGATGCACCGCCGCCTCCAAAACCGCCGCCGCCACCTCCGAAGCCGCCACCACCTCCGCTTCCACCGCCTCCGAAGCCACCTCCGTAGAACCCTCCTCCAAGTCCAGCGCCACCCATCAACCCACCACCCCGGTGACCCCTGAAAATCTGGCTGATAAAGTAGATGACCAAGAGAATAATCGCCAGCAGTGGTATCGAGGGCTTACTTTTTGACTGTGGCCTGGCCTTGTACTCTCCATGAACCGCCGCAATAAGCACATCAACCCCTCTGGTAAATCCTGCATCGAACTGGCCTGCCTTGAAGAGCGGTGAAATTTCATCACGAATAATTCTGCCAGAGAGCAGATCGGTCAACTTGCCTTCAAGACCATAACCAACCTCAAGGCGCACTTTGTGGTCATCACGCGAGACAATGAGCAGCACACCGTTGTCAGAACCTTTGTGGCCAATCTTCCACGCCTCGGCTACCCGTATAGAAAAATCTTCGATTGGGTCGCCCTGTAGCGAAGGAACCGTCAAAATGACGATCTGCGTTGACTCCGTGGTCTCTAACTGCTGGAGCTTTGCCTCAATATCCGCCCCTGCCTGAGCGGATATCATAGCACCATAGTCGTTCACCCGCCCTGAAAGAGCTGGCACAGGGATTGCCATGAGGTTGCCGAATGGCAGAACCACCAGAAGCATGACGAGAAACAGGGCAACCCCAAGCCCGTACTTGATAAGCTGATATGGAGAACGTGGCAGCATCAGAATTTGACCGCTGGTACTATTTTTGCCGCCTCATCAGCTTTGAAATACTCTTTGGCTTTCAGTTTCAGCAAAATACTGTTCGTCAAAGAGCCTGGAAACTGCCGGATTGAAACGTTGAAGATCTCCACCGCACCATTATAACGCTGCCGGGCAACGCTGATCCGGTTTTCAGTTCCCTCCAGTTGATTCTGCAGATCCCGGAAGTTCTGGTTTGCCTTGAGTTCGGGATAACGCTCTACCGCCACCATCAGGCGCGACAGGCTTGAGGTAAGAGCACCCTGAGCTTCGCGGAATTTTGCCATGGCTGCCGGATCGCTGAGCATTTGAGGGGTAAGCTGAATGGATGTGGCTTTTGATCTTGCCTCGATGACTGCCGTCAGGGTCTCTTTTTCAAAGTTAGCCGCTCCTTTGACTGTAGCTACAAGATTGGGGACAAGATCAGCCCTGCGCTGCAGTTGCGACTCAAGATCACCCCATGAACGGTTTACCGTCTCCTCGTTCTGCTGGATGCTGTTGTAGCCACATCCGTACAGAGTGCTGAAAAAAAGAAAAACCGCAATAAGCCTTGCTATTGAATATTTCATATTTGTCTCCTTACTGTTGGGTTATAGCTGTCATTATAAATAAATACTTCTTTTTTTTAAGGGCAGGCACCATTCAGTTGATAAGTCGCTCGACAGTAAAAACACCCGGAACTTTCTTCAACTTGTCCATCAACGTAGCAAGTTTTTCTGCATTCCGCACATAAATCATCATGGTGCCGACAAACATACCATCCCGCGCTCTCAACGAAACAGTGCGAATATTAGTGTCAAATTTTGAAATAACCGTGGTTATCTGGTTCATGATACCCAGACGATCTTCACCAACAATCTTGATGCCGGCAAGAAAATCGGTTTCAACCTTCCGGTTCCATGCCACAGAGACAACTCGCTCACTTTTAAGCAGATTCTCATTACTGACATTGACACAATTCTTGCGATGAATTTTGGCAACACCATCAGCAGTCACAAAACCAATAACATCATCACCAGGCACAGGCTGGCAACATTTAGCGTAAGAGTAGGCAATATTACTCACACCTGCAATAACAACCTCTTCCTTTTTGACGGGTAAACCCTGTTGCTCCTGCTCCTGCCTGGCGGTCTGCAAATACTCGTCAAGCTCCCGTGCTTCTTCACTGGTGCTCTTGGGAACACTCTCCTCTTTTTTAAAACTGTTGGCCCGTTCAATGACCTCTTCTCCATTAATCTGCTGGCTGGCCAAAGCGCTGAAAAAATCTGCTGGCGTTTTAATACCATATTTTTTAACCTGATGGATGAGCTCACTATCCGAAAACAACTTTTTGGTGCCGGTAAGCAGTTTTTCCCATATTCCCCGACCTTTCTCAATCTGTAAACGACGCTCCTCATTGATTGCAGATCGTATCTTCAGTTTGGCGCGTTGCGTCACCACAATCTTGAGCCAATCCGATTTTGGTTTCTGGTTTTTCGAGGTGATAATCTCAACACGGTCACCAGATTTAAGCTGTGCGTTGAGACGAACAATCTTTCCATTGACCTTGGCGCCAATACAGCCGTTGCCAACCTCAGTATGGATAGCATAGGCAAAATCTATCGGGGTGGCGCCTGCAGGCATGGTTTTCATGTCACCTTTCGGCGTAAAAACATAAATTTCATCATGATAAAGATTGAGCTTGAACCCCTCCATAAACGAGGCTGCTGAATCCGCATCCTTTATCAGCTCCCGCGCCCATCGAAGAAAAGAGTCAACATTGGCATCATCCCTTGAAATTTTCTCCTTGTACCTCCAATGGGCAGCAACACCCAGCTCAGCAAACTCATGCATTCGTTTCGTACGGATCTGCAGTTCAACCATGTGCCCTTTTGGACCAATAATAGCCGAATGAAGCGACTGATAGCCATTATGCTTCGGAATTGATATGTAATCCTTAAAGTACTGCGGAATCGGCGGGTATTGCTGCGTAATAAAACCGTATACCGAGAAACAGTCCGCAATACGCTCCGTATCAATAATCACCCGGAGGCCATAAAGATCATGAATATCCTCAAAAGTCTTGTTCTTGTTGCGCATCTTGTTGTAGATCGAAAAGAGATGCTTTGCCCGCCCCTGTACCTCAACCTTGAAACCCTGTTGCACGAGATCAGCTTTAATAGGCGTAATCATTTTACCCAGATAAAAAACACGATCACCCTTGTTTGTCCGCAGTTTCTGCTGCAAAAATGCGTGCATCTCCGGGTCGATAAACTTGAGCGCAAGATTTTCAAACTCAACCTTCATTTTGCCAAGGCCGAAGCGGTGCGCCAGAGGAGCGTAGATATCCCTCGTTTCAAGAGCAATTTTCAGGCGACGATGTTCCGGCAGCGATTCGAGGGTTCTCATGTTGTGCAGACGGTCACAAAACTTGATAAGAATAACCCTGATATCCTTGACCATGGAGAGCATCATCTTCCGAAATCCCTCAGCCTGGGTCGTCTCGCGGTTGATGGTGATGCCTGAGATTTTTGTCAACCCCTCAACAATATCAGCAACTTCAACGCCAAGCTCTGCAACAATATCTTCATAAGTATATCCACTATCCTCAATAACATCATGCAGCAGCGCCGCCGCAACGGAGACACCATCAAGAGGAAGTTCATTGAGCAAAATAGTTGCAACCTCCACCGGGTGAAAAAAAAATGGCTCCCCCGACGCTCTTTTTTCCCCTTCATGCGCCCGATAGCACATAAAGAAGGCACGTTGAATCAGTGATTCATCAAAATTCTTGAGATTCCTGCGGGAAAGCTGAAGTATCTCGTGGAGTTTATTGTAATGATCCTTTCCTATCTGAGCTAACATTGCAAACGAACTGGAGTGAACGGCATAAGAAAAACCCACCTTTGAACATACAAAAAAGCCGGGTCATGGATACATAAAAAAGGGTTGCATTACTGTGGCCGCTTTAAAACATGCTCCAGCTTGCCAATCTCATCACGCAAACAGGCAGCCTTCTCGTACTCCATTTGAACTGCAGCCTCCTGCATTTCAAGCCGAAGTTCCGCAACCATCGCATAGCCCTGCTCTGGTGTCAAAGTGTCAACAAGCCCTGAAAAAACGCGCTCCGGCTTGGCTTCAAGGCCGAAACGCCGTCTACGGTAACGCTCCTCGGCATCGGCCACACCGGTGGTATCAAGAATCTGGTCAACCGATTTGATGATTGAACGGGGCGTTATACCGTGCTCTTCGTTGTAGCACTGCTGGATGGTACGACGCCTGGCGGTTTCGTCGAGCACCTCCCGAATAGATCGGGTGATCACATCCGCATAGAGCACAACAAATCCATCAAGATTGCGGGCTGCCCTTCCAGCAATCTGCATCAGCGAACGGGTGTTGCGCAAAAAACCCTCCTTGTCGGCATCAAGAATTGCCACCAGGGAGACTTCCGGCAAATCCAGCCCTTCGCGTAGCAGGTTAACTCCGACCAGCACATCAATATCTCCCGTCCTGAGTTCACGGAGAATCTGGATTCGCTCCAGACTTTTGATCTCTGAATGGAGGTAGCGTGAACGAATGCCAGCTTTTCTGAAAAAGTCGTGCAGATCCTCTGACATTCTTTTGGTGAGGGTCATCACCAGCGCCTTGTGCCCTTTGCCAGTGTGCAGACGAATTTCAGCCATGAGGTTGTCGATCTGACCGCTGATCGGACGCACCTCAACCGGCGGGTCCAGCAGACCGGTAGGACGAACAAGCAGCTCAACCACCTCTCCACCCGAACGGAGCAGTTCGTGATCACCGGGAGTGGCACTGACACAGATAACCTGCTTCACCATCTCTTCAAACTCCTCAAAGCGAAGTGGTCGGTTGTCGAGCGCTGAGGGAAGCCTGAAGCCATGTTCGACCAGAATGGTTTTGCGTGACCGATCGCCACCGTACATTCCGCGTATCTGCGGCAACGTCACATGCGACTCATCAACCACCACCAGATAGTCCTTTGGAAAATAGTCGAGGAGGCAGATGGGACGTTCTCCTGCAGGGCGTCCTGAGAGATGGCGTGAGTAATTCTCGATACCGGAGCAGTAGCCAAGCTCTTTCATCATCTCAAGATCATAACGAGTGCGCTCTTCAATCCGGCGAGCTTCGAGAAAACGGTTTTCAGCACGATAATAGTTCAACCGCTCCGCCAGCTCGTTTTCAATGGCAAGCATCGCCACCTTGAGCTTCTCCTCATCGGCAACAAACTGCCGGGCTGGATAGATGAAGGCGTAGTCATCAACCCCAAGCACCTCTCCGGTATGAATATCAAAGGTTTGTATACTTTCAATCCCGGATCCGAAAAACTCGATTCTGAGTGCCAGCTCGTCATGCGCAGGCACCAAATCAATGCTGTCTCCCCTGACCCGGAACTTGCCGGATGTTGGTTGCACATCATCGCGAATATAGTGGAGCGCAATCAGCTCTTTGAGAAAAACATCGCGATCTTTCTCCATACCGGCACTGAGTTCGATAATCTGCGCTTTCCAGTCCTCAGGGGAACCCAGACCGTAAATGCAACTCACCGAGCTCACCACAATCACATCCTTCCTGCCGCTGAGCAGGGCGCTGGTCGCCTTCAGCCGCAGCCGTTCAATCTCATCGTTGATGCGAAGATCTTTGGCGATATACTTGTCAAGAGAGGGAAGGTAGGCCTCCGGCTGATAAAAATCATAGTAGCTGATAAAGTACTCGACCGCATTATCAGGGAAAAATTGCTTGAGCTCCCCGTAGAGCTGAGCCGCAAGCGTCTTATTGTGGCTCATCACCAGCACCGGTTTGTTGACCTGCGCGATGACGCTGGAGATGGTAAAGGTTTTTCCGGAACCGGTCACCCCAAGCAGCGTCTGACAGGGATTCCCCGACAGCACACCTTCTCGGAGCGCATCAATGGCTTTGGGCTGATCACCTGCCGGACTGTAAGGACTGACAAGCCTGTATGTTCCTCCAACAATCTCTGCCATACCAGACGCTCCCTCTTGATTATTTTCATTTTACCCCCAATACTTTTGCGTCCTGCTCTACAATTTGCCGCACTACCGGGCTCAACAATGACTCACTACCCCGACATTTACTCCATCAAGGGCACATCAGACATCTCATCGAAAGAGCTTATAAAAGATCATGGGCAATTCTCCAAAAGAGGTGCGTCGAGAAGATAAGAAAAATCACAAGGCTTTCAATTTGGCAAAGGGCGCAGAACGTTTCCAGACACAGCAATTTGAAGAGGATTTGTATGCTGAAAAATACTCCAGATTAAAACATTAACTTGATTCCGGCATAGGCAGAGCGCCCGGGAGTTGCATATCCCCAGGCCTCTTCGTACCAGGTGTCGAACAGATTATCGATTCGCCCATACAATTCGACCTGTTTGCTGACATTGTATGAACCGGCCAGATTGAGAAGAAAATAGTCAGGCAGTGTGCCAACAATATCGCCATTACTATCTTTTGCAGAGGGAACCTCACTTCGTTCGCCAACCCATTGTGCCGTTGCGCTGAGTGAACCTTTTTTTCCGAAACGGTACGTCCCTGTCAAGCCAGCTTTGTTTTCAGGACGACGAACCAATGCAACGCCGTAGGGATTTTGCGTTTTATTGTAGGTATAGTTCATAGCAAACTGCAGCTCGGCAAGCGGAGTCCACTCGATAAAACTCTCAATACCCCTCGATTTCGACTCACCTGATGGCTGATAATATTGCCCTTTTGGCCAACCATATTCCAATGGGCCCGCAAGCGGATCAAAATCAATCCTGTTGTCATAAATGGTATGAAACCAGGTGACTCCTGCCCTGAGGTTTGCCAATAGAAGTTGCTCAATGCCAGCATCCATACCTCGGCTGCTTTCCGGCTTAAGCGTCTGTAATCCATACTCGGAATAGAGCTGATAGAGTGATGGAGCAAGAAACCCTGTGCCATAGCTCGCCTTGAATACCGTCGTACCAATAGTGTACGAGGGTGCAATCCGCGCTGTCACTTTATTGCCAAACATCTCATTCCCCTCATAACGAATACCTCCGACCAGTTTCACGCCGGAGATGCTCCATTGATCCTGCAGCCAACCATTCCATGAGAGCATTCCCCTGTCGATTACCGGTGCAACCCAAGCATAGGCATTATAGGTCATTGTCTCGTTTTTTCCGGAGACACCAACAGTCAAAGTATTTGAATCAGCAAGATGCAGATCACCCTGCCACCCTGCCTCATAACTGCCTCCATTATAGGTGGTTTCTTTATGACCATTATTGTTGAAATCGCTCCGTCCCTCATCAGAAAACTGGACAAAGAGCGTTGAAGCAACAACCTTTCCGGTATTTTTCCAAGCTACGCGCCCGACATATTGCTGGTTATCGTTATGCCTCTCCTTCAAACCATAAGGATCTGCCTCTGAAGCGAAGGTTGTCATGTTAAAATTAAAACGGTCACCAGTATAACCGTTGACATTATCGTCATACTTCACCGCTGCTCTGGTATATCGCAGCGTTGTTTCGAGTACGCTTTTTGGCGAGAACTCATAGAACCAGGAGGCAGAAAGGGTGGTATTTTCATAACTGTCTTTCTCACTGGTATTGCCGTTATGAGGTATCCGCTGATTTCTGTCGTCGGCAAAGGAGAATCCATTCGACTGTTGCCGGGAGATCGATGCTGCATACCCTGAGTTTCCTGTTTTGATGTTAACACCCCCGGTAACCTTCCAGGTACCGTAAGAACCTCCTTCAGCGCTGGCATAAGCTTTAAGAGGCCCCTGCCCCTTTCTGGTAATGATATTGATAACACCCGCCATGGCATTGCTTCCGTACAAGACACTCAACGGACCTCGAACAACCTCGATTCTCTCGATATTATCAAGGGTAAGATGGGATATATTTGCCGTTCTGCTGATTGTTGATGGATCATTAACCGAAACTCCATCAAGCAGGACAAGGGTATTTTTTGCATCCCCCCCCCTGATAAAGAGGCTTTCCTGGGCACCCAGACCACCATAGGTGACCACATCAAGACCAATCGTTCCCTTGAGAAGTTCTTCAACACTGTTTTTCCCCGATGCCTTGATCTCTTCAGCGGTAATAACGGTAACTGATGCGCCACCCGCATCGCTGACAGAGTTGAAGGTTTTGGTAGCAGTCACCACCATCTCTTCTCCGAGAAAGCTTTTTGGCTGCTCTTCAGCCAGAAGCCCTTTGCTGCACAGCAGGCCAGCCATGACAACAAGAAATACTTTTTTGTTCATTGAAATAACCTGTTTTCAGTTTGAGAAATAGATCAACTGACAGGGGTAAGCAAAAGGCATAGGTAACGATATGAGCATTGAAGTATTGCAATGCAAAAAGTGGTACAGCTTTGCCCCGACTATAGCCCGTAGTCCGATTGTATTCATGCAAATAATAACTGGCAGGTCTCCTGACTATCACGGTTTGTTTCCGTTTCGGCCTTCCCGCACTTTTCGAGGGAGGAAAAGAGTGCAGTGACCTGAAACGACGACTATCAAAACCAGTGCATTATGGCAATGCAAAGCTCTGTTGGTTAACCGTTGTACAGTTGCGGGTACAGTGTACGATTCTCACGTACTTCCCTATTCTCCGGCTTTCAAGCCGGCACCAGTTACGACGAAAGAACAAGTCGCCATATTAAGAAAATAGTGGCATAAAAAAAATAGTTCGTTTTAATGAATTATGCCGGGCAATGGACAATATCTTTGTTGAACGGCTCCGGCGGAGTGTAAAATATGAAGATATTTTCTTACAGGTTAGGTCGTTCCAAAAGAAGTACATTGTGGATTAAAGGAATATTTCTTATTTTTTACCTTGGATTGCAAGCATCATTCGTTAGGCTTGCAGTACGCTTGATAAAGTTTACCGTACACCCTGCGGAGCGCCCGAGCCTCTCCGCTGCATGAACATTCAAGGTTACCAACTTAAATCTTGGCCACTTTTTGTATCCTGATTTCCCGGGAGAAATATAACGATGAAAGAAATATATTTATAAAATAAAATACGTTACCATATATTTATCCCTGATTTCCAAGAGAATGCAAGTTGTAATTATAACTATTTTTCCGAGCACAAGCTTTCTG